>NZ_BAAIGC010000024.1:0-78159 GCF_054653495.1 Nocardioides sp. AN3
TGCGGCGGGATGGCGGGAGTCGGGGGAGTTGAAGGCGCAGTAGTCGACCGCGACTTGGATCTTGCGGACCTGTTCGCGGGCCTCGCGGCGTTGCGCGGCGGTGAAGGCTTCCAACAACTCCCCACTGGAGTCCCACGACCCACCGTCCTGCGGTGACGGGCCTTCGTCATCGGGCGGGGGTGGGCACTCCTCCTCGAGCGGGGGCACATCCTCGTCACGCGGGAGAGGCCACTCCTCCCCGGCCGGGAAGAATGCAGCGCCCTCGACGTCCTCGGCGCGGCCGAAGTCGGGCTTGGGGCCCGCGTCACGGTCGGAGCGACGGTCGGGGCCCGGGGCGCCGTTGGCGTTACGATCGGGGCCGCAAACACCCTCGGGAGCGCCACCGTGCCCGTGATCGGGCTCGCCGTCAGGCGGCGGAGGAAGCGGTTCCGAGATCGACATGGAACTAGCCAATCAGAGGCCACCGACAATCTGTTGGGTCGGCCGAACGCCTGTGGAACAAGGCACTTGAAGCCTCGCTGGGGACCAGAAGCGGCCCGCTCAGGCGCACCGCAACGCCCACAGCGACGCCCACCAACAACGCCGACCAGCAGACCCCGGCATCCTGCGGGGAGTCAGCTCGGCGGAGCGCCGTACTCCCGCAGGACGGTGGCGACACGGACGCGGTAGTCGGCATACCAGGCCGCCTGCCCGCGTCGTTGCGCAACCACATGCTCAGCGACGCCCTTCCAAGCGGCCGCTGCGGCTTCGGAGTCCCAGTAGGACACGGTGATGCCGACGCCGTCACGCGCGGACTCGATGCCCAGATAGCCGGGTTGTTGCATGGCGAGCGCCTCCATGCGGGCCGCCATCGCGGCGTACCCCTGGTCGCCGTCGGTGCGAAGAGACGTGAAGATGACGGCGGTGTAGGGCGGCTCCGGCGTCTGCGCGATCGTCACCCGCTCACACTAGGACCGGCGCCAGAGGCCCGGCACGAAAACCGGGACGGTCACCGGTGTCTCGATTCCCCAGCGAAGGGAGGGATGGGTCGCTTAACCTCCGCTCATGCAGACGTCGCGGCTCGGGCGCGGCATCGGGGAGCTCACGCGCCGGTGGCGCACTGGCTCCGCCGGGAGCCAGGTGCAGGTGCTTGCTCTCCTGCTGTTCGGGCTGCTGGTCTGCTTCGGGCTCTCCCTCTGGGCCTATGACCGGATGCCGACCGGGGTCTTCTTCCTCTGGCCGCTCGCCGGTCTGACGCTGCTGCGGTTCCGCCCCCTGACTGTGCTGACCGCGGCGACCGTGGCGGCCGCGATCGCCGCCTTCGTGCACAGCGACCGTTCGCGCGAGCTGAGGCCGGGAGACCTGATGGTCGGCGCCATCGCGGTGGGGATCGTCCTGTGGCAGTCCAGTCGACAGCGCAGCGGACTTCCGGTCGGCCTCAGCGAGGCGATGCTGGCGGAGCTGCGTGACCGGCTCCAACGGCAGGGCCGCGTGCCGACCCTGCCTGGTGGGTGGTCCTGCCAGTCGGCGATGGTCGCAGCGTCGGGCACCGGCTATGCCGGCGACTTCCTCGTCGCCGATCTCCGTGACGACAAGGTGCTCGAGCTGGTGTTGGTCGACGTCTGCGGCAAGGGCACGGCTGTCGGCCCGCAGTCGCTCCAGTTCGCCGGCGCCCTCGGTGGCCTGATCGGCGCGCTCCCGCCGAAGCAGCTCCTGCGGGCAGCCAACGCGTTCCTGCTCCGTCAGGATGCGGAAGAGGCATTCTCCACAGCCGTTCATCTGATCGTCGACCTGAACGACGGCAGCTACCGGGTGACGAGCGCCGGACACCCTCCGGCTCTGAAGTGGGTGGCGGCGTGCGACGAGTGGGTCGTCGACAACGCTCGCGGCACCGCGCTGGGCGTCGTCGACCATCCCGCGTTCGACGCCAGTGAGGGTGCACTGGAGCCCGGTGAGGCCTTGATGTTCTACACGGACGGCGTCGTTGAGCGGCGCCACTCCGACATCGACGCAGGCATCGCGTGGCTGCGCACCGCCGCCGAGGAGGACGTGGGTCGAAGAGGCTTCCCTGGTGCTGCCCGGCGCATCCTCGCGCGCGTCAACGGCGGAAGCGACGACCGGGCCATCCTCATCCTGTCGCGGGAGGCGTGAGCGAGGCCACACGGCAAACCGTTTGCTGGAAGTCCTTTGAGGTCATCTGTGCGGTGGGGAGGCTGACCATGGAGAGGATGAATGACCACTCTGGCTCGCCGGCCTGCTCTGGCGCTCGCATGCGCCCGGAGTGGTACGCCGTCGACGGCGGGGCAGATGTGCTGTCGACCGTGTCGTTCACCCTGCAGGCTCCCACTGCCGACGCGGGCCTCTTCGTGCAGGGCCCCACCAGCGTTCCTGTCGGCGGCGACTCGGCCAGCGGCGCCGGCACGCCGTCGGGCCCCGACGCCGTGCAGTCCTACACGCTGACCTTCGCCGGAGCCCCACAGGCAAGCAGGGCTATGGGGTGCGACTCACCGTCTCCACCCCTGGATCGCGCGGCAACGACACGCAGACCAAGATGTTCTGGGTCTCGCCGTGCGCTCCGACCGCTGGAGCGTTGCCCGGAGGGACCGCCCACCTGTCCCGGTCCACGGGCAACGGCGCTGCGACGTCCACGTCGTCCGACTTCATGGGCACCAAGCTCAGCGGCCGCAACATCGACGCCCGTCCCGCTCGCCATCGATGCCGGGGAGGACCGGTCGGCGCTCGCCCGCTGGACGCGATCACCGCTGGGCGTGACGCTCGTCCTGGGCGGCCTCGCGCTCGTAGCCGCCGGGTCCCGGGTGCGGCTCCGCCGCTGTGCTTGGGGACAGCGTGCCTGAGGACCACCTTTCCCGACACCGTCGCCTCCCGTCACTGGTGCTGGTGGCGGCGGTCCTGGTGGCGGCGGTCCTGGGGGCAGCACTCGTCGCCGGGCGTGCTCGTCTCGGCAGCAGCAATGACGGGGCGGGCACCCACCCCCTGCTGCGCACGCCGACTGCCAGCCCGTCGGCCTCTCCGCCGGCGGCGGTGCGGGCACCATGGACGCCCGGCGCTCCGAGGCGGCTACGACTCCCGACGCTGGGGGTCACTGCGCCCGTCGTCCCGGTCCGCGCACCGGGACGCACACTCGTGCCGCCGCCGGATTCGCAGACCCTCGGCTGGTGGGCGGATGGCGCCCGGCCGGGTCAGCCGCGCGGGCGGGTGCTGATCGCCGGGCACACCGTGCACGGGTCGGCGACGGGGGCCTTGGAGCACATCGGCGATCTGGAGATCGGCGACCCCGTGGTCGTCGCCACAGAGACCGGCCGACTGCGCTACGCCGTGGTGCGCGTGCTCAGGTTCGACAAGGGAATGGTGGCGCGGCAGGCGGCGAGCCTGTTCGCCCAGGACGGCGCACCGCGACTGGTGCTCATCACGTGCGCGGACTGGGACGGGACTCGGTTCCTCAGCAACACCATCGTGGTGGCCCACCCGTCCGCCTCCACGTGACCGGCAGCGTGGAATAGCGTGAAGGTCTGCGAGGTTCATCGGATAGTTCAGAATTCAACTATCCGGCCATGAGCCCGGACGCGAGGAGCGCACGATGCAGTTCGGAATCTTCACCGTCGGCGACGTCACCACCGATCCCACGACCGGCCAGACGCCCACCGAGCACGAGCGGATCAAGGCGACGGTCGCCATCGCGAAGAAGGCGGAGGAGATCGGACTCGACGTCTTCGCCACCGGCGAGCACCACAACCCGCCGTTCATCGCGTCCAACCCGACCGCGACCCTCGCCTACATCGGCGCCCAGACCGAGCGCATCATCCTGTCCACCGCGACGACGCTGATCACGACGACCGACCCCGTCCTCATCGCCGAGGACTACGCCAAGATCCAGCACCTCACCGACGGCCGGGTCGACCTCATGATGGGTCGCGGCAACACCGGCCCCGTCTACCCGTGGTTCGGCAAGGACATCCGCCAAGGCATCAATCTCGCGATCGAGAACTACGCGCTGCTGCGCCGGCTGTGGAGCGAGGACGTCGTCGACTGGAGCGGCCGGTTCCGCACACCGCTGCAGGGCTACACCTCGACACCTCGTCCGCTGGACGGCGTGCCCCCGTTCGTCTGGCACGGGTCGATCCGGAGTCCTGAGATCGCGGAGCAGGCGGCGTACTACGGCGACGGCTTCTTCCACAACCACATCTTCTGGCCGGCCAGCCACACCGAGGCGATGGTCCGCCTCTACCGGCAGCGCTTCGAACACTACGGCCACGGCACCGCCGACCAGGCGATCGTCGGCCTAGGCGGGCAGTTCTTCATGCGGAGGAACAGCCAGGACGCGGTCAACGAGTTCCGACCCTACTTCGACAACGCGCCGGTCTACGGCCACGGTCCCTCGCTGGAGGACTTCACCGAGGCGACCCCGCTGACCGTCGGCTCGCCGCAGCAGGTCATCGAGCGCACGCTGTCGTTCCGTGAGTACGTCGGGGACTACCAGCGCCAGCTGTTCCTCGTCGACCACGCCGGCCTACCCCTCAAGACGGTGCTCGAGCAGCTCGACCTCTACGGCGAGATCCTGCCGACCCTGCGCGAGGAGTTCGCCAAGCTCCGCAAGCCGGGCGTGCCCGACGGGCCGACCCACGCCTCCCTGGTGGACGAGGCCGGCGGCGCCAAGGACACGACGGTGTACGCCGCCGGCGACGCGGCCACCGGCACGACCGACCGTGACGCCGTTCACATCGACGGCGACCCCGAGGTCGCGAAGGTCCTGGAAGGCGAGCTGTGAGCACCTCTGCCAAGCGGATCGTCGTCGTCAGTGCCGGACTCAGCGTCCCGTCGAGCACCCGCCTCCTCGCCGACATGCTGGGCGAGGCGGCCGTAGCGGCCGTCCACGAACGCGGGCAGGAGGCGGAGCTCGACATCGTCGAGCTCCGCCCGCTCGCCCATGCACTCGCCGACCACCTGCTCACCGGCTTCCCGTCCGGCGAGCTGAAGGCAGCCATCGAGACGGTACGCCGGGCCGATGGGCTGGTCGTGGTCACGCCGGTGTTCTCGGCGTCGTACTCCGGGCTCTTCAAGACGTTCTTCGACGTCCTCGAGCTCGGCGTGCTCGACGGCAAGCCGGTCGTCGTCGCCGCGACCGCCGGCACCGCCCGACACTCGCTCGTGCTCGACCACGCCCTGCGGCCGCTGTTCTCCTACCTCCACGCGGTCGTGGTGCCGACCGGTGTCTTCGCCGCGAGCGAGGACTTCGGGTCGGCGGGGCGCGAGGCAGGCACGGGCGAGCTGGCCAAGCGGGTCGATCGGGCCGCCAACGAGCTCGCCGCACACGTCGCCGGCCCGGGCGCCGTGGCGCGTCCGACGGCACACCGCCGGACCGTCGACGACGAGTTCGCACACCCGACGTCGTTCGAGGACCTGCTCAAGGCCGCGAGCGAGGGTCCGCCGGAGTATTAGGGCCTCGAGCGACTACGTCCGTGGCTTGACCTGGCGTGCCAGCTCCTCGGGCATCGGCTCGTAGTGGGCGAAGGTGCGGGTGAAGGTGCCTGCGCCACGGGTGGCCGAGCGCAGGTCGATGGCGTAGCGGACGAGCTCGCGCTGCGGCACATAGGCGCGCACCACGGTCCGGTCGTCGCCCGCTTGGTCGGTCCCGAGCAGACGCGCCCGCCGCGACGACAGGTCGCTCATCACCTGACCGACGAGGTCGTCGGCGACGACGACCGCCACCTCGTCGTACGGCTCGAGGAGGTTGACGGTGGTCGCCTCGGCCGCCTCGCGCAGCGCCAGGGCCCCGGCACTCTGGAAGGCCATGTCGGAGGAGTCGACGCTGTGGGCCTTGCCGTCGACGAGCGTCACCCGCAGGTCCACGACCGGGAAGCCGGCGCGCACGCCGCGCGCCATCTGCGCGGCGATGCCCTTCTCGACGCTCGGGATGAACTGGCGGGGGACCGAGCCGCCGACGACCTTGTCGACGAACTCGAACCCGCTGCCCTCCGGCAGCGGCTCGACGACGATGTCGCAGATCGCATACTGCCCGTGTCCGCCCGACTGCTTGACGTGGCGGCCGTGCCCCTTCGAGGCACCGCCGAAGCACTCCCGGAAGGGCACGATGACGTCCCGTTCCTCGACCGTCACGCCATAGCGGGACTGCAACCGGTCCAGCGCCACCTCGGCGTGGGCCTCGCCCATCACCCAGACGACGAGCTGGCCGGTCTCGGCGTTGTGCTCCACGCGCAGGCTCGGGTCCTCGGCGGTGAGACGGGCGAGGGCCGAGGAGAGCTTGTCCTCATCCGAGCGCGTCGCCGCCTCGACCGCGATCGGCAGCAGGGGCTCGGGCATCGACCAGGGCCGCAGCACCACGGGCAGGTCGGGGGAGGAGAGCGTGTCGCCGGTCTCGGCGCGCGAGAGCCGGGAGACGATGCCGAGGTCGCCCGCGACGACGCGGGTGGCAGGCACCTGGCCCGCCCCGAAGGGGTAGGCGAGCGCCCCGACCCGCTCGTCCTCGTCGTGGTCCTCATGCAGGCCGGCCGGGCCCTCGAACGCCGAGAAGTGGCCGGAGACATGCACCGCCGCGTCCGGGCTGAGCGTCCCCGAGAACACGCGCACCAGGCTCACGCGCCCGAGGTAGGGGTCGCTGCTGGTGCGGACCACCTCGGCGACGAGGGGACCCGACGGGTCGCAGGTGACGGGCGCCGCGGGCTTCCCCGACGGGGTGAACACCTCGGGCGGCACGTGCTCCGGCGGTGACGGGAACGCGCGCACGCACAGGTCCAGCAGCTCCCGTACGCCGACCCCGGTCGGCCCGCACACGGGGATGACCGGATGGAAGGACGCGCGGGCGATCGCCTTCTCGAGGTCGCCGAGCAGGACCTGCTCCTCGATCGTCTCGCCGCCGACGTAGCGGTCCATCAGCGTCTCGTCCTCGGACTCCTCGATGACGGCCTCGATGAGCTCACCGCGACGGGGGTCGGCCTGGATCTCCTCGGAGTCGCCGGTGATGAGCCCTGTGAGCGTGTCGCCGGTGAGCACGTACACGGGCAGGACGCCGGGGCCGAACGCCTCCTGCGTCTCACCCAGCACACGGCCGGCGTCCGCGCGCGGGTGGTCGAGCTTGGTCAGCACGACCGCGCGGGGCATGCCGACCTCCCCACACTCGCGCCACAGTCGACGGGTGTTGTCGTCGACGCCGTCGTTGGCGGCGATCACGAAGAGCGCACAGTCGGCGGCACGCAGCCCGGCGCGGACCTCGCCGATGAAGTCGACGTAGCCAGGGGTGTCGATGATGTTGACCTTGACGTCCTCATGGACGACGGGGGCCACCGCGAGCGAGATCGAGCGACCGTGCGCCTGCTCGGCGTCCTCGGTGTCGCAGACGGTCGTGCCCTCGGCGACCGACCCGGGACGGAGGATGGCGCCCGCTTCGGCGAGCAGGGCCTCGACGAGCGAGGTCTTTCCGGACTGGGAGGGCCCGACCAGGACGACGTTGCGGATCCTGTCGGGCCCCGATGCGTCCACGTCTTGGGTGGTCGCCTTTCGGGTGCTCTTCTCGGCCATGACCCCAACCAACTCCTGTGTGACGCACGACACAAGAGTCAACACGGATCAGAGGCGAATCAGTGCCTCGCGTCGGGGTAGATGCTCCGCGTCTCGGCCCGACGGCTTCGACTGGCGAACCAGGTGGTGGGGCGCATCGGCGGCAGCAGCTTCGCGATCGACAGCGTCGCGAACGCGACGGTGTTGACCGACACGAAGGTCACGAGCACCAGATAGGGCTCGGAGTGCAGGACGCTCTCGGGCAGCAGCCGGAACCCGAGCAGGAGTGCACTCATGCGGCCTGCTCCTCGCTCTCGCTCGCCCGCTGGACATGGGTCCACCCGGCCGTCTTGCCGAGGGAGATGTCGAGGACGCCCTTGACGTAGGCCAGCTGCAGGAACGCGTCGAAGAACAGCTCCGGGAAGATGGTCAGAGCCACCAGACGGGCGTTCCAGCCTCCTCGCCAGACGGTGACGAGGCGCTCGACCATGAAGATCAGACCGAGTCCGATCCAGAAGGTGAACCAGATCCAGTGGCTGCTGGCCAGCAGCATGACGAGGAGCAGCACGAAGTAGGCCCACAGAGCGAAGACGCCGTACCCGATGGCCAGCTGCTGGGACCAGTAGCGCATCGTCTGAGGGGTCAGGCCGTAGGCGCCGAGGTTCTCCAGCGCTCCGCGCTGCCAGCGCAGCCGCTGGTGCCACAGCAGCCGCCAGGTCGGCATCAGCTCGGTGACGACCGTGCACTCGGCAGGGGAGACGGTGAGCGCGCCGAGGGACTTCAGGGCGATGGTGAGCTCGTTGTCCTCGGTCAGCGCCGCGGTGTCGTAGACATCGCCGTGGATGCCGGGGATGGTGCGGCCGCGCTGCTCGGCCACCGTCCGCAACGCGCGCGGCCGGAACAGCGACGCCGTGCCGGTCAGCACGAAGACCTTGCCGCGCCGACGACGCAGCTCGCGGGCGTAGCGGATGTACTCGTTGCGCT
Source organism: Nocardioides sp. AN3 (assembly GCF_054653495.1). Taxonomy (NCBI): domain Bacteria; kingdom Bacillati; phylum Actinomycetota; class Actinomycetes; order Propionibacteriales; family Nocardioidaceae; genus Nocardioides; species Nocardioides sp. AN3. The sequence goes on from NZ_BAAIGC010000024.1 coordinate 8,497, forward strand.
GGAACTGTCCGATCAGGCCATGCCCCTGCTCGCCGTAGAACACCCCGCCGACGGCCATCAGGCCGCGGTCGTCGGTGAAGCGCCGCACCGCGGAGGCGAGGAAGCCCTGATCCAGGATCGTGTCGGCGTCCATCACCATGACGACGTCGTTCTCGCCCTGTCCGGGGAGAAGGTGTCGCAGCGCCTGGTTGAGGGCGCCACCCTTCTTGTGCGTGTTGCCGATGGTCTCGAAGACCTCGGCACCGTGCGTGCGGGCGATCTCGGCCGTGCGGTCCGTGCAGTTGTCAGCGACGACGACGACCCGCTCAGGCGGCGGCTGCTGCGCGCCGAGCGAGGTCAGGGTCGCGCCGAGCGAGGCCTCCTCGTTGTGGGCCGGCACCAGCACCGTGACCGTGACCTCGCCGTCGAAGCGACCGCGGGTGTCGGCCATGACGACGCGAGGCGCGAGCGGCGTGCCGTGGGGGTTGGTCGAGCGTCGTGCGTGGGTGATGATGCGGTGCTCGAGGTAGGTGACCCCGGCCGCACACAGCAGCGAGACGCTGATCGCGATCTCCAGCACGCGCCACGTCGGCGCCTGGGTGTCGTAGAGCACCCGCCACGCGCCGAACACGAGGCCGTCCCGCTCGGACCCTGCGGGCACGCCGGTGCGGGCCACCGCCAGCCACAGCAGGAGGGCCGCGGCACCGGTCAGCCCCAGCACGATGAGGCCGACGAGGCGCTCGAGTTTCCTCACAGTCATCGAACGTATCAACGGCCGGAACGTGACGCGCCTGAGGACAACGTACGTCCGGTCCGGGTCAGGTGATCTTTTTCACCCGGAGGCCGTCCAACAGCTCCTGAGCGGGGATCGGCACCCCGAGGAAGTTGCCCTGGGCCAGGTCGACCTCCAGGGCGCCGGCGACGTCGAGCTGCTCGGCGGTCTCGATTCCCTCCAGGAGGACGGTCGTGCCGAGCTCGTGGAGCATCGTGACGGTGTGGCGCAGGAGGATCCGCCCCCGGTCACCCATGGCGAGGAACCCTCGGTCCAGCTTGACCCAGGTCCACTCCTGTTGCGCCAGCAGCCGCATCCGCGACGCGCCCGCGCCCAGGTCGTCGATGGCCAGCGGGAGCCCCGCACCGCGCAGCTGCGCCAGGGCCTCGTCCTGGGCGGCGGCCCACGTCGGGTCGTCGCTGCGCTCGGTGATCTCGAGGAGCAGCTGCGCGGCGGACGAGGCCGAGCGGTCGACCAGCCACCGGAGGAACGCGCTGTCGGGGCGGAGCTGGTGCGGCTCGACGTTGATGGACACCGTCATCCGCCGGCCCAGACGCAGCGACGCCACCGTGGCCGTGGTGAGCGCCTGCTCGGTGACCTGACGCATCACCCGGTCGAGCGCGCCGGTCCGGCTGGCTGAGCCCACGACGTCCTCCGGGCTGACCGCGCCATGCTCCGGCAGCTCGCCCCGCAGCAACGCCTCCCAGCCGATGACCACACCGGTGTCGACCGCGACGATCGGCTGGTAGGCGACGTCGAGGCCGCACTGCAGCAGGCTGCCGACGATCTGGTCGTCGGACAGCGGCTCCGGCTCGGACACGGGGCGAGCCTAGGCCCGGACGGCTCCTAGTGTTGGTAGGTCCCGACCAAGATGGCCCGTGCGGCTGTCTTGAAGGCCAGGTTGAAGCCCACCACCGCTGGAGTGGCGTCGCCGTCGACGCCGAGCGACTCCTCGGTCACCGCGTGGACCACGAAGTAGTAGCGGTGCACCTGGTCGCCGGGCGGCGGGGCCGCCCCGCCGAAGCTCTTCGTGCCGTAGTCGTTGCGGACGTGGAAGGCGCCGTCGGGGAGCGAGTCGTCACTCGCCCCGGCGCCCGCGTCGAGCGAGGTGACGTCCGCCGGGATGTCCACCGCAACCCAGTGCCAGAACCCGCTCACCACCGGCGCGTCGGGGTCGTAGCAGGTCACGACGTAGCTCTTGGTGCCCTGCGGGCCGGGCTCCCAGGACAGCTGCGGGGAGGTGTTGCCGCCGTCGTAGACCTGCGCCTGGTCCAGTGGCTGCCCCTGCGTCAGGTCGGTGCTCGTCACGGAGAACGAGGCGACGACGGGGAGGAGCTCGTACGGGTCGGGCTTGACCGGACGGTCCAGAGACATGGCACTCCTTGTCGAGAACTCTGCGGGGACGGGCCGAGACTAGTCCGATGGGTGAGCGGCCGTCAGCGGGGCAGGCACGCACGAGGGTTGAATACCCCCGTGGACTTCCCTCCCTACCCCTCGGGTCTCCGGCTCGCCGGCCGTCGCGTCGTCGTGGTCGGGGGCGGTCATGTCGCCCAGCGCCGGATCCCCGCGCTCATCGCCGCGGGCGCCGACGTCGAGGTGGTCTCGCCCGAGGTCACGCCGGCCATCGAGGGCATGCTGGGGTCGGGGGAGCTGCGCTGGACCCCGCGAGGGTTCGCCCCCGCCGACCTCGACGGAGCGTGGTACGTCGTCTGCGCGACGGCTGATGCGGCCGTCAACGAGGCGGTCAGCGCGGCTGCAGAGGAGCGACGCGTCTTCTGCGTCCGCTCCGACGACGCCCTCGCGGCCACCGCCTGGACGCCCGCTGTCGGACGCCACGGCGGGGTGACCGTCGCCGTGCTCGGCAACCGCGAGCCGCAGCGGTCGGCAGCGGTCCGCGACGAGATCCTCGAGGGCCTCCGCGACGGCACGCTCGACGTGCGCCGCGCGCGCCCCCGCGCCGCCGGCGTCGTGCTGGTGGGCGGAGGCCCGGGCGACCCGGACCTGGTCTCCGTCGCGGGGCGCAAGGCGCTCATGGAGGCGGATGTGGTCGTGGCCGACCGGTTGGCGCCGCGCGAGCTGCTGTCCGAGCTGCCTGCGGACGTGCAGCTGATCGACGTCGCGAAGCTCCCGCGCGGTCGCTCGGCGCAGCAGGAGGAGATCAACCGGGTCATCGTCCAGCACGCCCTGGCAGGCAAGGCCGTCGTCCGCTTCAAGGGCGGGGACAACTTCGTCTTCGGACGCGGCTACGAGGAGGTGATCGCCTGCCGTGCGGCAGGTGTGCCGGTCACCGTCATCCCGGGGATCACCTCGCCGGTCGCCGTCCCGGCGATCGCGGGCATCCCCGTGACGCACCGCGGGGTGACCCACGAGTTCACCGTGATCTCGGGGCATCTGCCGCCCGGACACCCGGAGTCCCTGACGAACTGGACCGCCGTGGCGGGCCTGACCGGCACGCTGGTGCTCATGATGGCCGTCGAGAACGCGCCGGCGATCGCCGGCGCCCTGCTCGAGGGCGGCCGCGGCTCCTCGACCCCCGTCGCGGTGATCTGCGACGGGTCGATGCCGACCGAGCGCACGGTGCTCGCGACCCTCGGCACCCTCGAGAAGCGTCTCCTGGAGGAGGCGGTGCGGCCACCGGCGATCATCGTCGTCGGCGAGGTCGTCAGGGTCGCGCACCCCGACGACTTCTGAGAGCATGGTCGCGCCGTGGACGGGCAACTGCTCCGATAGCGGCCGTCACTGCCTCCAACCGGTCGTAGGGGTGTGCCATGGGCGCCGACACAGCCGTCACGTCCGAGGAGTCGTCCGAGCGGCGTGAGCGACAGCGGCGCACGGTGCCCCGGCTCGTGCTCGGCAGCGCCCTCATGCTCTTCCTCGAGCTGGCGCTGATCCGCTGGCTGGGCGCGAACATCGTCCACCTCTCCTACTTCACGAACTTCGTGCTGCTGGGGTCCTTCCTCGGCGTGGGGTTGGGCTTCCTCATCTCGCGCCGCAGCTGGTCGGTGCTCCCGTGGACGCCGGTGCTCCTGGCGGCGCTCGTCGTCGTCGTCCGACTGGTGCCGGTCTCGATCGACCGCGCGAACGCGGACGTCATCTTCTTCACCTCGCTGCACACGACGGGGCCGCCGAGCTGGCTGGTCCTCCCCGTCGTCTTCCTCATGAGCGCCGCGATCATGATCGGGCCGGCCGAGGTCGTCGGCCGGTGCTTCCCCCAGCTGCCGTCGCTGACGGCGTACCGCTGGGACCTGGTCGGCTCGCTGATCGGCATCGCGCTCTTCTCGGTCCTCTCCTTCGCCTGGGCGCCCTCCTACGTGTGGGGGACCCTCGCCGCGGTCGCCCTCGTCGTCCTGGTGTCCGGGAAGGCGCGGCTGCTGGCCGTCGCCGCCGGCGTCGTCATGGTCGTCGCGCTGGTCATCGAGTCCACCGGCGCGGGGGTCTCGTGGTCGCCGTACTACAAGATCACCACGCGCGAGGTCCACGACGCCCAGTACGGCACCCGCACCTACATCTCCGTCAACGGCGTGCCCCATCAGTCGATGTCGTCAGCGCGCTGGAAGCTCAACCGGGCGTCGCAGATCTACGGCGCGCCGTACGAGCACCGCGGCAACGCGCCCCTGCGCAACGTCCTGGTGGTCGGCGCCGGCTCGGGCAGCGACGTCGCGATCGCGCTCTCGAAGGGGGCGCAGCACGTCGACGCGGTCGACATCGACCCGCGGATCGTGCAGATCGGCGTGCAGGGCAACCCCGACAAGGCGTACGCCGACCCGCGCGTCACCCGGCACATCAACGACGGTCGGGCCTTCCTGGAGGGCACGAGCCAGAAGTACGACCTGATCCTCTTCGCCCTGCCCGACTCCCTGTCGCTGGTCAGCGGCGGCTCGCAGATCCGGCTCGAGTCGTTCCTCTTCACCGAGGAGGCACTCGAGCTGGCCCGCGACCACCTCAGCAGCGACGGACTCTTCTCGATGTACAACTACTACCGCCAGCCGTGGCTGATCGACAGGCTCGGCGGCACGGCAGCCACAGCGTTCGGGCACGCCCCCTGCATCGACCTGTTCGGCGGGGCGACCGCGGTCATCAGTGCCGCCAAGGACGCCGCCAACCAGCGCTGCGGCGCGCAGAACCACGAGCTGGCCTCGTCCTACGTCAAGCCCGCGCGCGACGACCGGCCGTTCGTCTACTACCGCGGCGGCATGCTGCCGGCGCTCTACCTGTGGGCGCTGGGCGGGATCGTCGTCGTCTCGCTGGTCGCCGTGCGGCTCCTCGGCGGCCCGTTCCGCACGATGCGGCCCTACGCGGACCTGTTCTTCATGGGCGCCGCCTTCCTGCTGCTCGAGACCAAGAACATCGCGACCTTCGCGCTGCTCTTCGGCACCACCTGGGTGGTCAACGCGCTCGTCTTCGGCGGCGTGCTCCTCATCGTGCTGGCGGCGGTGGAGACCACCCGGCGCGTGCGCACCCCACCCCTGCCCGTGGTCTATGCGCTCATCGCCATCGCGCTCGCCATCGCCTACGTGGTCAAGCCCGAATGGCTCCTGGCCTTCCCGTTCTGGCCGCGACTGGTCCTGGCCACGCTGCTCGCGTTCCTGCCGATCTACCTGGCCAACATCGCCTTCGCCAAGCGCTTCGCGGAGTCGTCGGACTCGCAGTCCGCGTTCGCCGTGAACCTGCTGGGCGCGATGGTCGGCGGCTGCCTGGAGTATGCGGCCCTCTTCACCGGCTACCGCAACCTGCTGATCGTCGTCGCCCTTCTCTACCTGACGGCGTTCCTGCTCAAACCGCGCGCGGTCGTGACGTAGCAGGCGACTGCGGCCGCCGCGGCCACGTTGAGGGAGTCCACTCCGGCGTGCATGGGGATGATCGCGCGTCGAGCGGCGATCGCCTGCCAGCGCTCGGAGAGTCCGTGCCCCTCCGACCCCAGGACGAGCGCGACCCGGTCGAGCCCGGCGACAGCGTCGGCGATGTCGAGGGAGTCGGGCGTGAGCGTGAGCGCCACGGTGGTGAACCCGGCGGCGTCGAGGGCCGGCAGGGCGTCGTACCAGTCAGGCAGGCGTGTCCATGGGACTGAGAACACGGTGCCCATGGCCACCTTGATCGAGCGCCGGTAGAGCGGGTCAGCGCACCGCGGCGCCAACAGCACCGCGTCGAAGCCGAGTCCGGCCGCACATCGAAAGACCGCTCCGACGTTGGTGTGGTCGACGATGTCCTCCAGGACGAGCACAGACCGCGCCCCGTCCAGCACCGTCTCGACGGATGGCAGCGGCCGGCGAGCGTAGGACGCCAGGGCTCCGCGGTGCACGTGGAAGCCGGTGACCTCCTCGGCCAAGGCCTCCGACACCACATAGCAAGGAGCGTCGGAGGCGTCGAGCACATCGGCGAGGCTGTCGAGCCAGCGGGGCGCCATGAGGAAGGAGCGGACGTCGTAGCCGGCCTCCGCGGCTCGGCGTACGACCTTCTCGCCCTCGGCGAGGAAGAGCCCCTCGGCCGCCTCGACCGACTTGCGCAGCTCCACGTCGCGCAGGTCCCGGTAGTCGGCGAGCCGGGGATCGTCGGGGGAGTCGACCGGGACGAGCGTCGCCATCAGGCGGTCTCGCCCACCGGCCAGTCCGGAGGGAAGTCGTCGGCGAGCTTGTCGTGCTCCTTGCGCAGCTTCTTGCGGTTGCGGTCGGAGATCCGGTCGCCGAAGACCGTGCCCTGGGTGTGGTCGGTCTCGTGCTGGAGGCAGCGGGCGAGCAGCCCGTCGCCCTCGAAGACGACCGGCTCGCCGGTGAGACCGACACCGTCGACCCGAGCGTGGTCGGGTCGGGCGCAGGAGACGAACGCCCCGGGGTAGGACAGGCATCCCTCGAGATCGTCGTCGAGGGTCCGGTCGCGCCCCTCCGGCAAGGTGACGACCGGGTTGCACACGACCCCGACCCACCGCTCGCCCTCGGCGTCGGGGCAGTCGAAGACGAACATGGCGACGTCCTCGCCGATCTGGCAGGCGGCGAGGCCGACGCCCTCGGCGGCGTACATCGTGGCCACCATGTCCGCCGCCAGCTGGCGCAGGGAGTCGTCGAACACCGTCACCGGCTGCTGCGGGCGGTGCATCACGTCCGCTCCCCATCGCGTCATCGGGCGGACGGTGCCACCCGACGGCAGGGGACCGTACGGCGCGTGCTCGGGCGCGTTCTCCTCAGGCATGCTCGGACTGTAGCGACGGGATCCACGCAGCTCGCGCCCGGCTGCGAGGCACGCCATCGCCGAGGCATGTAGATCATTGTATAACTCGTAGTTACAGTTGTTTCATGTCTCTCATGACGACCCTGAAGGGCGGCGGCCGCCACGGCGTGCCGACCAACGAGAGCCGGGATCCGATCGGCTACCTCGTGGCCGGACTCAGCAAGCTCGCCCAGAGCGAGCTGCTGGACCGGCTCGGCATCCGCCGACAGACCCACCCGTCCAGCGCGGCAGGCGAGGGTCTGTTCGACCTGACGCCGACCGAGGACGAGCAGATGCTCGTCGACGTCGTCACCCAGATCGCGAGTGAGGTGGGGCACCGACGAGCAGCAGCGCACCTACCTTCCCGCCTTCACCGAGCCTTCGGAGGCTGGGGTGCCTGCCGCCTCTCTCGCGCTGGCGGAGCCCGCCGTCCTCTTCGACGTCCTGCGTCCGAGCACGACCGCGGTCCGGCAGGGCGCCGGGTACGTCGTCAACGGCACCAAGGCGTTGGTCGCCCGCGGTGCCGAAGCCGAGCTCTTCGTCGTCGGCGCCGGCCGTGCTCGGCGCGACCGACGGATCGACGTACACCGAGTGCGTGCGCCTGTCTCGCCTCGTCGAGCACCGCCTGCGTGTGCGCTCGCGGTGGGCATGCTCGAGCGTCGGGTATGAGGAGCATGAGCTGCTCGAGAAGTGGGCCCGCGACTCCAAGATCCTCGACATCTTCGAGGGCACCCAGCAGATCCAGCAGCTGATCGTCGCGAGGCGAGTCCTGGGGCTCACGTCGGCCGAGCTCACCTAGACCTCTAAGGTCGCCGACATGACCGTGCTCGTCGTGTCGGCGACCCACCAGGAGGCGGCGTATGTCCCCGCCGGCATGCGCGTGCTCGTGACCGGGATCGGGAAGGTCCCGGCCGCCGCAGCCGTGGCCCGGGCGCTCGTCATGGACCCGGAGATCGACCAGGTCGTCAACATCGGGTCCGCAGGAGCGCTCCACGACCACCTCGAGGGGCTGCACGAGATCGGCAGCGTGCTCAACCACGACCTGTCGGCGGGACTCCTCCGCCAGCTCGGCGTCGACCCTCGCGAGTGGCTCACACTGGCGCCGGACGGGCTGCGGCTCGCGACCGGCGACCTGTTCGTGACGGACCCGGTCGTCCGGGCCGGCCTGGCCGAGCTCGCCGACCTGGTGGACATGGAGGGGTACGCCGTCGCCTGGGCCGCGCAGCAGGCGGGCGTGCCCGTCCGCCTGGTCAAGCACGTCTCCGACCAGGCCGACCAGGCCTCCCTGGACTGGCCGCAGCTCGTCGACGTCAGCGCCCGGGCGCTCGGGGACTGGCTCGCGGAACGGACATGAGGGTTCGGCTGGCTGCCCATCGAGGCAGCGCGGCTCAGTCCTTCCGGGGATCGCTGGCCTTGCGGAGCACGTCGGTCTCGGCCTTGATGCGCTTGGTCGTGGACGGATCCATCAGCGGCTCGGTCCCGGGCTGCTGGAGGTCCGTCTCGCCGGTGTGCGGGTTGTAGCCCACGCCCGCGCCCGTCGTGCCGACCGGCGTCGTGACCTCGACGTCGTACTCCTCGTACGGCACCGCGCCTGACGGGATCTCGTCCTCGTCGCCGATGGCCGTCACGCCGGACGGCTCCGTCGACCGCGTCTGGGTCGACAGCGCATCGCCCTGGATCTTCCGTGAGCCACGCTCGGGCGGCGCAGGCTGGGCAAGCGGGCCACCGGTGGCGACATCGGGAACGGCGTGATCGTGACTGTCGCCTGTCACCACGGAGGCCACGAGGCCCCGACCGAAGGTGGTGACGTCGCCGACGGTGCGGATCGGGTGTCGGACCGCCGTGAACGAGAGGTGGGTGACGGCACGAACGGCGCCGAGCGGGGTCTTGACCGGGTGGATCATCGGGTCGCTCCTCCTACGGGTGCTGTCAGGGGCCGGTCCGGTACCCGCTCGGCGGGCCCCTACGCGGGACGCCGCAGGCCCGAGGCGTGACTCAGCCCACGACCACCGCGCCGCTCGACGGCTCGGCGAGGAGGTGATGTGGCGGCTCGAGGTGGGCGCGCTCGAAGGCACCGTCGACGGCGGTGACGACCTCGGCGAGGCGGTCACGAGGCACGATCGCCACGATGGAGCCGCCGAAGCCACCACCGGTCATCCGAGCGGCGTCGGCGCCGTTCGCCACGGCGGTGGCGACCGCGAGGTCGAGCTCCGCGGTGGAGATCTCGAAGTCGTCGCGCATGGAGGCGTGCGAGGCCGCGAACAGCTCGCCCAGACTGGCCCAGTCCGCCGCCGTCAGGGCCTGGACCGCGATCGGAACGCGCGCGGTCTCCGTGACGATGTGGCGAGCGCGGCGGGCGACGCGCGCGTCGGTCAGCCGGGTCACGTCGTCCAGCGTGGCCTCACGCAGCGTCGCCACCCCAAGCTCGCGGGCCGCCTCCTCGCAGTCGGCGCGACGCGACCCGTAGCCGCCGTCGGTGAGCTCATGGGAGACCCGGGTGTCGGTGACCAGGATGGTGCGGTCCGCCAGGACCAACGGCACCGACCGGTGCGCGTGGCTGCTGAAGTCGATCAAGAGAGCCTCACCGGCCTGCGCGAAGACCGACACCGTCTGGTCCATCCCGCCGGTCGGCGCGCCGGCCACCTCGGTCTCGGCACGGATGCAGGCGTCGACGACCCGGCGCCGCACCTCGCCGGTCGGCTCCACTCCGGTGAGGCCGAGGAGGGCGAAGGCCACCGCGCACTCGATCGACGCCGAGCTGGACAGGCCGGCGCCCAGCGGAACGGTCCCGTCGACGTGCAGGTCGACCCCAGGCACGTCGAAGCCCGCCTCCCGCATCGCCCACAGCACACCGCCGGCGTACGACGGCCAGCCGGTCACCTTCCCCGGCGCCAGGTCGTCGAGCGAGCCGGACCACACCTCGTCGGCCTGGGCACTGGAGAGGCGGACGGATCCGTCGTCGCGACGAGCGGCGGCGGCGGCAGTGGCGTGGGGGAGCGCCACCGGGAGCACCAGCCCGCCGTTGTAGTCGGTGTGCTCCCCGATCAGGTTGACCCGACCTGGCGCCCACCCCACGACGTCGGCGGTGGCATCGAGACGGTCGACCAGACCGCGGCGAGCGCGCTCGGCGAGCTGGTCGGGCGTGGCGGGACTCGACACGGGGCTGGGCGACGTCATGCCCGCCAGCGTAGGGAGGTCACCGACGCGAGGACTGCGCGGTCCGCCCCCGGACGACCCCGACGAACGCCTGGGTGCGCTCGTCGTCGTGCTCGACGAGCCAGGCGAGCCCGACCTTGGTCGCCTCGAGGTCGCGGACGGGTCGGTGGACGACGTCCTTGCGGTGGTAGAGGCGAGCAACCGACATCGGGAGGATCGCGACGCCCGTGCCGGCCGCCACCGTCTCGACCGCGTCCTTGTCGCTCATCGGTGGCCATGCGAGCTGCTCGACCCCGGGCGCCCAGCCGGAGCGGTGGGGCAGGACGAGCTGCTCCTCGGCGAGATCCCCCAACGTCACGTCGTCGGCGAGCGAGAGGTAGTGCTCACGGGGCAGCACCACGACGGGGAGCTCCTCGTAGAGCGGGATGAGATGCAGACCGTCGCGGTCGACCGGCAGACGCACGATCGCCATGTCGACCTGCCCGCCGCGCAGCGCCGGCTCCTGCTCCGCCTCGAGCAGGGCGACCACCTCGAGGCGCTCCGGGAACCGCTCCCGCCACGTCCTCGCCCACTTGTCGGGGGTCGCACCGGTCACGAAGCCCAGACGGAAGGTCACGTCCCGATCCTAGAGGCCCGTCGCCCTCAGCCCGTCGCGCCGAACTGCTCCACGCGGGTCGCGTCGGTCCGCACACCGGCCTCCCCGAGCAGGCGCGTCGCGTAGGAGGCGAACCCGACGGAGCCGCACACGAAGGCTCGCTCGGCGCCGACGGTGAGCGGCTCGAGCTCGTCGAGGTACGGCGGCGCGGCGACGCGGCCGTCGAGGTTCTCCCGCGTCAGCGCGACGAAGGCGCCCGCCGCGAGGAGCTCGTCGGCGTAGGGGAGTGCCGCGCGGCTCCGGCCGACGGCACACACGCGGATGAGCCGCTCGGCACCGATCCGTCGCGCATGGCGCAGCATCGAGACGAACGGGACCACCCCGGTCCCGCCGCCGAAGCAGACGATCGGGACGTCGCCGGCCCACGTGAACCAGCCGCCGATGGGTCCGCGCAGCTCGAACACGTCGCCCACCCGGGCCTCGTCGTGCAGGAACCCGGACACCTCGCCTCCGGGCAGACACTCGACCATCAGCTCGAGCAGCGGGTCACTGGGATCCGAGGCCACCGAGTAGGACCGCGACGCGGTGTAGCCGTCCTCGGCCCGAAGCCGCAGCACGTAGTGCTGGCCGGGGAGGTGGTCGACCCGATCTGCCACGTCCAGCCTCAGCCGCACCAGCCGGTCGTCGCGCTCCATCTCGACCAGCCTGCCGGTGGTCCAGCCGCCAGCCGGGGCCGATGCGGCTGGATCGGAGGACATCACGGGTCGCCCTGGTAGCGCTGCTCGAGCCAGGGATCCCCGCGGTCGTGGTAGCCGTTCTGCTCCCAGAAGCCCGGCCGGTCCTGCTCCATCAGCTCGAGGCGGGTGACCCACTTGGCCGACTTCCAGAAGTACAGATGCGGCACCAGCAGCCGCGCCGGGCCGCCGTGCTCGACGGGCAGCGGCCGTCCGTCGTACGACCAGACGATCCAGGCCCTCTCGCCACGGACGTCGTCGAGCGGAAGGTTCGTGGTGTAGCCGGTCGTGGAGTGCGCCATGACGTACGCCGCCTCCGGGCGCGGCCGTGCGATCTCGAGCAGCGTGTCGACGCTGACCCCACCGAAGGTGACGTCCAGCTTCGACCAAGTGGTCACGCAGTGGATGTCGCCGAAGTACGTCGACCCCGGCAGCGCGTGAAGGTCGCGCCACGACCAGGTGTGCGTATTCTCCACCAGCCCGTCGACGGTCATGGTCCACTCGTCGGGCACGAGATGCGGCGTGACCTCGGCGGTCAGTGTCGGCCAGTCGGCTCCGGTGTCGTATTGCCCCGGCGGCAGCCGGTCGGGCCTGCCGCGGCGGGGCCGTCCGGTGAAGCCGCGGGTGATGGGCACCGCTCCACGTTAGCGGTTTGAGATCGGGGGCACCGAACCGGTTTCGGCCGCCCGTGCGCCGGGCACGGAGCACGTGGCCTGCGCGGGTGCGGGCGCGAGGGGTCCCCGCGACAGGGACGACCGGCAGGGTGCCGGCCGGGTGCGACAGCGCCCGCGGAGGTAACCCGATGAGACGGATGGCGAGCACCGTGGCCGTGGCCGCGCTGGTGCTGGGAGGGACGGCAGCCGCCAGCAGCGGCCTGTCCGGCGGACGATCCGACGACGAGTCGGCCCTCGCAGCCGCACGGAACGCACCGAGCCGGGGCGTGGAGGCCCGGGTCAACGCACTGCTGAGGCGGATGACGACCGCCGAGAAGCTGCAGCAGGTGCAGCTTCTCTCCGACGGCCAGATCACCGACGCCGATGCCAAGGCCGGTGTGGGAGGCGTCTTCAGCCTCACCGATCCGGCGAAGATCAACCACTTCCAGAAGATCGCGGTCGAGCAGTCGCGGCTGCACATCCCGATCCTGTTCGCCTACGACACCATCCACGGCTACCGCACGGTCTTCCCGGTGCCGCTCGGTGCGGCCAGCTCGTTCGACCCGGCGGTGTCCGGCACGGACGCCTCGATCGGCGCACGGGAGTCGGCGACGGTGGGCATCAAGCAGATCTACAGTCCGATGGTCGACGTCTCGCACGAGCCACGGTGGGGCCGCATCGTCGAAGGCAACGGTGAGGACCCCTATCTGGGCTCCGTCATGGCGGCCGCCCGCGTCAAGGGGGCGCAGGGCCGTGACTACAGCGCGCCGGACAAGGTCGTCACCAGCGTCAAGCACTTCGTCGCCTACGGTCAGCCCGAGGGCGGCCGGGACTACAACACGACCGACATGTCCGAGCAGCGGCTGCGCAACATCTACCTCCCGCCGTTCAAGGCGGCGATCGATGCGGGCGCGGACACCGTGATGTGCTCCTTCAACGCCATCAACGGCGTGCCCGGCTGCGCCAACCCCTACACCGAGACCCAGATCCTCAAGAGGGAGTGGGGCTTCGACGGCTTCATCGAGAGCGACTACACCGCAGTCGCCGAGACGCGGGCGTGCCCGCCCAAGACACCCGACACCGGACCGTGCGGACACGGCACCGCGGCTGACGGTCCCAGCGCCGGTGCGAACGCGCTGATGGCCGGCACTGACTCCGAGATGGTGAGCACCAACATCCGCGACTACGGTGCCCAGCTGCTCACGCAGGGGCGGATCAGCATGGCGCGGCTCAACGACGCCGTACGCCGCATCCTCCGGGTCAAGTTCCGTGCCGGGCTGTTCGACCACCCCTACGTCGACCAGACCAGGGCCGTCGACCAGTCCCTCTTCGTCACCGCTGCCGACCGGAAGGCGGCACGCGACGCCGCCGGCAAGTCGATGGTGCTGCTGAAGAACGACAACGCGACCCTGCCGTTCAGCGCCTCCAAGAGCACCGCCGTCATCGGCCCGCTCGGCGACGACCAGCACGACATGCTCGGCCCATGGTGGGGCCAGGGTCGCGACGAGGACGCCGTCTCCGTCTTCACCGGGATCAAGGCACAGAACCCGAACACGACGTTCACGGCCGGCTGCACGCGGAAGAACGTCGACCCGCCGGACGCGCGCGACGACGACGCCTGCAGCAACGCCGACATCGCCGCCGTCACCGCAGCGGCGAATGCGGCCGACCAGGTCGTGCTGGCCCTGGGGGAGACGCGCGAGATGAGTGGTGAGGCCAACTCCCGCTCCGACATCTCGCTGCCAGGTGACGAGCAGAGGATCATCGACGCCGTGAAGGCGACCGGGAAGCCGTTCGCCGTGGTGCTGTTCAACGGCCGGCCGCTCACCCTCGGCCCGGTGGTGGACGCCTCGCCGTCGATCCTCGAGGCGTGGTTCCCCGGCATCGAGGGTGGCAACGCGGTCGCGGACGCCGTCTTCGGGAAGGTGAACCCTGGTGGCAAGCTGCCGGTCTCCTTCCCGCAGCGGGTCGGGCAGATCCCGATCTACTACAACCACGAGCCGACGGGGCGACCCTGTGACGTCACGCAGAAGTACGTCTCGCGCTACCGCGACCTGCGCACGTGCGATCCGCTGTTCGCGTTCGGCTACGGGCTCAGCTACACGACCTTCAAGGTCTCGGACCTGACCCTGAGCCGCACGACGGTCAGCCCGCACGGCAGCGTGCGCGCCACGATGACCGTCACCAACACCGGCGCGCGTGCCGGTGACGACGTCGCGCAGCTCTACCTGCACGACCCCGTCGCAAGCATCTCCCAGCCGGTCCGTCGCCTGAGGGGCTTCGAGCGCATCACGCTCGCGCCCGGCGAGTCCCGGAAGGTCACCTTCACGCTCGACAAGAGCGACTTCGGGTTCTACGACAACCGTGGCCGGTTCGTCGTCGAGCCGGGGGAGATCGACCTGTATGCCGGCGACTCCTCGATGGCGACGCTGACCGCCTCGTTCACCGTCACGGGCCACTGAGGTGAACCCCTCGGAGGCCTGAGTCCCGATAGGCGTGAGTGTCTCGACCACCCATGGGTGGTCGAGACACTCACGGTTCCGAACGACGGCGGCCGCGCCTGCGAGTTCGCTTGGTGACCGTCCCGGCTGATAGCGTGCGGGCGTTGAAGGAAGCGCTCCGACGCTTCCCCGCGCCCGTCGGTCGCGGCTCATCCTCACAGTTCTTGGTCTTCGGTCTCTCTGGACATCAGGCGCAGCGCAGATGTTTTCAGCGTGGTGCTGACAGGTCGTCCGCACCCGATTCACCGAAGGTATGAGAAATGGCACAGGGCACCGTGAAGTGGTTCAACGACGACAAGGGCTTCGGCTTCATCGCGCAGGACGGCGGCGGCGCTGACGTCTTCGTCCACCACACCTCGATCGCCGGCACCGGCTTCAAGTCCCTCAAGGACGAGCAGCGCGTCGACTTCGAGATCACCCAGGGACCCAAGGGCCCCCAGGCAGAGAACGTCCGCGCTCTCTGAGATCCATGAGCACCTGCGGCTGAGGTCAGACCTCGGCGCGGGGAGGAAGGTACGACGGCGGCCCCGATACGCTCGGGAGCCGCCGTCTTGCTCTCAGCGGACACCGAGGCATCATTCGGTCTCGGGACCGGAGCCCAGGATCTCGCGATAGAGGGCCGACTCGCGCTGGAGAAGGGACTCCCAGTCGGCGGCGAGCTGCGCGAGCTCATCGTCGCGGCCGCCGGCGACCGAGGGAAAGAGCCTCGCGACCTGGGGGGAGATGCCACGCCTGTGGAACTGCTTGGCGATCTGCTCGTTCAGCGCCATGCGCTCGACGAGCAGGAGATTCAGCTCGTCGAGCACATTGCGTCCCATGTCGTCACTCCGCCTGAGTCGACGACAGCTTGGTCATCTTGGTGAACGGGCTTGTCAGCCGGACCGTCTCGGTCCTGAAGTCGACCATCACGGCGTCGGTCTCCAGCAGGATGACGCGTCCCACCCCGTAGACGTCGTGGGACACCAGGTCGCCGAGCGCATATCGCACGATGATCGGCTCCGGATCCGGTCGGAACGGGCTGCTGGCCAGATGTCGCCGTGGCCTGCCTGAGGATGTCATCACCTCGAGTATCACACGGTTCGGCACATCTCGGGCGCCGGCAGGAGCGTGTGACGACCCGGAGGTAGGCTGGGAGCACGACCGCGAACCCCAGACGCCCTCCGTCTGACAAGCGGCGATGTGAGGCGGCGGTCCCGATGGACACGCAGGACAAGGCGCGGCTCGCGCTGGCGCTGTCAGCAGATCGACACACATTCGACGGCGCGTGGTGGCCGCGCAGCCGAGAACTGGGCGACGAGCTCGTCGGACTCTTCGCGGCCTGGCCGGCCAATGCCGGGTACATCTCTCGGGTGATCTTCTGTCCACGCGACTGGGACGATGCGCCGACCGCAGTGCCCATCCCGAACCGGCGTGGCCGAGTCAAGACCGGGTTCCTGCCGGTCGACGACACACACCGGGTGGTGCTCATGATGTTGGACGGGCAACGTCGGACCCTCGCGGTCATCCCGCAGAGTGCCGCCCCGGAGACGGCGAATCGGTATCTGCGCGCCTTCGGCTTCCGCGGCAGTCCCGAGCCGCAGGTCCCCGTCGCAGGCCCTCGTCGGTGACTCGCCGGCCACGAGACCGTTCGAGTCGCGCCCATCCGCGGCGTCCCTTCGCGTCGAACGTGTAGTGTCGAAGACGACCGACCTGCCAGCCAGCGCTCTCCGAGCCTCCGGGGCAGGACCGAAAGGCGGACGTCATGTCGACGTCGTCGAAGCCCAGCCCGAGCACCACACCGGCAACGCCCGAAGAACTGCGACTGCACCTCGCGGAGGTGGCCGATCTCGTCGATCACCTCCCGACCACGCACGGCCGCATCAGCCGCATGGTGCTCTCACGTCCGGACTGGGACGACTCGAGCACGGACGGGCGCGGCGTGCGGTCCATCCGCGCCGCGCGCGGCAGGGTCGAAGTGGGCTCCTTTCCTCGTGACGACACCCATCTCAGGATCCTGACGATGAGCTCCGGCCGACGCCACCGCCTGCTCGTGAGCCGAAGCGAGACGCCCGATCCCGGGGCAGACGTCAGCGCCACCGACTCCGATGGAGCCGTCGACCGAGCCCGTGGGGACGACGAGAGCCCCGCCGGTTGGCCGGCACACGACGGAGACCCTCCATGGCATACGTGATGTTGTACGGAGTCGGCTGGACCCAGCGCTGGCAGGTCGCCGAGGGCGCCATCTCGGCTATCGAGAACGAGATCAGTCGCGTCGGCCTGGACGAGACCGGCCACCTCGCCGTCCTGGATCCCGCGAGCGGTGAGCCCACGACGTTGGTCGTGGCATGGCGACACGTCGCCGCGGCCATCGTGCTCGGCTCAGCCGAGTCGATGACATCTGGCGACACCACCACCGGTCCCTACCGATGAGCCTCGCGGATCGGACCGCGTCGGCGTCTCCCGTGCTGACGCACCTTCCGGGGCATGCCCTGGGAATGCCAGCCGTCATCACCCGGGTGGTCGTCACGCTCGCGACGGCGGTCCTCGTGCCGGCCGTTCTGCTGTGGGCGACAATGCAGCTCTTCGATGTGACCACCGCCGTGGTCGTCGCCCTCTCCTGGATGGCCGCCTTGATGGGGTGGCGGCACGTCACCGGACGCCCCGTGTCCGGACTACTCCTGCTGAGCCTGGGCGTCCTCACCGTGAAGACGGCGTTCACGCTCGTCACGGGCAACACCTTCGTCTACTTCGTGCAACCGGTCTTCGCCGACGTTGCGGTCTCCGCCATCTTCCTCGGATCACTCGTGAGGGGCCGCCCGGTCATCGCTCGGCTCGCTCCTGAGTTCTATCCGATGAGCGCCGCCCTCGCCGCCCGGCCCGAGGTCTGCGCCCTCTTCCGCCGGCTCACGCTCATGTGGGGGTTGGTGATCCTCGGGAAGGCCGCTATCACGTGGTGGCTGCTCGAGGCGCTCTCCACCGCCGCCTTCGTCCTGATCAAGGGCGGCGCCATCATCACGCTCACCACCACCGCCGCCACGGTGACCATCGTGTGGGCCTACGTCGTCGTCCGTCGGCAAGGGCTGCCGAGCACCTGACGCCATCGTCCACAACACGTCCACAGGAGCCACCGGCCCCAAGAGAGAGGTTCCACATGAACGACAAGTCGCCGCGTCAGAGCATGTCGAAGAAGTCCGGCAAGTCCATCAAGGAGAAGCGGGCCGAGAAGCGAGACAAAGGGGTCGCGGAGAGCATCACGGACAAGATCCACCCGACGAAGAAGGGGTGACGCCTTTGGCGATCACGAGCAACGAGGCTCACCGGATCGCGCGCGAGCAGGGCGTGAGCGGTCCGCTCTATCTGCTGGTGAAGCACACCGCAGGGCTGGTGTTCAAGACTCTCTGCGGCTTCACCGTGACCGGCACGAACAACGTGCCCACGACGGGGCCGGTCGTGATCGTGCCGAACCACAAGTCCTTCTGGGACCCGTTCCTCGTCGCGATCGTGCTGCGCCGGCCGGTCCACTTCATGGGGAAGGCGGAGCACTTCGAAGGACCGCTCGCCAAGGTGTTCGTGCGGCTCGGCGCCTTCCCCGTTCGTCGTGGCGAGTCCGACGCCGACGCCCTGGAGACCGCTCGAGCCATCCTCCGTCGCGGCGACGCCCTCGCGCTGTTCCCCGAGGGCACTCGGGTGCGCGCCGTGGGCCTGGGTGCGCCGAAGCGTGGCGCTGCCCGGCTCGCGATCGAGGCCGGTGCACCGCTGGTCCCGGCGACCATCACGGGCACCGAGAAGCGCCGTTGGCCTCTCCCGCGCCGTGTCCACCTCGCCTTCGGCACACCGGTGTCGGTCGTTGGTCTGACCGCTACTCCGCAGGACGCCGCCACCGCGATCGGCGACGCCTGGCCGCAGGTCGCCGAGGCGTACGGCCGCTGGCAGAGCCGACCGTGCCGCAGGTCCGCGCCACCCCGGACACGCCGTGTCGAGGAGAACTGACGTGCTGGCTGGGTGCGGCCCGCTGGCCGCCCGTTCCGGGCGCCGCGCTCCGCCCGGGCCTATCGCCTCCCTACCGGGTCCGATCTCGACCTAGAGGCCGAGCAGGCGGGCGAGCGCCACCCGAGCGGACTCGGACTGCCGGGCCGCCTCGGCCACCTTCTCGGCCAGGAGGCGCGCCCATGCCTCGATGCCGACCTCGCGCCGCGAGATCACGACTCCGCCGCTCTGGGCGATGACCCTTGCGCGCGGCACGCGGCCTTTGACGGGCTCCAGCTCGAGCACCTCGTCGTCGAGGTGCACGCGGATCGCGGTGACACTGCCCTCGCGGCCGGCGAGACGGTCGCTGAGCGAACGCTCGCGGTCGACATCGACCGAGCCAGGCGGAAGGGCGTCGGCCAGGTTCGCGGTGAGGACGTGAGCGAACACGGCCAGGTCCCTGCTGTCGGCACGCAGCGCAGCGGTCAGACTGTCGAGGTCGATCTCAGGAAGGTCGGGCATCGTCGTCTCTCAGTCGGTCAGGGGCAGGACGAGCGTCGGCTTCTCGATGGTGTGGTCATCGCGGAGCGCACGGATCGCGGTGCCGATCGCGAAGAACTCCGTCGTGTGGCCGCCCCACCGATGAGGCAGGCTCCGCAGCTGGACCCCGACGATCCCGTCGGCCTCGAGCCGCTCCGCCTCCGACTGCATCCGACCCATCGCGAGCTCGCGGGCGTCGTAGAGCGCCTCGGTGAACTGGGGGATCTCGACGTTGGCTCCGACGTTGCCCAGTGCCTGCCAGAACCGCTGGTGACCGATGTGGTAGACGCACGTGCCCATCGTCAGCGCGAGCGGTGCGTAGCCGGACTGGAGGAGCGTCCAGAAGTCCTGGCCGGAGAGATCCGAGGTGAACGGCTGGCCGAGGCTGTTGTGCCACGAGTAGCCCGGTGGGGCGAGCGGGTGCTCCGGGTCCGCCTTCACGGCCGTCCCGACGGCGATGAACTCGGCGATGCTCTCGCCGAACTCCTTGAACTCGATGTCGAGGCGCACCGCCACGACTCCGTCGGCCCCGAGCGCACGCGCCTCGGTCTCCATCCTGGTCATCGCGAGCTCACGGGCGTGGTACATCGCCTCGGAGAGCGTGGTGAGCTCCTGGTTCTTGCTCCACCGGGCCATCTGCACGCCGACGTGATAGACGCTCGAGCCGAGGACGAGGCCGAGCGGCGTGAAGCCCGCCTCGCGCACCAGCAGGAACTCGTTGACGCTCAGGTCCGAGGTGAACAGCCCCCGGTGCTCACCCTCACGCATCGAGTTGAGCCGGTTGATGGCGTCGAGCGGGATCGCTGCGTCGTCGATGGTCATCGGGTCGTCTTCCTGGTGCGGTCGAGTGGGAGGATGCTCAGGCTTCGAGGCGGTGCTGTGCGGCTCTGACGGAAGGCGGTGGCGGCGGTCCCCACGAACCGCGCCTCGGCATAGTGGTCGCGGTGGCCGTCGGACGGCTCGTTCTCCCAGACCCGCAGATCCATCGAGGAGACCAACACGACCTCTCCGCCGTGCTGCCGGGCGCCGCGTTCGAACTGGTCGCGAGCGTCATGGCGGACGGTGTTGACCAGGTCGGTGTAGCCGTCCACCTGGACGTTGCGCTGCGACCACGCCGTCTGGTTGCGGACCGTGTAGTCGTCGTGCCGGACGGCGGCGGCGATGCCGAACGCGATGCCGGTCGGGACCCAGCCGGCGTGGAGGAGCTTGCTGACGTCAGTGCCCGAGAGGTCCGTGGTGAACGGACGCGTCGCTCTGCCCGCCGCCGGCGAGGACGCACGGACCGCGGTCCCGAGCGCGACGTACTCCCGGTTGTTGCTGCCGAGGTCGGTCTCGGTGAGGCTGATGTCGACCACTCCGTCCGCTCCGAGCAGCGTCGCTTCCTCGACCAGGCGGCGCATGGCGGTGTGCCAGCCGGCGTAGAGGGCGGCGACGTACGGCCCGAGCCCACTCCACCTCTCGCCCGACCCCGAGGTCACGGTCCGCGCGGCGTTCCAGCCGTACGACGCTCCCCCTCCGCATCCGTAGCCGTCCCAGCCCAGGTGCTGCACCGTGCACCCCATCGCCTCGCCGACCGGCATGAAGCCGACCGATGCGAGGGCCGTCGCCTCGGGCGCGGACAGCAGTGATCCCGCGACCTGCGTGCGCCGCGCGCGCTCGACGCGCTCGTGGGCCTGCGGGGGCAGCCCTCGACCGCTCCACGGCGTCGACGTCGGGTGTGCGGGCACGGCGCCATCGTGCCTCATGCCGTCGGAGGAAATGCGCAGGACCCCGGATCAGCGATCCGGGGTCCTGTTGCCATCGCGTGCGCGAGGGGGGACTTGAACCCCCACCCACTATACGTGGACTAGCACCTCAAGCTAGCGCGTCTGCCTATTCCGCCACCCGCGCGAGTGCGAACAGAACGTTAGCAGCGTGCCGTCCCGGAGACGAATCGGGGCAGGGTGCGCGTCGCGTCAGTAGGTTAGGTCCCATGGCTGAGCCGACTGCCCCCTCGTCCGACCCTGCCGGCGAGGTGGTCGACCTGTGCCGTGAGCTGATCCGGATGGACACCAGCAACTACGGCGACGGCTCAGGCCCGGGGGAGCGGAAGGCGGCCGAGTATGTCGCCGGGCTGCTCGACGAGGTCGGGATCGAGGCGCACCTGCACGAGCCCTTCCCGGGACGGACGAGCCTGGTCGCTCACTGGGGCGGCGACGGCGAGCGCACCGATGGGCTGCTCGTGCACGGGCATCTGGACGTCGTCCCCGCCGAGGCGGCCGACTGGCGGTTCGACCCGTTCGCCGCCGAGGTCCACGAGGGCTACGTCTGGGGGCGCGGCGCAGTGGACATGAAGGACTTCGACGCGATGGTCCTCAGCGTCGTGCGGGCTCGGCAGCGCGAGGGACGGCCTCCGGCGCGACCGATCACGCTCGCCTTCCTGGCCGACGAGGAGGCTGGCGGTCACCAGGGCTCGGAGCAGGTCGTCCAGGACCTTCCGGAGCATCTCGAGGGCGTCACCGAGGCGGTCGGCGAGGTCGGGGGGTTCTCGACGACGATCCGCGGTCGCCGGATGTACCTCATCGAGGCCGCTGAGAAGGGGATGGCCTGGATGCGCCTCACCGCTCGCGGCACCGCCGGGCACGGCTCGATGATCAACCGCGACAACGCGGTCACCCGGCTCGCCGCCGCGGTCGCCCGGATCGGCGCCCACCCGTGGCCGGTGCAGCTCACGCCGACCATGCAGACGCTTCTCGCCGCCGTCGCCGAGCTGGCCGGCACGGAGGCGACCCCGGAGAACGCCGAGGCGCTGGTCGAGGAGTTCGGCCCGGCGGCCCGCATGATCGGCGCCACCCTGCGCCACGTCGCCAACCCGACCATGCTCGGCGCCGGCTACAAGGTCAACGTCATCCCGACCGAGGCCACCGCCCACGTCGACGGGCGGTTCCTGCCGGGCTACGAGGACGAGTTCTTCGCCACCCTGACCGAGCTGTGCGGCGACGGGGTCGACCTCGACTTCGTCACCAACCAGCGCTCCTGGGAGACCCCGTACGACGACACCCCGATCTCCGACGCGATCACCCGGTCACTCCTGGCCGAGGACCCCGACGCGATCGTCGCGCCGTACCTCATGTCGGCCGGCACCGACGCGAAGCACTTCAGCAAGCTCGGCATCCGGACCTACGGGTTCGCGCCCCTGCGACTGCCCGAGGACCTCGACTTCACCGGTCTGTTCCACGGCGTCGACGAGCGCGTCCCGATCGACGGTCTCGAGTTCGGGGCTCGGGTGTTCGACCGCTTCCTGGACCTCTGCTGAGGTCTCGATACGCCCTCGCCCAGAGGCTCGGGCTACTCGACCGACGAGGATCGCTGATCGAGTAGCCCACGAGCGCCAGCGAGGGGGCGTATCGAGATCAGGCTGTTCTGACCGCCCGGATGATCTTGCGGCGCAGGATGACCCGGCGCTTGCCGTCGTTGCCGATGCGGACGCGGTCGAGCACCCAGCCGCCCTGCTCGGCGCGCTCGACGAGGAGCTTGCGCACGACGTTGCGCGAGAAGTCGCGAGGGAACGTGACCGAGTCGAACTCCCATTCCACACCCGGGCGGGGCGGGCGGCGGTCGACTGCGGCCATCTGGTTCCTCCTGTGTCGTTCCTACTCTGCGGAGACGTCGTCGAGAGCGGCGGCGAGCTCCGGGGGGAGGGTCAGCTCCTCGACGGCGAGGGCCACCCTCAGCTGCTCGGCGGTCCGGGCCCCGACGATCGGAGCCGTCACGCCGGGACGGTCGCGCAGCCACGCGAGCGCCACCTGCAGCGGTGCCCAGTCCAGCCCGTCGGCCGCCTTGAGCACCGCCTCCACGATGCCACGTCCCCGGTCGTCGAGGTAGGAGTCGACCCGTCCGGCGAAGTCCCGGTCGGCGCCGCGCGAGTCCGACGGCGTGCCGGTGCGGTACTTCCCGGTGAGCACCCCTCCGGCCAAGGGCGACCACGCCAGGATCCCCAGCCCGTTGGCCTGAGCGGCCGGCACGACGTCGTACTCGACCTCGCGGGCCAGCAGCGAGTACTGCACCTGGGTGGAGGCGAGCGTCGCCCGTCCCGGGACGGCGCGCTGCCACGCCGCCGCCTGGGCGGTCTGCCAGCCGGCGTAGTTGGAGACGCCGACGTACGACGCCCGGCCGGACGTCAGGGCCAGGTCGAGTGCGGTCAGCGTCTCCTCGAGCGGCGTCTCGTCGGACCACACGTGCACCTGCCACAGGTCGACGTGGTCGGTGCCGAGTCGGCGCAAGGAGGCGTCGAGGGTCGGCAGGAGATGTCCACGCGACGTGTCGACCGAGCGGTGTCCACTCCGCCGGGAGATGCCCGCCTTCGTGGCCAGCACGACCTCGTCGCGGGCGACGACGTCACCGATGAGAGCGCCGAGCATCGACTCGGCACGACCGTCGACGTACCCGGCGGCGGTGTCGACGAGCGTCCCCCCCGCCTCCGCGAAGGCGATCAGCTGGTCGCGTGCCTCGTGCTCGTCGGTCGCCCGGCCCCACGTCATCGTGCCGAGTCCCAGGCGGGAGACCTTGAGACCGGTGACGCCGAGCGAGCGATGCTGCATGGCCGAGAAGATAGCCCTCGCACGCGCCGAGCATCCATGCGGCTCGCGGGTCCTCACCAATTCCTCATGTGACGACCCCTAGGCTCACCCCCGACGCCTGCCGCGCCGCGGCAGCGCTGACCCCTGCGGTGCCACCTGACGAAAGGGCGGAAATGAACTACCTCGAGGCCGTCATCCTCGGCGTCGTGGAGGGGCTCACCGAGTTCCTCCCGGTCTCCAGCACCGCACATCTGACGATCGTAGAGAAGATGCTCGGGCTGCCGATCGACGACGAGGGCGTGACCGCCTACACCGCCGTCATCCAGATGGGAGCGATCGCCGCGGCGTTCCTCTACTTCCTCAAGGACATCGTCCAGATCGCCTCGGGGTGGTTCCGCGGACTCCTCAAGCCCGAGCTCCGGGGCACGCTGGCCCACCGGATGGGCTGGTACGTCATCGTCGGCACGATCCCGATCGGGGTCGTCGGCTTCCTCGCCAAGGACCTCATCTCGGGCCCGCTGCGCTCCCTCTGGGTCGTCGGCGCGGCGCTGGTGCTCTGGAGCGGCGTGATGGTCCTCGCCGAGCGGGTCGGACGCCAGGACCGGGGCGAGAAGCGGCTCACGCTGCGCGACGCGATCCTCATCGGGCTCGCCCAGTGCATCGCACTCATCCCGGGCGTGTCGCGATCAGGAGCCACGATCTCGGCGGGCCTCTTCCTCAACCTCGACCGCGTCACGGCGACCCGGCTCAGCTTCTTCCTCTCCATTCCGGCGCTCACCGCCGCCGGCCTCTACGAGCTCAAGGACATCCCCGGCTCGGGCATCGGCATCGGCCCCACGATCGTGGGCACGCTGGTCTCCTTCGTCGTCGCGTACGCCGCCATCGCCTGGCTGCTCAGGTTCGTCGCCGGCCACTCGATCGTCGCGTTCGTGCCCTACCGCGTCGTCCTGGGCGGGACCCTCCTCGTGCTGCTCGCGACGGGCACCATCACTGCGACCTAGAGCCAGCCGGACCGCTTGAAGAAGACCCACAGCGCGGTGACGGACCCGGCCATCAGCAGCAGCGCCATCGGGTAGCCGAGGGACCAGCCCAGCTCGGGCATGTGGTGGAAGTTCATGCCGTAGACGCCCGCGATGAACGTCGGGACGACGACCAGGGCAGCACCCGCGGAGATCTTGCGCATGTCGTCGTTCTGCTGCACCGAGATCTGGGCGAGGTGGGCGTCGAACGCCGAGGAGAGCAGCGACTCGAGGCCCTCGGCGAGGTCGGTCGCCTGGTTGAGGTGGTCGAGGATGTCGCGGAAGAACGGCTGGATGTCGGGGTCGAGCAGCGGCACGGCTCCGTTGCTGAACGCTCGGATCGGCTCGCGCAGCGGCAGCACCGCGCGGCGGACCTCGGCCAGCTCGCGCTTGAGGGTGTAGATCCGTGCTGAGTCGCTGGTCCGGTCGGTGGAGAAGACCGAGGTCTCGACCTCGTCCACGTCGGTCTGGAGCTCGCCGAGGACGCTGAGATACTCGTCGACCACCCGGTCAGCCACAGCGTAGATCGCGGCCGACGGCCCCTGCGAGAGCTTGAAGGGGTCGGCCTCGAGCGCGTGCCGGGCCTTCTCCAGCCGGGCCCCGCGACCGTGCCGGACGGTGATGATGAAGTCGCGTCCCGCGAAGATGTTGATCTCGCCGGTCTCGACCTGGTCGTCCTCGTCGACGTACCAGAGCGTCTTGAGGACGAGGAACAGGCTGTCTCCGTATCTCTCCAGCTTGGGCCGCTGGTGGGCGTTGACGGCGTCCTCGACGGCGAGCGGGTGCAGCTCGAAGGCCTCGGCGACCTCGCTCAGCTCCAGCTCGCTGGGAGCGTAGAGACCGAGCCACACGAAGTCGCCCGGACGCTTGATGCCGGCGCGCATCTTGTCGTACTCGTGCGGATGGCAACCGAGCTCCACCCGCCTGCCGTCGGAGTAGAGGGCACTGTCCACGATCACGGTGTCAACGCTATTCCCACGGCGCCAGTTCCGCGTGGCGACGCCCTGGCTACGCTGACGCGCATGGCCACCGTCATCCTCATCCGGCACGGACGGACGACCGCCAACGCCTCGGGCACGCTGGCGGGCCGGCTCCCCGGCGTCAAGCTCGACGACACCGGCACCGGACAGGCGGCCCGCACGGGTGAGCGGCTCGCGGTCGTGCCCCTGTCCGCGGTGGTCACGAGCCCCCTCGAGCGGTGTCGGCAGACGGCACGCGAGATCCTCGCCCGCCAGAGCGCCGAGCCGGCTCGGCACACCGAGAAGGGCCTGTCGGAGTGCGACTACGGGGACTGGCAGGGGCGCACCCTCAAGGAGCTCGCGAAGGAGCCCCTGTGGAGGGTGGTGCAGGCACAGCCGTCTGCGGCGGTCTTCCCCGGCGGTGAGTCCATGCAGGGGATGCAGGCGAGGGCGGTGGCCGCCGTCCGCCGCCACGACGCCCGGATCGAGGCTGAGCACGGCCCGCACGCCGTGTGGGCGGCTGTCAGCCACGGCGACATCATCAAGTCGGTGCTGGCCGACGCACTCGGCATGCACCTCGACCTGTTCCAGCGCATCAACGTGGACCCGGCGTCGGTCTCGATCGTGCGGTACACCCCCTCGCGCCCCTTCGTCCTCGCCACCAACACCCACGCCGGTGACCTGTCCTGGCTCGCCCCGCCCAAGAAGCCGAGTCGACGACGCAGGCCGGCCGCCGACGCCGCCGTGGGTGGCGGCGCCGGTCCCTCGTAGGGTTGACGCATGCCGTCCGTCGTCCACAGCTTCGACCCGCCCGAGCGCTTCGTGGCGGGGACCGTCGGCGAGCCCGGCTCGCGGACCTTCTTCCTTCAGGCGAAGTCCGGGCGGCAGATGGTGAGCGTCGCGCTCGAGAAGCAGCAGGTCGCGCTCCTGGCCGAGCGCGTCGACGAGCTGCTCGACGAGGTCACGGGCCTGGCGGAGGGCGTCGTGCCGGCCGTCGCGCCGTTCGAGCTCGACGACAACGACCCGCTCGACCAGCCGATCGAGGAGGAGTTCCGCGCCGGCACCATGACGCTGTCGTGGGACCCGGGCGACGAGCGGGTCGTGATCGAGGTCTTCCCCGTGGACGAGACGGTCGCCTTCGTGTCCGAGACGCCCGAGGGCGAGCAGCAGATCGAGGTCGAGGAGTCGGAGCCCGACGAGGTGCTGCTGATCCGCATCACGCCCGGGCAGGCGCGGGCCTTCGCCAAGCGCGCCCAACAGGTCGTGTCGGCGGGCCGGCCCGACTGCCCGTTCTGCGGGGGACCGGTCGACCCTGCCGGCCATCTGTGCCCCCGCGCCAACGGCTTCCGGCGTCGAGACCCCTGAGTGAGGGTCGGATGAGTGTCGAGGTCGAGCGCAGCCCTGAGGAGGGCGAGCTGGTCCTGCGCGGACGGATCATGCCGGCGTCGAACCTCACCTTCGTCGGCACGCTGCGCTCGGCCGCCGGTGCCGACGTCGAGGTGGTCTACAAGCCGATCCGGGGTGAGCGCCCCCTCTGGGACTTCCCGGACGGCAACCTGGCCCACCGGGAGGTCGCGGCCTACCTCGTCTCCGAGGCGCTCGGCTGGGCCATCGTGCCGGAGACGTGGCTGGGCGCCGGCCCCCATGGCACCGGGATGATCCAGCGGTGGTGCGAGGTCGACGAGACGCAGGCGGCCGTCACGATCGTGCCCGAGGGGGTCCTGCCCGACGGCTGGCGCCACGTCTTCGACGGCTTCGGAGCCCACGACCAGCCCGTGTCGCTGATCCATGAGGACACCGACGCCCTGCGGCGGATCGCCGTGTTCGACGCGGTGATCAACAACGCCGACCGGAAAGGCGGCCACGTCCTCGAGATGGCCGATGGCCACCGTCACGGCATCGACCACGGCATCTGCTTCCATCGCGAGCCGAAGCTGCGGACGGTGCTCTGGGGCTGGGCCGGGGAGCCGCTGACCGGCCCCGAGGTCGACGGCGTACGCCGGCTCCGCGGGCTGCTCGAGGCCGAGCTCGGGCAGGCACTCGAGCCCCTGCTGTCCGGGTGGGACCTCGACGCTCTGGTGAGACGCTGCGACCGGCTGCTGTCCCGCGGCACCCTCCCCGAGCCCGGCGACGGCTGGCCGTCCGTCCCGTGGCCCCCTTTCTGACGTCGAAGACCACCGCGCAAGTAGAGTTCGGCGCATGCGTGCCTGGACCAGCCCCGAGTTGCCCTCCCTTGCCGTCACAGGGCCCGAGGTCGCACTCCACGACACCGCGTCCGGCATGCTCACGACCGTGGTGCCGGAGCGTTCCGACGGCACGGCGACGCTCTACGTCTGCGGCATCACGCCGTACGACGCGACGCACATGGGCCACGCAGCGACCTACATCGCCTTCGACCTGCTGCAGCGCGCCTGGCGCAACGCGGGCCACCCGGTCCTCTACACCCAGAACGTCACCGACGTCGACGACCCGCTGCTCGAGCGCGCCTCGCTCGTCGGCGTGGACTGGGTCGAGCTGGCCGAGCGCGAGACGGAGCTGTATCGCCAGGACATGGAGGCGCTGCGCGTGATCGCGCCGACGCACTACACCGGTGCGGTGGAGTCGATCCCCCTCGTGATCGCGCTCATCGAGCGCCTGCAGGCGGCCGGCGCGATCTACAGGGTCGACGACGACCTCTACTTCTCGGTCACGGCCGACCGCGACTTCGCCGCGGAGTCCAACCTGACCCGCGACCAGATGCTCGAGATCTTCCCCGACCGCGGCGGCGACCCCGACCGACCCGGCAAGAAGGACCCGCTCGACTGCCTCGTGTGGCGGGCCGAGCGACCGGGGGAGCCGTCCTGGCCCTCGCCCTTCGGCCCCGGGCGGCCCGGCTGGCACATCGAGTGCACCGCCATCGCGCTCGAGCACCTCGGTGGCACGTTCGACGTCCAGGGCGGCGGGTCGGACCTCGTCTTCCCGCACCACGAGATGTCCGCCGGGCACGCGCACGTGGCGGGCGAGGGCTTCGCACGGGTGTATGCCCACGCGGGCATGGTCGGCTACGACGGCGAGAAGATGTCGAAGTCGAAGGGCAACCTCGTCTTCGTCTCCGCCCTCCGCAACAGCGAGATCGACCCGATGGCGATCCGGCTCGTGCTGCTGCGCCACCACTACCGCTCCGACTGGGAGTGGACCGACGACCAGCTCTTCGACGCGGTCGACACCGTCGCCCAGTGGCGCAAGGCGCTCTCCCTGGGTCGCGGCGCGCCGGCGTCACCCGTCGTCGAGGACGTCCTCGAGGTGCTCGCGGCCGACCTCGACGCGCCCGCCGCCGTCGAGCTGGTGCAGGGCTGGGTCGACGCGACGCTCGGCAGCGACGGCCTGGCCGACACCAGCGACGCCACCGCCGGCGCCACCATCCGCGACCTCGTCGACGCCGCGCTCGGCCTCAAGCTCTAGTCGACGCCACGGCACGCGCCGAAGCGAAGCGGAGGCGCAATCAAGCACCGCCTACTCATCCTCCTGGCGGCGTTTGAGGTAGCGCTCGAACTCGCGGGCGATCGCCTCGCCGGAGGCCTCGGGCAGGTCGGCGGTGTCCCGGGTCTCCTCGAGGGCACGGACGTACTCGGCGACGTCCTCGTCCTCCTCGGCGAGCTCGTTCACGCCGCGCTCCCAGGCGCGGGCGTCCTCGGGGAGGTCGTCGAGCGGGATCGAGATGCCGAGGAGCTCCTCGAGCCGGGCGACGAGGGCGAGCGTCGCCTTGGGGCAGGGTGGCTGGGCCACGTAGTGCGGCACGGCGGCCCAGTAGGAGACCGCCGGCATGTCGATCTGGTCGCAGGCGTCACCGAAGACACCCACGATGCCGGTCGGACCCTCGTAGGAGGAGACCTCGAGCTTGAGCCGGTCGACGATGTCCGGCTCGGTCGACGTGCCTGAGACCGGGATCGGCCGTGTGTGGGGCGTGTCGGCCAGCAGCGCGCCGAGCGTCACGACGAGGGATCCGCCGAGCTCCTCGACCGCCGCCAGCAGCTCGGCGCAGAACTGGCGCCAGCGCATGTTGGGCTCGAGCCCTCGGATCAGGATCACGTCGCGGTCGAGATCAGGCGGAGAGGCGATGGCGATACGGGTCGTGGGCCAGGTGATGCGGCGCATGCCCCGCTCGTCGGTGCCGGTGTAGGGCCGGTTGACCTGGAAGTCGTAGTAGTCCTCCGGGTCGATCTCCCCGATGACGCGCGCGCTCCACACGCTCATCAGGTGGTCCACCGTCGCCGAGGCCGCGTCCGCGGCGTCGTTCCACCCCTCGAACGCGGCGATCACCACCGGGTCGGTGAGCTCGGAGGTCTGCTCGATCTCGATCACGCGTCAACCCTAGTCGCGCGACGATTCACGCGCCGGTGTCGGGCGGTGGAAGGATTCTGTGCGGTATCAGCATCCGGCAGCCCCGTCCATCCACTGGACGTTGTCCGTAGCCTGGAAGGCGCCGGATCCCGAGAGGAGCCCCATGACCGAGCCGACGCGTGATCACCGACCCGACGCGACCGAGGCGCTCGCCGCCACGCTGCGCGAGCGGATCATGGTCATCGACGGCGCCATGGGCACCGCGATCCAGCGCGACCGGCCGGACGAGGCCGGCTATCGCGGCGAGCGGTTCGAGGACCACCCGAGCGACCTGATCGGCAACAACGACCTGCTGACGCTCACCCAGCCCCAGATCATCGAGGGCATCCACCGGGAGTACCTGGAGGCGGGCGCCGACATCATCGAGACCAACACGTTCAACGCGAACGCGGTCTCGCTGGCCGACTACGGGCTGGAGGACCTTGCCTACGAGCTGAACCTCGAGTCCGCCCGGCTGGCACGCCGTGTCGCCGACGAGTTCAGCACGGCGGCGAAGCCGCGCTACGTCGCCGGCGCGCTGGGTCCGACGACGCGCACTGCCAGCATCAGCCCCGACGTCAACGACCCCGGGGCACGCAACGTGTCCTACGAGCAGCTGGTGGCGGCGTACACGACGGCAGCGCAGGGCCTGGTCGACGGTGGCGCCGACATCGTCATCATCGAGACGATCTTCGACACGCTGAACGCCAAGGCGGCGATCTTCGCGGTCGAGAGCCTGTTCGAGGCCGAGGGCCGGCGCTGGCCGGTCATCATCTCCGGCACGATCACCGACGCGTCCGGGCGCACGCTGTCCGGCCAGGTCACCGAGGCCTTCTGGGACTCGGTGCGCCACGTGAGGCCTGTCGCCGTCGGCCTCAACTGCGCCCTGGGGGCGAAGGAGATGAGGCCCTACATCGCCGAGGTCTCCCGGCTCGCCGACACGTTCGTGTCCTGCTACCCGAACGCCGGGTTGCCCAACGCCTTCGGCGAGTATGACGAGGGGCCCGCTGAGACGGCCGGGCACCTGCACGAGTTCGCCGGCTCAGGCTTCGTCAACCTCGTCGGCGGCTGCTGCGGCACCACACCCGCCCACATCACCGAGATCGCCAAGGCGGTCGAGGGACTCACCCCGCGCACGCCCGCCGAGGTCGCTCCCGCCATGCGGCTCTCGGGGCTGGAGCCGTTCGCCATCACCGACGACAGCCTCTTCGTCAACGTGGGCGAGCGGACCAACATCACCGGATCGGCCCGCTTCCGCAACCTCATCAAGGCCGGCGACTACGACACCGCGCTCTCGGTGGCCGCCCAGCAGGTCGAGAGCGGCGCGCAGGTCATCGACGTCAACATGGACGAGGGCATGATCGACGGCGTCGCCGCGATGGACCGCTTCCTCAAGCTGGTCGCCTCCGAGCCCGACATCAGCAGAGTGCCCGTGATGATCGACTCCTCGAAGTGGGAGGTCATCGAGGCCGGGCTCCGCAACGTCCAGGGCAAGCCGATCGTGAACTCGATCTCGCTGAAGGAGGGCGAGGAGAAGTTCGTCGAGCACGCCCGCCTGTGCCGCAAGTACGGCGCCGCTGCCGTCGTGATGGCCTTCGACGAGGACGGGCAGGCCGACAGCCTCGAGCGCCGTCAGCAGATCTGCCGACGCGCCTACGACATCCTCACCCAGAAGGTCGGGTTCCCGGCCGAGGACATCATCTTCGACCCGAATGTCTTCGCGGTCGCGACCGGCATCGAGGAGCACGCCGCCTACGGCGTCGACTTCATCGAGGCGGTGCGCTGGATCAAGCAGAGCCTCCCGGGTGCGAAGGTGTCCGGCGGCATCTCCAACGTCAGCTTCTCCTTCCGCGGCAACAACCCGGTCCGCGAGGCGATCCACGCTGTCTTCCTCTTCCACGCCATCGAGGCCGGCCTCGACATGGGCATCGTCAACGCCGGCGCTCTGGTCACCTACGACCAGATCGATCCGGAGCTGCGCGACGCCATCGAGGACGTGATCCTCAACCGGACCGCGGACTCGCTCGCGGCGACCGAGCGGCTGCTGACGCTCGCCGAGCGGCACCGAGGCAGTGGCGAGCAGCAGGAGGCGGCCGCCGAGGAGTGGCGCGACCTGCCCGTCGGAGAGCGGATCACGCACGCCCTGGTCAAGGGCATCGACGCCTTCGTGGAGGGCGACACCGAGGAGCTGCGCCAGCAGATCGCCGAGCGCGGTGGCCGCCCGATCGAGGTGATCGAGGGCCCGCTGATGGACGGCATGAACGTCGTCGGCGACCTGTTCGGAGCCGGCAAGATGTTCCTCCCGCAGGTGGTCAAGAGCGCCCGGGTGATGAAGAAGGCCGTGGCCTACCTCATCCCGTTCATCGAGCAGGAGAAGCTCGACAACCCGCAGTTCGCGACCGCCAAGGAGACCAACGGCACCGTCGTCATGGCGACGGTGAAGGGCGACGTCCACGACATCGGCAAGAACATCGTCGGTGTGGTGCTGCAGTGCAACAACTACGAGGTCGTCGACCTCGGCGTCATGGTGCCCGCCCAGAAGATCCTCGACACCGCCCAGGAGGTCGGCGCCGACATCATCGGTCTCTCCGGCCTCATCACGCCGTCGCTGGACGAGATGGTGGGCTTCGCCAGCGAGATGCAGCGCCTCGGCATGGACATCCCGCTGCTGATCGGCGGCGCGACGACGTCGCGCGCCCACACGGCGGTCAAGATCGACCGGGCCTACGACGGGCCCGTCGTGTGGGTCAAGGATGCCTCCCGCTCCGTCCCGACGGCCGCCGCTCTCCTGAGCGCGGAGCGCCGGCCGGTGCTGATGGCCGAGATCAAGGCCGACTACGATGCGCTGCGCGCCCGGCACGCCCAGAAGTCCGAGCGACCCCAGCTGAGCTTCGAGAGGGCCAAGGCGAACGCGACGCCGATCGACTGGTCGTCGTACGTCCCGCCGATGCCGGCGACCCCGGGAGTCCACCGGCTCGCCGACTACGACCTCGCCGAGCTGCGCGAGTTCATCGACTGGCAGCCGTTCTTCAACTCCTGGGAGATGAAGGGCAAGTTCCCCGACATCCTCAACAGCCCGACCACCGGTGAGGCGGCGACCAAGCTCTACGAGGACGCCCAGGTGATGCTGGATCGGATGATCGCTGAGAAGTGGGTCACCGCTCACGGCGTCTATGGGCTGTTCCCCGCTGCGTCCACCGGCGAGGACGTCATCGTCTACGACGACGACCGCACGACCGAGCGGGCGCGCCTGCTGGCGCTGCGCCAGCAGGGAGAGCACCGGGAGGGCATTCCGAACCGGTCCCTCGCCGACTTCGTCGCGCCGGAGGGCTCGGGGCTGCAGGACTGGGTCGGCGCCTTCGCCGTGACGGCCGGCATCGGCCTGCCGGCGAAGGTCAAGGAGTTCAAGGAGGCCCTCGACGACTACTCGGCGATCCTGCTCGAGTCGCTGGCGGACCGACTGGCCGAGGCGTTCGCCGAGCGCCTCCACCAGCGGGTCCGGACGGAGTTCTGGGGCTACGCCGCGGAGTCCGACAAGACCAACGACGACCTCATCGCCGAGCGCTACCAGGGCATCCGCCCGGCTCCCGGCTACCCGGCATGTCCCGACCACACCGAGAAGCGGACCATCTGGGACCTCCTCGACGTGGAGGCGAGCGCGGGCATCGAGCTGACCGAGTCGATGGCCATGTGGCCTGGCGCGTCCGTCTCCGGCGTCTACTACAGCCACCCGCAGGCGCAGTACTTCGTCGTCGGGCGGCTCGGTCGCGACCAGGTCGCCGACTACGCCGAGCGCAAGGGCTGGACGCTGGCCGAGGCCGAGCGGTGGCTCTCCCCGAACCTCGGCTACGACCCGGAGGACTGATGCCGCTCGCCGCCGTCCTGTGGGACATGGACGGCACGCTCTGCGACACCGAGCCCTACTGGATCGAGACCGAGTTCGCCCTCGCCGAGCGGTTCGGCGCATCGTGGAGCCGTGCCGACGCCCTCGAGCTCGTCGGCAACGACCTGCTGGAGTCGGGCCGCTACATCAAACGACGGATGGGGCTCGACATCTCGCCTGAGGAGATCGTCGATCTGCTCCTCGACGGGGTCGTCGAGCGCATCGAGCACGCCGTCCCATGGCGACCCGGCGCTCGCGAGCTGCTCGAGTCGCTCCACGCCGCGGGTGTGCCCTGTGCGCTCGTCACCATGTCGTGGCAGCGCTTCGTCGCACCGATTCTGCGGCAGCTGCCGGCCGAGACCTTCCAGGTCGTCGTGACCGGCGACCAGGTCGTGTCGGGGAAGCCTCACCCCGAGCCGTACGAGACCGCGGCCGCCGCTCTCGGTGTCATGCCGACGGTGTGCGTCGCCATCGAGGACTCCAACACGGGCGCGAAGTCGGCCGAGGCGGCCGGGTGCACCGTGCTGGTCGTCGAGAACCACGTCCCCGTCCTGGACGGCCCGCGCCGGGTGTTCCGCGACACGCTCGTGGGCCTCACCGCCGACGCTCTCGGCGACCTGCTGCTGCACTGACGTGCGGCCGGGCATATCCTGTCTCTGAGCCTGCTCCGGCAGGCCTCCGACCCGGGCCGCCCAGGCCCTCCGCCGCCGTCCCACAGCCGGCAGGTCGGCACCATTGCTCGACAGCCCCGTTGGCGGGGCGGCGTCGGCGTCAGGACTCGAGGTCCGCGACGACGTAGACCGACCTCACGCCCCGGGCGCGAGGCGAGGCGTGAGGTAGGAGGAGTTCGCTTGGCCGCTCAGGGGCAGCGTCAGTCCGGACGCGGGCGTTCCGGTCAGGGCCGTTCGCAGAGCCGGGCTCGACGCCAGCATGACGACGCCGGCCTGATCCCGGTGCTCGCCAAGGCTGTGCGCGAGATGGAGTCAGGCGTCCAGCGCGGCCGCTCCGAGCGCACGCGCTTCCAGGTCGTGGCGCTCCTCGTCCGCGAGGAGCGCGCCCGGCTCAAGAGCGACCCCGCACTGACCGAGCCGGCGCGTGCTGCGGAGCTGAAGCGGCTCGACGGCATCGCCAGCATCCTGGCGCAGACCGCGGCACGCGAGCCGTCCCTGTTCACCCTTCTCGCCGAGGACGCCGAGCAGACCGACGCGACCCGCCGCCTCAAGCGGGAGCTCCAGCTGGCGGCCGGCCTCGAGCCAGACCCCGAGACCGAGCAGCCGACGCGTCAGTCCTCGTCGGTCGTCCGCACCGAACGCCAGGTCGTGCCCCAGTCGGTCGCCCGCGCCCAGCTGATCACGCCGTTCATGGCGCCGGACTTCAGCGCCGCACCGGCTCGGACCGAGACGCGCCGCCTGGTCGGCTGGGAGCTGATCGGCCCGCTGCTCAACGCGTTCGAGCATCCCGCGCCCGGCGTCTCCTCCTGCATGAGCCTGCCGCCCGGCCGTCCGGCCGTGCTGCTGCCGCCGACGCTGAGTCTGATGGACCACCAGTCCCGGCTCATCGCGTCTGTCGCCGACGGTCATCGGACCTTCCTCCTCGCCGACGAGCCAGGTCTCGGGAAGACGGCGCAGTCGCTGCTGGCCGCGCAGGCCGCTGACGCCTACCCGCTGCTCGTCGTGGTGCCGAACGTCGTCAAGACGAACTGGGCCCGCGAGGCCGCACGATGGACGCCCAACAAGACCGTCAGCGTCGTGCACGGCGACGGCCAGGACGTCGACGGGTTCGCCGACATCATCGTGCTCAACTACGAGATCCTCGACCGGCACGTCGGGTGGATCGGCGACCACGGCTTCCGCGGGATGATCGTCGACGAGGCGCACTTCATCAAGAACAAGAAGTCCCAGCGCTCGCAGCACGTGCTCGAGATCGCCGACCGAGTCCGACAGCGGGTCGCCCGGCCCCTCATGATGGCGCTGACCGGCACACCGCTCATCAACGACGTCGAGGACTTCCTCACGATCTGGCAGTTCCTCGGCTGGATCACCGACAAGTCGCCCCGTCCGGCGCTCATGGCGCGGCTGGAGGAGACGGGCATGACGCCCGCAGACTTCGGCTTCTACCCTGCCGCCCGGCAGGCTGTCGTCGACATGGGCATCGTGCGCAGGCGCAAGGTCGACGTCGCCGCCGACATCCCCGCCCGTCGCATCGCCGACCTCCCCGTCGAGCTCGACGACGCCGACAGCCGCTCCATCCGAGCAGCGGAGCGTGAGCTCGCCGTACGCCTGCTGAAGCGCTACGACTCCGCTGTCGCGGCGCGTCGCGAACACCGGGGGGTCGAGGTCGACGGCATCGACCTCGAGCTCGTCCGCCGTGTCGCCGGCTGGGAGCTCTCCGACGGGGACGAGTCGACCGACGGCGACAACATCTTCGCGATGGTCCGCCGCATCGGTCGGGCGAAGGCCGGGCTGGCCGCCGACTACGCCGCGCAGCTCGTGCGCAGCGCCGGCAAGGTCGTCTTCTTCGCCAAGCACCTCGACGTGATGGACGCCGCGGGGGAGGTCTTCGCCAAGCGGGACATCCGCTACACCGAGATCCGCGGCGACCAGACCGCCTCGGCCCGGACGAAGGCCATCGACGCCTTCATGAAGGACCCCGAGGTCGGCGTGATCGTCTGCTCGCTGACGGCCGCCGGCGTCGGCATCAACCTGCAGGTCGCCTCCGACGTCGTCCTCGCCGAGCTGTCGTGGACCGATGCCGAGCAGACCCAGGCCATCGACCGGGTGCACCGCATCGGCCAGACCGAGCCGGTCACCGCCTGGCGCATCATCGCCGCCCAGACGATCGATGCCCGCATCGCAGAGCTCATCGACAGCAAGGCTGGCCTGGCGGCCGTCGCGCTCGACGGCGCGAGCGAGGAGCAGACGAGCACGACGGACATCCGGCTCGAGGCACTCGTCACGCTGCTCACCGGGGCGCTGGTCGACCGCGGCGACGGGGACGCCGAGGTCTGATCAGTCCGCGGCGAGCTCGATCAGCTTGCGTACGGTGTTGAGGTTGCGCGCGGTCGCCGGGATCCGGCCCAGGGCGCGGAACAGTTGCGCTTCCTTCAGCTCGGCCCGGCCGGCGCCCCCCGCGTACCTCAGGTGGAGCTCGCGGCCGATGACCTGCCAGCGGTCCTCGCCCGTCGGCACGGCCGCGGCGGCCTTGAGGGCCTCCGCGGTCGGGGCTGCGAGCATGAAGGAGATGTAGGAGTACCTCGGCTCGGTCACCTCGAACGGGTGCGCCTCGAGGGCGGCCACGAGCTCCTCGCGGGTGCGCGAGATCGCCTCACGGACATAGCCGAACCGCTCCTCGATCGCCTTCTCCAACGCCCGGTCGAAGTCGTCCGGGGCGCCGGGGACGTCGGCCACGAGGTTGCCGGAGGCGATGTACGTCGTCACGTTGCTCGCTCCCAGATCGGCGGCGATCTCCTTGAGGTCGGCCATCGGCAGCTTCGCCCCGCCGACGTTCACCGCCCGGATGAGGACGACACGACGGCTCACGGAGTCACCACGGGCAGCGGCGGGGGAGTGCCGCCGAACTCGGGGCACAGGCTCTGGTGCGAGCACCAGCTGCAGAGGCGGCTTCGGTTGGGCCGCCAGTCGCCGGTCTCCTGCGCGCGCCGGATCGCGTCCCAGATCGCCTCCACCTTGCGCTCGGTGGCCCGGAGGTCGGCCTCGTCGGGCTGGTAGCGCAGGATCTCGCCGTTGCCCAGGTAGATCAGCTGGAGCATCGTCGGCACGACGCCGCGAGTCCGCCACAGGACGAGCGCGTAGATCTTGAGCTGGAAGAGTGCCTTGGCCTCGAACATCTCCCGAGGGGCTCGGCCACTCTTGTAGTCCACCACCCTGAGCTCGCCGGTCGGGGCGACGTCGAGCCGGTCGATGAAGCCGCGCAGGAGCAGCTTGGAGTCCAGCACCGCCTCGACGTACAGCTCGCGCTCCGCCGGCTCCAGGCGCGTCGGGTCCTCGAGGGTGAAGTAGCGCTCGAGGACGTCGCGGCACGACTCCAGCCAGCGGCCGAGCTCCTCGCCGTCCGCGAAGAGCTCGGCGACCTCGGGGGCCGTCTCCTGCAGCCCGGACCAGGCCGGGGCGAGGAGGTCGTGGGCCTGCTCCACGGTGCGCTCGGCCGCCGGCAGGTCGAAGAGGTCCTCGAGCACCTTGTGCACGAGCGTCCCCCGGGCGGCGTCGACCGACGGCGGCTCGGGCAGCCGGTCGATCGTGCGGAAGCGGTAGAGCAGCGGGCAGGCCAGGAAGTCGCCCGCCCGGCTCGGCGAGAGAGCGCCCAGCACCTCGACGCCGTCCACCGGGGTGGACAGCTCCGCGGCAGGGGAGACGCTCGTCGTGCTCATGACCAGCACCCTAGGCGACCCCGGGGACAGTGGCGGCCAACCAGGCCGCGCCGGGGCCACGCGATCCCCGGTCGCGTACGCTCGCTGCGTGTCGTCGCCCGCCAGCCCGCCCGACCCGGGCCACGATCCCTCGCCGCGCCCACCCGGCACCATCAAGGTCGGCACCCTGGCGGGAGCCGACGTGCTCGTGTCGAGCTCCTGGTTCCTGGTCGCCGGAATGATCGCGGTCCTCCTGGCGCCCCGGGTCGACCAGGTCGCGCCAGGACTGGGCCTGTGGAAGTACGTCGCCGGGCTGGCGTTCGCGGTCATCCTCTACGGGTCGGTGCTGCTGCACGAGGCGTCGCACGCGGCGGTCGCGCGCCACTACGGCTACCCCGTCAGCTCGATCACGCTGCACTTCCTGGGCGGTGCCACCTCGATCGACGGTGAGGCGCGTCGCCCGAGCGAGGAGTTCTGGATCGCCGTCGTCGGGCCGCTCACCTCGCTCGCCGTCGGCGGCGTGGCGCTCGGCCTGCACGCACTCGGGCCCGAAGGTCTGCTGCTGATGGCGATCGAAGGACTGGCCGGCGCCAACCTGCTCGTCGGGGTCCTCAACCTCGTGCCCGGCCTGCCGCTCGACGGCGGCCGGGTGCTCAAGTCCGCCGTCTGGGGAATCACGCGCAACGTCCACCGCGGCACGATCGTCGCCGGGTGGGGCGGAC
Source organism: Nocardioides sp. AN3 (assembly GCF_054653495.1). Lineage (NCBI taxonomy): Bacteria > Bacillati > Actinomycetota > Actinomycetes > Propionibacteriales > Nocardioidaceae > Nocardioides > Nocardioides sp. AN3. The sequence continues at coordinate 47,440 of NZ_BAAIGC010000024.1, forward strand.
GCATCGTCGCGGTGCTGGCTCTCTTCTGGCCGACCGTCCAGAGCGAGGTGCTCGGCTGGCCCGTCGGCGTCATCGACTACGTCATCGCGTTCGTCGTGGCGATCTTCCTCTGGACCGGAGCGAGCGCGGCGATGGCCTCGGCCCGGCTGCGCAGCAGGCTCCCGCGACTGCTCGCGCGCAACCTGGCTCGGCGTACCCTCTCGGTCCCCGACGACCTTCCCCTGGCCGAGGCCGTGCGTCGCGCCCAGGACGCCCAGGCGGGCAGCATCGTGACCGTCACCAGCGACGGGCGACCCGTCGGCGTGGTCAACGAGGCCGCGCTCCTGGCCACGCCCGAGGAGCGTCGGCCCTGGGTCGCCACCTCGACGGTCGCCCGCGCCCTGTCGGCAGGCCTCGCGCTGCCGGCCGACATCGACGGCGACGAGCTCATCAAGGCGATCACCCGCACGCCTGCGACGGAGTACCTCCTCCTCGAGCCCGACGGCTCGATCTACGGCGTCCTGTCGACGGCCGACGTCGATGCGGCGTTCCGAGCCGCCGGACACTAGATTTCCAGGTCATGCCCGCGACCCCCGACCCAACAGGCATGGCGGACCCAGCAGCCGAGGACGTCCCCCAGCAGGCGTGGTCCGGCGTCCACCGAGGGCCGCTGCGCGCTGGCGAGTGGGTCCGGCTGACCGACGCCAAGGGGCGCAAGCACAACTTCGAGCTGGTCCCCGGCAAGCGCTTCTTCTCCAACAAGGGACATCTCGACCACGACGAGCTCATCGGCCGCGAGGAGGGCTTCACCGTCACCTCCTCGGTGGGCGGGGAGTACCTCGTCTTCCGTCCGCTGCTCAGCGAGTTCGTCGTCTCCATGCCCCGCGGCGCCGCGGTGGTCTACCCCAAGGACGCCGCCCAGATCGTGGCCCTGGCGGACATCTTCCCCGGGGCGCACGTCGTCGAGGCCGGCGTCGGCTCCGGCGCGCTCACCTGCTCGCTGATCCGGGCCGTCGGCCCCTTCGGGACCGTGCGGTCGTTCGAGCGGCGCGAGGAGTTCGCCGACGTCGCCCGCATGAACGTGACCCAGTTCTTCGGCGCCGAGCCGCCGTCGTGGGAGCTCACGCTCGGTGACCTGGCCGAGGCGCTGCCCGCCTCGGAAGCACGGTGCGACCGCCTCATCCTCGACATGCTCGCGCCGTGGGAGTGCGTCGACGCGGCAGGCGACGCGCTGCGGGCGGGCGGGATCCTCTGCGCCTACGTCGCGACGACGACCCAGCTGTCCCGCTTCGTCGAGACGGTTCGGGTCCACGGCGGCTTCACCGAGCCCCAGGCGTGGGAGTCGCTGGTCCGCGACTGGCACGTCGAGGGGCTCGCCGTCCGCCCCGGCCACAAGATGATCGGCCACACCGCGTTCCTGGTGACCGCACGCCGGCTGGCACCCGGAGAGCGACCCCCGCGGAAGACGCGCCGGCCTGCTCCGGGAGCCTACGGACCGGACTACACCGGTCCGCGCCCCGCCGACACGCCGACGCCCTCCGCCGAGACCGTCGAGGACGCCGACGTCTGAACCGCACCGTCCCGGGTACACGGGTCGCAACGAAAATGTGATCTAGACGGTGAGAACTCCACTTCCCTTGTCCCCGACCACGGGTAGGGTCGAGGAGCACAGGAGGTGGCGCAGATGTCGACATCCGATGGTTTCTCTGCGGCGAGCGGTCGCGACCGCGACGAGCTCGAAGGGCAGGTGCGGTTCCTCGAGGCCGAGGTCCGCGACCTGCGACAGCGCCTGGGCGAGGTGCCCGGGCATTCCCGAGGTCTCGAGCTGCGGCTCGCGGACGCGCAACGTTCCCTCGCGGCCGTCACGTCACAGAACGAGCGGCTCGCCCAGACCCTGCGCGAGGCGCGCGACCAGATCCTGAAGCTCAAGGAGGAGGTCGACCGGCTGGCCCAGCCGCCGGCGGGCTTCGGCACCTTCATCGCCCGCAACGACGACGACACGATCGACGTCTTCACCGGCGGCCGCAAGCTCCGGGTGAACGTCTCGCCGAACGTGGACCTCGACGAGCTGCACCGTGGCCAGGAGGTCATGCTCAACGAGGCGTTGAACGTGGTCGCCGCGCTCGACTTCGAGACGGTCGGCGAGGTCGTCATGCTCAAGGAGATCCTCGCCGACGGCGACCGCGCCCTCGTCATCGCCAACGCCGACGAGGAGCGCATCGTGCGGCTGGCCGAGCCGCTGCTCGAGGAGGCGATCCGCGCCGGCGACTCGCTCCTGCTCGAGCCCCGTTCGGGGTATGTCTACGAGAAGGTGCCGAAGTCCGAGGTCGAGGAGCTGGTCCTCGAGGAGGTCCCCGACATCGCCTACGAGTCGATCGGCGGTCTCGCCAACCAGATCGAGGCGATCCAGGACGCCGTCGAGCTGCCCTACCTCTACCCCGACCTGTTCAAGGAGCACCAACTCAAGCCGCCGAAGGGCGTCCTGCTCTACGGCCCTCCCGGCTGCGGCAAGACCCTGATCGCGAAGGCCGTCGCCAACTCGCTGGCCAAGAAGGTCGCCGAGCGGACGGGAGCCGAGGGGAAGTCGTTCTTCCTGAACATCAAGGGCCCCGAGCTCCTCAACAAGTACGTCGGAGAGACCGAGCGTCACATCCGGCTCGTGTTCCAGCGGGCTCGCGAGAAGGCGTCCGCCGGGACCCCGGTCATCGTGTTCTTCGACGAGATGGACTCGCTGTTCCGCACCCGCGGCACCGGCGTCTCCTCCGACGTGGAGAACACGATCGTCCCGCAGCTTCTCTCCGAGATCGACGGCGTCGAGCTGCTGGAGAACGTGCTGGTCATCGGCGCCTCCAACCGTGAGGACATGATCGACCCGGCGATCCTGCGTCCCGGACGCCTGGACGTGAAGATCAAGATCGAGCGACCGGACGCCGAGGGCGCCCGCGACATCTTCAGCAAGTACCTCACGACGGACCTGCCGTTGCACGCCGAGGACCGCGCCGAGTTCCACGGCGACGCCCAGGCGACGGTCGACGCGATGATCAACGCCACCGTCGAGCGGATGTACACGGAGTCCGAGGAGAACCGGTTCCTCGAGGTCACCTACGCCAACGGCGACAAGGAGGTCCTCTACTTCAAGGACTTCAACTCGGGCGCCATGATCCAGAACATCGTCGACCGGGCCAAGAAGATGGCCATCAAGGCGTTCCTGGACTCCGGGGCTGACGAGGCGCAGAAGGGCCTGCGGGTCAACCACCTGCTGCAGGCGTGCGTGGACGAGTTCAAGGAGAACGAGGACCTGCCCAACACGACCAACCCCGACGACTGGGCGCGGATCTCCGGCAAGAAGGGGGAGCGGATCGTCTTCATCCGCACCCTCATCACCGGCAAGCAGGGCACCGAGCCAGGACGCTCGATCGACACGGTGGCCAACACCGGTCAGTACCTCTGAGGTCAGTCCCCTCTCACCCGTTTCTCGCTATCGACACCGCCACCGCGCCGGAGGATCATCGAGGGATCCCTCTCGAGGAGCCGGCCATGGGTTTCTTTCTCACCGCGTTCATCCTGATCAGCATCGTCTTCGCGTTCCTCGCCTGGCGCATGGACCGCAAGCACAAGACGAGCTACGTCGTCGACGGCCGCCGCGGCGGCGCCATGGACAAGCAGGTCGCCGAGGCGGTCTTCGGCGACGATCGCTGGGACCGCCAGCGTCACTAGTGGTGTGTCTGCACCACCAGCCGCCCGTCGGGACGTCCGCGCCCCCCGCGCCGAGGGCATGTCGAGGGCGCTCCGACGCCCTCACACGTCGCGCAGGAACCAGCCCTTCGCGATGTTGAACACCCCGAAGCAGGCGAGCCCCACGGCCACGAGGACGAGGACGTAGGGCCCGGCCAGCGCGTCGCGCAGCGTCGCCAGGGCCGCGTCGAGGCCACCCGACTTCTTCGGGTCGCGGGTGAGGGCCGCCCAGACGACGAGTCCGCCCACGGTGCCGAACGCGACCCCGCGGGCGACGTACCCGCTTCGTGCCAGCGCGGTGATGAGCGTGCCGGCGGCGCCGGTGCGCCCCTCGGCATCGATCTGCTTGCGCCAGGCGTCGGTGAACCCGCCGATGATGCTGCCGACGCCGTAGATCGCCAGGCCGACCCCCACGGCGGCGACGATGACAGGGCCGAGCGGCATCGCGAGGACCTTCGCCGTGAACCCCTGCTCGCGTGAGCTTCCCGAGCTGCTCGATCCGCCTCCGCCGGCCGCGATCCGCGCGGCAGCGAAGCCGAGGACGGCGAAGACCAGCGCGCGGAAGGCCGACGCGGTCCGGCCGCCGAGGCGCTTCAGCCCCTCCTGGTCACGGTGGCCGGCGACCACCTGGCACAGCTCCCACACCACCAACGCGGCGAAGCCGACGGTGACGACCCACAGGAGAACGCCCCCGAGGGGCTGCTGTGCCAGCTGCGCCAGCGCGCCCTGGCCCGAGACGGAATGATCCGGCCTGCCGAACGCCAGCTGCGCGGCCAGCCAGCCGATGAGGAGGTAGACCACCCCGTAGCAGGCGAAGCCCAGCCGGGCCGTCCAGGCCAGTGCCGGGTGGTCCTTCGCCTCGTCGGCGGCTCGTGTCGCCGCCCCGCGGCTCGCCTGCATCGTCATCGTGTCCCTCCCGGGGTCTCGTACCCTGCGGGCGGTACGCCGACACGTGCCGGGCCGCCGATGTCGCCGCATCCGCGTAGGCTCGGACCATGAGCGTTCGACGGGTGATGGGCACCGAGGTGGAGTACGGCATCTCCGTGCAGGGCCAGCCTCTGGCCAACCCGATGGTGGCCTCGTCCCAAGTCGTGAACGCCTACGCGAGCGCGACCCTCAAGGCGCGCCGCGCGCGGTGGGACTTCGAGGAGGAGTCCCCGTTGCGCGATGCACGGGGCTTCGACATGTCGCGCACCGTCGCCGACCCCAGCCAGCTCACCGACGAGGACCTCGGGCTGGCCAACGTCATCCTGACCAACGGTGCGCGGCTCTACGTCGACCACGCGCACCCGGAGTTCTCCACCCCCGAGGTCACCACGCCGCTGGACGTGGTGCGCTTCGACAAGGCGGGGGAGGGTGTCATGCTGGACGCGACGCGGCTGGCCCGGCAGCTGCCGACCGCCCCGGCGATCACGCTCTACAAGAACAACACCGACAACAAGGGAGCCTCCTACGGCGCCCACGAGAACTACCTGATGCGCCGGTCGACGCCGTTCGCCGACATCGTCAAGCACCTGACTCCGTTCTTCGTCAGCCGGCAGGTCATCACGGGTGCCGGCCGCGTCGGGATCGGCCAGGACGGTCGCAAGCACGGCTTCCAGCTCAGCCAGCGGGCCGACTTCTTCGAGGTCGAGGTCGGCCTTGAGACGACCTTGAAGCGCCCGATCATCAACACCCGCGACGAGCCGCACGCCGACCCCGACAAGTATCGTCGCCTCCACGTGATCATCGGCGACGCGAACCTGGCGGAGATCTCGACATACCTGAAGGTGGGCACGACCTCGCTCGTGCTGTCGATGATCGAGGACCGCTTCCTCGCGCGTGACCTCTCGATCGAGGGGCCGGTCGCGGCGCTCCGCGCTGTCTCCCACGACCCGACGCTGCGTCAGACCGTCACCCTCCAGGACGGTCGCACCCTCACCGGCATCCAGCTGCAGCTGGAGTACCTGGACCTGGCGAAGAAGTACGTCGAGGACCGCTACGGCTCGGACGCCGACGCACAGACCGTCGACGTCCTGGCGCGGTGGGAGTCCGTGCTCGACCGTCTCGAGCGCGACCCGATGCTCTGTGCCGGCGAGCTGGACTGGGTGGCCAAGCTCAAGCTGCTCGAGTCCTACCGCCTGCGTGACGGGCTCGACTGGGATGACGCCAAGCTCCACCTCATCGACCTGCAGTACTCCGACATCAGGCCCGAGAAGGGCCTCTACCACCGGCTCGTGAAGGCCGGTCGCCTCGAGCGCCTCCTCGACGATGACGTGGTCGACACGGCCAAGCACGAGCCGCCCACCGACACGCGTGCCTACTTCCGCGGCCGCTGCCTGGAGAAGTACGCGGCGAATGTGGCCGCCGCGTCGTGGGACTCGGTCATCTTCGACCTCCCCGGCCGGGAGTCCCTCCAGCGGGTGCCGACCATCGACCCGCTGCGCGGGAGCAAGGCGCACGTCGGCGAGCTGCTCGACCGGTGCGAGACAGCGACGGACCTGTTCGCGGAACTGACGGCAGGCTCCTAGACCCCTCGGTGCGCGGGGCGGCGGGTGGAACACGACACGAGTGGGTAGGGTTCGAGACATGGCACAGGAGCAGAAGCAGCCTCGCAAGGCCAACGAGGAGGCGGAGGAGGTCGCGACCGCCTCCGAGACCGAGGCCGCGGAGCGCAAGGAGTCGCTGGACGCCGACGTGGACGACATCCTCGACGAGATCGACGACGTCCTCGAGTCCAACGCGGAGGACTTCGTGAAGTCCTTCATCCAGAAGGGCGGGCAGTAGTCCTTGAGTGACTCCCGCATCCCGGGCGCCTACATGGCCCCGGGCACGTCCTCCTTTGCCGAGTTCCTCGCCGACCAGGCGCCTGACCTGCTTCCCGGACGTCCCAAGGACGCGGCGACGCTCCCGGCGGGCAACGCCGGCGACCTGGCCCCCCACGGCACCACGATCGTGGCGGCCACCTTCAACGGCGGCGTCGTGATGGCCGGCGACCGACGGGCGACGATGGGCAACGTCATCGCCCAGCGCGACATCCAGAAGGTCTTCCCGGCCGACGAGTTCTCGGCCGTCGGCATCGCCGGCGCTGCCGGCCTCGCCGTCGAGATGGTGCGGCTCTTCCAGACCGAGCTGGAGCACTACGAGAAGATCGAGGGCAGCACGCTCTCGCTGGACGGCAAGGCCAACCGCCTCGCGGCCCTCATCCGCGGCAACCTGGGGATGGCCATGCAGGGCCTCGCCGTGGTGCCGCTGTTCGCAGGCTTCGACCTCGACAAGGGCCTGGGCCGGATCTTCTCTTACGACGTCACCGGCGGCCGCTACGAGGAGACCTCGTTCCACTCCGTCGGCTCCGGGTCGATGTTCGCCCGCGGTGCGCTGAAGAAGCTCTACCGCGACGACCTCGACGAGGGTCTGGCCGTCGAGGCGGTCGTGCAGGCGCTGTACGACGCCGCCGACGACGACTCCGCCACCGGCGGGCCCGACCTGACCCGCCGCATCTTCCCCGTCGTCCACGTCATCACCGCCGACGGGGGCCGCCGTCTCGCCGACAGCGACGTCGCCGCGGTCGCCGACCGTGTCGTCGCCGGCCGGATGGCCCGCCCCGACGGCCCGCACGCCGAGCTGGAGGGCCCGCGCGCATGAGCACACCGTTCTACGTCAGCCCCGAGCAGCTGATGAAGGACCGGGCGGACTTCGCCCGGAAGGGCATCTCCCGCGGCCGGTCGGTCGTCGCCGTGCAGTACGCCGACGGCATCCTGTTCGCCTCCGAGAACCCGTCGGCGGCGCTGCACAAGGTCAGTGAGATCTACGACCGCATCGCGTTCGCCGCTGTCGGGCGCTACAACGAGTTCGAGAACCTGCGCATCGCCGGTGTCCGTCTCGCTGACATGCGAGGCTATGCCTACGACCGGCGCGACGTCACCGGGCGCGGCCTGGCCAACGCCTATGCGCAGACGCTCGGGACGATCTTCTCCAGCGGCGGCGAGAAGCCCTACGAGGTGGAGCTCTTCGTCGGCGAGATCGGAGACCGGGCCGAGTCCGATCAGCTCTATCGGCTCACCTACGACGGCCAGGTCGCCGACGAGCACGGCTATGCGGTGATGGGCGGCGCGGCCGACGTCGTCGGCGGCTACCTCCAGCAGCACTACCGGGAGGGGCTCGACCTCGCCGGCGCGCTGCGGCTCGCCGTCGATGCGCTCGGCCACACCGAGACCGACGACCGCGTCATCGAGGTCGCCGACCTCGAGGTGGCCGTCCTGGACCGCACCCGCAGCCAGCCGCGCAAGTTCCTCCGGCTGGTGCCGGCACGGCTCGCGCCGCTGCTGGGTGACCGGAAGGCTGAGCAGAGCCCTGCGCAGGCAGCGGATCAGGCGACGACAGCAGCGACGGATGAGCCCTCCGAGCCGCCGCTCGCGCCGCCGGCCGGCGGCGACGAGCCGCCTATCGCGCCGTAGAGCCAGCCGGTGGGGTGACCTGTGCCGACTCGTGACCCGAACGTCACCCACGGGCCTGGCATGCGGGACTAGGGTGACGTCATGGACCGCCGGATCTTCGGGATCGAGAACGAGTACGGCGTCACCTGCACGTTCCGCGGGCAGCGCCGACTGAGCCCGGACGAGGTGGCTCGCTACCTCTTCCGCAAGGTCGTGAGCTGGGGCCGGTCCAGCAACGTCTTCCTCCGCAACGGCGCCCGGCTCTACCTCGACGTGGGCAGCCACCCCGAGTACGCCACACCCGAGTGTGACGACGTCACCGAGGTCGTGACCCACGACAAGGCGGGGGAGAGGGTGCTGGAGGGGCTGCTGCTCGACGCCGAGCAGCGCCTGCACGACGAGGGCATCGCGGGGGAGATCTACCTCTTCAAGAACAACACCGACTCCGCCGGCAACTCCTACGGCTGCCACGAGAACTACCTGGTCAGCCGGGCCGGCGAGTTCAGCCGGCTCGCCGACGTGCTCATCCCCTTCCTGGTGACCCGCCAGATCATCGTCGGAGCGGGCAAGATCACCCAGACGCCGCGCGGGGCGTCGTACTCGATCTCCCAGCGCGCGGAGCACATCTGGGAGGGCGTCTCGTCGGCGACCACCCGGTCGCGGCCGATCATCAACACCCGGGACGAGCCGCACGCCGACGCGGAGAAGTACCGCCGTCTGCACGTCATCGTCGGGGACTCCAACATGTCCGAGACGACCACGATGCTCAAGATCGCCTCGTGCGACCTGGTGCTGCGCATGATCGAGGAGGGCGTCGTCATGCGCGATCTCACGATGGAGAACCCGATCAGGGCGATCCGCGAGATCGCGCACGACACCTCCGGGCGTCGCAAGATCAGGCTCGCGAACGGACGGGAGGCGAGCGCCCTCGACATCCAGGGCGAGTACCTCTCCAAGGCGCGCGACTTCGTCGACCGCCGGCAGATCTCGACACCCGTCATCGAGCGCGCCCTCGACCTGTGGGAGCGTGGCCTGAAGGCGGTCGAGTCCGACGACCTCACCCTGGTGGAGCGGGAGATCGACTGGGTGATCAAGTGGAAGCTCATCGAGCGCTACCGCGCCAAGCACGGCCTGCCGCTCAGCCACCCCCGTGTCGCGCAGCTCGACCTGGCCTACCACGACATCCACCGGGGCCGGGGGCTCTACTACCTCCTCGAGCGCAAGGGCGCCGTGGCACGCGTGTCGACGGACCTCAAGATCTTCGAGGCCAAGTCCGTGCCGCCCCAGACCACGCGCGCGCGGCTCCGTGGCGAGTTCATCAAGCGGGCCCAGGACCGGCGCCGCGACTTCACCGTCGACTGGGTGCACCTCAAGCTCAACGACCAGGCGCAGCGCACCGTGCTCTGCAAGGACCCGTTCCGCGCCTACGACGAGCGCGTCCAGCGCCTCATCGACGGCATGTGAGCGAGGGCACCGCCGCATCCACCGCCGGCAGGTCTGGTCAGCCTTCCTTCAGGATCGACTTGTAGGGTGGCGCACGCCGTCCGTCCCCCGTGCTGAAGAAGGCTTGAACCGTGCTCCGACGCGTCCCGCGCCCGCTCGCCCTGATCGTCACGACCCTGCTCGCCACGAGCCTGGCCGCCTGCGGCGGCGAGAAGACGACCGGGCTCGGTGACAAGACCGTGAGCGGCTGGGACGCCGTCTCAGTCTCCGGCGACGTCGGCACCGCCCCGAAGGTCGACTGGAAGGGCAAGATGGCCCCCGTCAGCGCGACCCAGACGAAGACGCTCGACGCCGGCGACGGTGCGGCCCTCAAGCAGGGCGGCAAGGTCTGGGGCTACATCTGGATCGGCAACGGCTACAGCAAGAAGCAGGCCTACAGCGACTACGACAACAAGCAGCCCGAGGAGCTGACGGCCGACGCGAAGAGCATCAGCCCGGTCTTCCAGAAGCTCCTGACAGGGGCGAAGGTCGGCTCCCGCGTCGCCGCGCTGGCCAACGCGAAGGAGATCTTCGGCGACGCCGGCAACCCGACCCTCGGCATCGCCAACCAGGACCCCCTCCTCATCGTCGTCGACCTGGTCGCCCCCGCCGTCGACAAGCCCACGGACGTCGACCGCTCGAAGCTGCCGCAGTTGAAGGCCACTCCGGGCAAGCCGAACGTGCCGGCGGGCATGGACTTCACCGGTGTGCCGAAGCCGGAGCAGTTCGGCGACCTCCTGCGCACCACCCTCAAGCAGGGCACCGGCACGTCCGTCACCCCCGACATGACCGTGAAGGTCAACTACCTGGGCATGGTCTACGGCGCCAAGAAGCCGTTCGACGAGAGCTACACCAAGCAGCCGGCGTCGTTCCCGCTCAGCAACGTCGTGAAGGGCTGGACCTACGGCCTGACCGGCGTCAAGGTGGGCAGCCGCGTGCTGCTGCAGGTTCCGCCGCTCCTCGGCTACGGCGGGCAGGCCCAAGCCAACATCCCGGCCAACAGCACGCTCTACTTCGTCGTCGACGTGCTCAGCGCCACGAAGCCGGCCCCCTCCGCGTCGGCATCACCCTCGGCGGCGACGTCGCCGTCCGCGCAGTAGCGTGTCCACGCAGTAGCCAGGCGCGGAGAGGGGCACGATGTCGGCGCAGAAGACGGAGCGGCTGATGAACCTGCTCATCATGCTGCTCGTCCAGAAGCGCTACGTCACCAAGGAGCGCATCCGCGAGATCCTCTACGCGGACTCCTCCGACGAGGCGTTCGAGAAGATGTTCGAACGCGACAAGGAGGAGCTGCGCAGCCTCGGAGTGCCGATCGAGGTCGGCACCAGCGACCCGCTCTTCGATGACGACCCCGGCTACCGGATCAGCCCGGCCGAGTTCGCACTGCCCGACATCAGCCTCACCGCGGACGAGGCGTCGGTCGTCGCGCTGGCGACGAAGGTGTGGGAGCACGCGCGGCTCGCCGAGGCCACCAGCGAGGCGGTCCGCAAGCTCTCGGCGGCAGGAGTGGAGCTCGACGTCGCCGCGCTCGACCTCGTGCAGCCCCGCCTCGGAGCCGATGAGCCGTCGTTCGAGCCCTTCCTCGAAGCGGCCCAGGAGCGCACACCGGTGGTCTTCGACTACCAGCGGGGGAGCGGGCCGGCTCAGACGCGCCATGTGCAGCCGTGGGGCGTCGTCCGCTCCTCCGGCCGCTGGTATGTGATCGGCTTCGACACCGACCGCGACGACGAGCGCGTCTTCCGTCTCTCCCGGGTGCGAGGCGAGGTGCGCCGCGACGGCGCACCGGGCTCCTACGACATCCCCGTGGGGACCGACGTCCGCGCCATCGCCGCGCGGCTCGCGCCCGAGCGGGTGGAACTGCACGCCGTGCTGTTGCTCCGCCCCGGCACCGGACATCCTCTGCGGCGGGCCGCCGAGTCGGTGGAGACGGGCGTGCCGGGGCCTGACGGGACACCGTGGGACCGGGTGGTCCTCACCCGTGCCACCGTCGACCTCGCGGCGGAGATCCTCTCCTACGGTCCCGATGCCTTCGTCGTGGAGCCCGCGGCGCTGCGAGACGAGGTCGTCGCGCGCCTCGAGGCGGTGCTCGCGTGAGCGCGCGCCCGCCCGCACCAGGGGCCCGGGAGCAGGTGGCGCGCCTGCTCGCCCTCGTGCCCTACCTCCATGCCCACGGCGAGGTCCGTCTGGACGAGGCCGCGCATGCGTTCGGCACCACCGAGCGGCAGCTGGTCAAGGACCTCAAGGTGCTGTTCATGTGCGGCCTGCCTGGCGGCTATCCCGACGACCTCATCGACGTCGACATCGAGTCCCTCGAGGATCCGCACGGCGACCGTGTCATCCGGGTCGCCAACGCCGACTACCTCTCCCGACCGCTCCGGCTCACGCCGACCGAGGCGACGGCCGTGATCGTGGCGCTGCGCGCGCTGCGCAGCGGCGCGACGAGCAACGAGACACGTGAGGTCGTCGACCGTGCTCTCGCCAAGCTCGAGCAGGCGGCCGCAGCGGGCTCGGCCGCGCCTCTGGTCGATCCGGGCGACGACCTCGACGTCGCCCTCCTCTCGCTCCGGGCGCAGCTCGACGAGGCGGTCGAGCACGGCCGGCAGGTCCGACTCGTCTACTACGTCCCCTCACGCGACGAGGAGTCCACGCGGATCGTCGACCCACGAGGGCTCGTCGAGGACGCAGGTGCGACGTACCTGGACGCCTGGTGCCACGCCGCGGAGGCGCCCCGTTGGTTCCGGCTTGACCGGATCCGGACTGCAGACGTGCTCGAGAGCCCGGTGGCGACGAGCCAGGCGCCACGCGAGCTGCCTCCGGGCATCTTCACGCAGGAGGAGGACGTCGCCCGGGTGACGCTCGACGTCTCGCCGGCGGCGTACTGGATCACCGAGTACTACTCCGTGGACGCCGTCCGGCCCGGTCACGACGGGCACTACGAGGTGGACCTGCTGGTCGCCGAGCAGCGCTGGCTCACGCGGCTGCTGCTGCGCCTCGCACCACATGCCCGGGTCGTCGCCCCGACGGCGTACGCCGACGCGTTCCTGACCCGCGCCCGCCAGGCTCGTACGCTCTATGGCCCGGGCGAGTAGCATGAAGACGCTTGTCAACGATTCTGTGAGGACCTCATGACTTCGCTGCTTCTGGGCGGCCTCGGCACGCCCGAGCTCATCTTGATCTTTCTCGTCGTCATCCTGCTGTTCGGGGCGTCGAAGCTCCCGGACCTGGCGCGTGGCAGCGGACGCGCCCTGCGCATCTTCAAGGCCGAGACCAAGGGCCTGATGGATGACGATGACGAGGCTGACGCGGCGGTGAAGCCCGTGCCGACGCCTGAGCTGAAGTCCGAGGCACCGCGCACCGGCGCGTCGGCAGAGGGCGACCTGGCCGCCAGGCAGGCCGAGCTCGACGCGAAGCAGGCAGAGCTCGACGCCGAGCGCGAGCGTCTGCACCGCGGCGAACTCTGACCCGGGGCACCGGTGTCGATCGCCGGCGTCGTCGACCTCTACCGAGGCCGGCCGCATCACAGTGTCGGGGCCGATGGGCGGATGGCGCTCTCGGACCACCTGCGGGAGCTGCGCGCCCGGATCATCCGCTCGGTCACGGCTCTGGTGGTGGCGTTCGTCGTGGCGCTGTTCTTCTACGACCAGCTCCTCCAGCTCGTCGTCGAGCCCTACCGCGAGGCGGTGAAGATCCTCGGCGACAAGGTCAACGCCGAGATCGTCATGTCCGGGGTCAGCGCCCCGTTGATGCTGCAGCTGAAGCTGTGCGGCATCGCCGCCATCGTCGTCTCCAGCCCCTACTGGCTCTTCCAGATCTGGGGCTTCGTCGTCCCCGGGCTCACCGCGCGGGAGAAGAAGTGGACCCGCGTCTTCGCCCTCATCGCCGGCCCGCTGTTCATCGCCGGGGTCGCGCTGGGCTACTACGTGCTGCCCAAGGGGGTCGAGGTGCTGCTCACCTTCACCCCCGCGGGGGTGAAGAACCTGCAGGACTTCGGTGAGTTCTTCACCTTCATGACCCGGATGATGCTCGTCTTCGGCATCGCCATGGAGATCCCCCTCTTCGTGGTCCTGCTCAACCTCGCCGGGGTCGTCTCGGGCCGGATGCTGGCCCGCTACCGGCCCTGGATCATCCTGGGCACCTTCATCTTCGCCGCGGTCGCGACCCCCTCGACCGACCCGTTCTCGATGCTGATGCTCGCCATCCCGATGGTCGTCCTCTTCCTCATCGCCGAGGTCATCGCCCGCATCATCGACCGCCGCCGCGGCCGCCACCAGCACTCCACCGACCAATGGGCCGACGACGAGACCTCCCCGATCTGAGGCCTTCCGGCCCGACTCGGCAGGACGACTCGGCGGCGCCGAGCCACTAGTCTTCCGCGCGTGAGTCGCCGCATCGCCCTCCTCGCCAACCCGGTCGCAGGGCGAGGCCGCCACGAGCGGGACCTCGCAGCGGTCACGAGTCGGCTGCGCGACGCCGGGCTCGTCGTCGACCGCCTGGCCGGGCAGGACGCCGGCGACTCGGCGCGGCTGGCGAGGCTCGCGCTCGAGGGCGGCGTGGACGGACTGGTCGTGTGCGGCGGCGACGGCATGGTCAACATCGCCGCCCAGGCCCTGGCCGGCACCCGCACGCCGCTCGGGGTCGTCGCGATGGGCACCGGCAACGACACCGCCCGGACCCTGGGGCTCCCCCTCAGGGACCCGCTCGCCGCAGCCGACGTGATCGTGAGCGGGCGAACGCGCACGATCGACCTGGCCCGATGTGGCGACCGGTACTTCGTGACGGTCATGGCGGCCGGGTTCGACGCGCTCGTCAACCAGCGGGCGGACTCGATGACCTGGGCCAAGGGACGGATGCGCTACAGCCTGGCGATCGCAGCGGTGCTGCGGCGCTTCCAGCCGATCCACTACACGCTCGAGCTGGACGGCCAGACCCGGGAGGTCGATGCCATGCTCGTCTCCATCGGCAACGGCGACTCCATGGGCGGCGGTCTCAAGGTCACCCACGGCGCCGAGGTCGACGACGGTCAGCTCGACGTCGTGCTGTTCACCAGCGTGCCGCGACGAGAGCTCATCACGACCTACCCGAAGCTCTTCACCGGCGGTCACACCCGGCACCCGGCGTACGAGCGCCACCGTGTCAAGCGGGTCACGGTGGCGGCAGCCGGCGTGGTGGCCTACGCCGACGGCGAGCGCCTCGGGGAGCTGCCCCTGACCGTCGAAGTGGAGCCCGAGGCGTTAACGGTCTACGCCTGAGCCGGCCCGGTAGGTTGGTGTCATGGACGCCGACCTCTCGGCTGCGGAGCGTTACGCCAGCTTCAGCCGCGACCGCCTGCACCCGGTGTTCCGGGACTTCGCCGCTCTCTACGACTTCCCTCTGGACGACTTCCAGGCGCGTGCGTGCCGGGAGATCGAGGACGGGAGGGGCGTGTTGGTCGCCGCGCCGACCGGCTCCGGCAAGACGATCGTCGGCGAGTTCGCGATCCATCTGGCCATCTCCACCGGCCGCAAGGCGTTCTACACCACGCCGATCAAGGCGCTGTCGAACCAGAAGTACCACGACCTCGTCGACCGCTACGGACCCGACGAGGTCGGTCTGCTCACGGGCGACAACACGGTCAACGGCGAGGCGCCGATCGTCGTCATGACGACCGAGGTGCTGCGCAACATGCTCTACGCCGGTTCCTCCACGCTGCTCGGCCTCGGGTTCGTCGTGATGGACGAGGTGCACTACCTGGCCGACCGCTCGCGCGGCGCCGTGTGGGAGGAGGTCATCATCCACCTCCCGGAGTCGGTGACCCTGGTCTCGCTCAGCGCAACGGTCAGCAACGCCGAGGAGTTCGGCGAGTGGCTCTCCACCGTCCGCGGCGACACCACGACGATCCTCGAGGAGAGGCGTCCCGTCCCGCTCTACCAGCACGTCATGGTGGGCAAGCGGATCATGGACCTGTTCGCCTCCTCCGACGTCGACGCGGCGGCCGGCTTCGTGAAGGAGGGTGCTCCGGTCAACGGCGAGCTGCTGCGGATCGCCCGCGACGACTGGGCCTCGACGCGGATCCGCGACCGGCGCAGCCCCCGCGACCGCAACGCACGCACCACCTCCAAGGACCGTCGCAACGTCGGGAACGGGCGGCGCGTCTGGATCCCGTCACGCGTCGACGTGATCGACGCCCTCGAACGCGACCGGCTGCTGCCCGCGATCGTCTTCGTGTTCAGCCGGGTCGGCTGCGACGCGGCGGTGACTCAGTGCCTGTCAGCCAACGTCCGACTGACCACGCCCGCCGAGCGCGACGAGATCGTCAGCTACGTCGAGGCGGCCTGCGCCGACCTGCCGCCCGAGGACCGGCACGTCCTGGGCTACCACGACTGGCTCGACGGGCTCAGCCGCGGCGTCGCCGCTCACCACGCCGGCATGCTGCCGGCCTTCAAGGAGGTCGTCGAGGAGCTCTACCTGAACGGGCTCATCAAGGTCGTCTTCGCGACCGAGACCCTCGCACTCGGCATCAACATGCCTGCTCGCACGGTCGTCATCGAGAAGCTCACGAAGTGGAACGGCGAGACGCACGCCGACATCACGCCGGGGGAGTACACCCAGCTCACCGGCCGCGCCGGGCGTCGCGGGCTCGACGTCGAGGGCCACGGCGTCGTCCTGTGGCAGCCGGGGATGAACCCCGGTGAGGTGGCCGGTCTCGCCTCCACCCGCACCTATCCGCTCCGGTCCAGCTTCCGACCGTCGTACAACATGGCCGTCAACCTGGTGCACCAGTTCGGCCGGTCGCGCTCGCGCGAGCTGCTCGAACAGTCGTTTGCGCAGTTCCAGGCCGACAAGGCGGTCGTCGGTCTCGCCCGGCAGCTCAAGAAGGCGGAGGACGCCCTCGACGGCTACCGGGAGGCGGCGGCGTGCGACAAGGGCGACTTCATGGAGTACGCCGGCCTGCGTCGCCGGATCGGCGAGGTCGAGAGGGAGGCATCGCGTGCCCGGCGTGCGGACCGGCGCGACGAGGTGGTGCAGTCGCTCTCGCGCCTGAAGCCGGGCGACGTCATCAACGTCCCGTCGGGCAAGTTCGCCGGGTACGCCGTCGTCGTCGACCCGGGCTTCGACCCTGACGGGCCCCGACCGTACGTGGTGACGCTGGACCGCCAGGCCCGTCGGCTCGGCATGATCGACTTCCAGGTCCCCGTTCACGCCGTCAGCCGGATGCGGATCCCGAAGACCTTCAACGGTCGCAACCCGCAGATGCGTCGCGACCTGGCCAGCGCCCTGCGCGAGCGCACGCGGGATCTCGATACGCCCGCTCGTTCCTCGCGGGCTACTCCATCAGCGGACAACCACCGTGGGTCGAGTAGCCCGAGCGAAGCGATGGCGTATCGAGACCACGGCGCCGAGCGCGAGATCGCCGAGCTGCGCCGCCAGCTCAAGGCACACCCCTGCCACTCCTGCCCCGACAGGGAGGACCACGCGCGTTGGGCCGAGCGGTACTTCAAGCTTCGTCGCGATGCGGACACCCTGGCGCGGCGGGTGGAGTCGCGCACCAACACCGTCGCCCGGCAGTTCGACCGGGTGTGCGACGTGCTCACGGCGCTCGGCTACCTGCACGATGAGGAGGTCACGCCCCTGGGGCGCCCGCTGATGCGGCTCTACTCCGAGCTCGACCTGGTGGCGGCCGAGTCGCTGCGCATGCGGGTGTGGGACGAGCTCACCCCGTCTGAGCTGGCTGCGGCGCTGTCGACGCTCGTCTTCGAGGCACGACGGCCCGACGACGCCTCGGCGCCCCGTCTGCCGGGCGGCCGCGCGAAGGAGGCGATCGCCGCCATGGTCCGGATCTGGGCCGACCTCGACGCTCTCGAGCGGGACAACAGGCTCGACTTCCTGCGCCAGCCCGACCTGGGCTTCGCGTGGGCGGCGTACCGCTGGGCCGAGGGCGACGACCTCGACGAGGTCCTCGGATCCATCGAGCTGGCCGCCGGTGACTTCGTGCGCTGGATGAAGCAGCTCATCGACCTGGCCGGCCAGGTCGGCAACGCCGCCGGGGACTCGCCGGTGCGGCGCACTGCTCGCGACCTGGTCGACCGCCTCAGGCGCGGTGTGGTGGCCTACTCGGGGCTCAACGACTGAGCCGGGACAGCGCGTCGGTCAGGCGCGCCGCCGGGCCGGCCAGGTTGAGCTTCTCGGCCAGCTCGGCAAGGCGCGCCGGATCGGCAGGCGTGTGCGGAAGAGCCGTGCCGTCGCGCTCGAGGTCGAGGTCGCGGGCCACCGCGACGACACGCGGGGCGACCGCCAGGTAGTCGGCCGCCGCCGTGATCTTGGCGCGCGGGCCGGGCGCCATGCCTGACGCCGGGTCGGAGGCAGCGGCGACGATGCCCGCCATGTCGCCGAAGCGGCCGAGCAGCCCGGCCGCGGTCTTCTCGCCGACGCCGGGCACGCCGGGCAGCCCGTCGGAAGCGTCGCCGCGCATGGTGGCGAAGTCGGCGTACTGACGGGCGTGCACGCCGTACTTCGCGTGCACCCACGCGTCGTCGACGCGCTCGTGGTTGCCCACGCCCCGCGCGATGTAGAGCACCCGCACCTCGGCCTCGTCGTCGACCAGCTGGAAGAGGTCGCGGTCGCCCGTGACGACGTCGACCGGCATGCCGGCGCCGGTCGCGAGCGTGCCGATGACGTCGTCGGCCTCGTAGCCCTCGGCCCCTCGCACGGCGATCCCGAAAGCCTCCAGCACGTCGGCGATGAGGGGGACCTGGGCCTCGAGCGGGTCCGGCACCTCCTCGACGTCGGGGCCGACCGGGTTCTCGGTCACCACGCGGTGCGCCTTGTAGGACGGAATCAGGTCGACGCGCCACTGCGGGCGCCAGTCGTTGTCCCAGCAGCACACCAGGTCGGTGGGGGAGTACTGCTCAACGAGGCGCGCGATGAAGTCCAGAAGGCCGCGCACGGCGTTGACCGGAGTGCCGTCCGGGGCGCTGATGTCCGGCACGCCGTAGAACGCCCGGAAGTACATCGAAGCGGAGTCGAGGAGCATCAGGCGGCGAGTCACGTCCGGCATCCAATCACGACCGGGCGACACCGCGCCTCGCGATGGCTACAGTGACGGCCGTGGCTGATCCCGTTGTCGAGAGCACCGACCGCAAGATCCTCCAACTGCTTTCGGGTGACGGCCGGATGTCCTTCACCGACCTGGGCAAGGCGACCGGGCTGTCCACCTCGGCCGTGCACCAGCGCGTCAAGCGGCTCGAGCAGCGCGGGCTCATCACGGGGTACGGCGCCACGGTGAACCACGCAGAGCTCGGCCTGCCGCTCACGGCGTTCGTCTCGATCCGGCCGATCGACCCCTCGCAGCCGGACGACTGCCCCGAGCGCGTGCGGGACATCGCCGAGATCGAGTCGTGCTGGTCGGTCGCCGGTGACGAGTCCTATGTCCTGAAGGTCCGGACCGCGACCCCCGCCGCCCTCGAGGACCTGCTCGGCCGCATCCGCAACGTCGCCAATGTCGCGACGCGCACCACGATCGTGCTCTCCACCTACTACGAGAACCGTCCTGTCAGCGACTGAGGCTGTCGCCGACCGACAGACCCTCGTGCCTCGTGGTGAGGCGGTGCTCGGCGTGTCGTCGGCGACACGCCGAGCATGTCACCTTTTCACCACCTTCTTTTCGCCGACCCGACACCGAGGCTGACCTGCGACAACAACCGTTCTCCCAGGTCAAGGCACCCTTGACTGCGAGGGTGAAGAACGTGAATCTATGTCGGTCCGTTGTGGCGGACTCACCGCCGCGGAAGGACTCCGGTCTCGATAGACAACTCCCGCGCCCGGCAACCGGTCGGGCGCAGGCTGGCCCGACGTGCACCGGAGTCCTTCCCGAGGAGCTCTCAGCAAGAGCGCGTAGCGTGTGCGCGTGCCGCGGGTCCTGATTCTGCTCGTCCGGCTGGCCATCGCCGTCGGCTCGGGCCTGCTGCTGACCGCGGCCTTCGAGCCGCTCGCGCTGCCCTGGCTCGCCCCGATCGCGGTCGCCGGATTCTTCCTGTCGGTGCGCGGCACCCGCGCCCGTGTCGGCTTCCTCGTCGGGCTGGCCTTCGGCATCTCGTTCTACTTCACCCACATCGTCTGGATGCGCACGGTCGGCACCGACGCCTGGCTGGCCCTGGCGGGGGCCGAGGCGCTCTTCTACGGTGCGCTCGGCGCGGCGATGGCGCCGCTCTCCCGGCTGCCCTGGTGGCCGCTCTGGGCCGCTGCGGCGTGGTCGACCATGGAGTTCGTCCGCAGCAGCTGGCCGTTCAGCGGCATGCCGTGGGGACGCCTCGCCTACTCCGTCGCCGACACGCCCGTGGCTCCGGCGCTCGCCTACGTCGGAGCGACCGGCGTCAGCTTCCTGCTGGCGCTGCTCGGGGCCCTGCTGACCTGGGTCGTCCTCGCGCGGCGTCGCCGTCGACTGCTCGGCGTCGCGGGTGTCCTCGTCGTGCTGACGGCCGTCGCCGCGGCCGACGTCCGCCCGTGGCGTGCCCCCGCCACCGGGCACCTCCGCGTGGCAGCGGTCCAGGGCGACGTTCCGGGCCCGGGCAACGACGTCCTGTGGGACCACCGCCAGGTCACGCGCAACCATGCCGACGCCACCATCGCCTTGGCAGCACGCGTGCGCGCCGGCACCGCGGCCCGGCCAGCCTTCGTGCTGTGGCCGGAGAACTCCACTGCGGTCGACCCGTTCAGCGACACGCAGGACAACGAGGCGATCCACGCGGCCGTCGGTGCGATCGGGGTGCCGGTGGTGGTGGGCGGGATGGTCGACGGCGGCCCCTCGCACGTCTACAACCAAGGCATCGTCTGGGATCCGACGACGGGGCCGGGGCAGCGCTACACGAAGCGGCATCCCGTGCCTTTCGGGGAGTACATCCCGTTCCGCGGAGTCATCGACAACTGGAACTTCGGTCGCCTGGCCATCATCGGTCGCGACATGGTGGCCGGGACCGGCAAGCAGCCGCTGACGATCGCCGGGACACCGGTGGCCGACGCCATCTGCTTCGACGTTGCCTACGACGACGTCCTCGACGACCAGGTCGCCCGCGGCGCGCGCCTGGTGACGGTCCAGACGAGCAACGCCACCTTCATCTTCACCCACCAGATCCGCCAGCAGTTCGCCATCACCCGGCTCCGCGGGATCGAGACGGGCCGCTACGTCGTCGTCGCCTCGACCAACGGACTCACCGGTGTCATCGGGCCCGACGGCCGCGTGATCGCCACGGCGCGACCTCGCACGACCGCCGTGCTTGACGAGCAGGTCGGGCTGGTGGACGCCCTGACGCCGGCGGTCCGGCTCGGTCCATGGACGGGCCGTGCCTTCGCGGTGGTCACTCTCGTCGCTCTGGCGGTCGCCGTGGTGACCCGGAGACGACGGCGTAGCGTTGACCCAGCACCCCAGCACGACGCGCCCGATGCGCCCGACCAGGAGATGAGCCTCACGTGAGCCACAGCAGGACCGACAGCGCGGGCGAGGGCGGGGACATCGACCTCGGCCGCGTGGTCATGGTCGTCCCGACCTACAACGAGGCCGACAACCTGGAGTGGATCGTCGGTCGGCTGCGCCGCGCTCAGCCGGGCGTCGACCTCCTCGTCGTCGACGACGGCTCTCCCGACGGGACGGGTGCGATCGGGGACCGGATCGCTGCCAGCGACGCCCAGGTGCACGTGCTGCATCGCACCGAGAAGGCCGGTCTCGGGGCGGCGTACCTGCATGGGTTCCGGTGGGCGCTGGACGCCGGCTACGACGTGATCGGCGAGATGGACGCCGACGGCTCGCACCAGCCGGAGGAGCTGGGGCGTCTTCTCGGGGCGCTCGCGCGCGCCGACCTGGTCATCGGGTCTCGGTGGGTCCCTGGCGGCTCCGTCGTCAACTGGCCGCTCTCGCGCGAGGCACTCTCCCGCGGTGGCAACCTCTACGTCCGCCTTCTGCTCGGCATCAAGGTGCGCGATGCGACTGCCGGCTTCCGGCTCTTCCGACGGGCCACGCTGGAGAAGGTCGACCTCGACTCGGTCCAGTCGACGGGCTACGTCTTCCAGACCGAGCTGGTCACCCGCACGCTCCAGGCAGGGCTCACCGTCGAGGAGGTCCCGATCGAGTTCGTCGAGCGGGTCCGCGGCGCCTCCAAGATGAGCGGCGCCGTGGCGGCGGAGTCTATGCGGCGCGTCACCCGGTGGGGACTGCAGGAGCGACGGGCGCAGCTGCGGCGGGCGTGGGGCCGACGCTGAGGGCCCTTGCGGTCCGCGCGATCATGGTGGGGTGAGACCGAGCACGCGACGCCGCCGACCCGCCTGGGCATGGGCGGTCCTGGTCGCGTTCCTGATCGTCCCGATCCTCGAGCTGTGGGTGCTCATCCGTGTCGGCCACGTCATCGGCGTCGGCTGGACGCTCGTGCTGCTCGTCGCCGACTCGATCCTCGGCACGTGGCTCATCAAGCGTGAGGGGTCGAAGGCCTACGCCGCACTGCGGACAGCGCTCGAGGGTGGGCGGATGCCGCACCGGGAGCTGGCCGATGGTGCCTTGATCGTGCTGGCCGGCGCGCTCATGCTGAGCCCGGGCTTCGTGACCGACATCTTCGGCGTGCTGCTCCTGCTGCCGTTCACCCGGCCGATCGGTCGACGCGTGCTGGGCGCCTTGGTGGCGCGCAGGCTCACCGCCGTCGTGGCGGGCCGTGGCAGGACTGCAGGACGCCCCGGACCCGGAGAGGACTCCGTGATCCGGGGCGAGGTCATCGACTGACGCGGACGGACGCCGCGCCGGCAGGGCTCAGACGCCGGCCTTGCGCTTCTTGCTGTTGACGCGGTGCAGATGGGCGGGGCCGATCTCTCCGTCGCGCAGCAGCTCCAAGCGCTCCTTGAGGATCTCCTCGAGCTCCTTCTCCGAGCGCCGCTCCAGGAGCATGTCCCAGTGCGTGCGAGCCGGCTTCTCGTTCTTCTCCTCGGGCTGGGCCCCCGAGACGCTCAGCGCCTCCTGGCCACAGCGCGGGCACTCCCACACGGCGGGCACGTCGGCCTCGTCGGACATCGTGATCTCGAACTCGTGCCCCTGCGGGCACCGGTAGCCGACCTGCTGACGCGCGGCGAACTCGATCCCGCGCTCGTCCTCGAAGCTCTGGCCCCCGAGTCGGGCACCTCGCAGTGTGCGCTCCGCCATGGTGGCACCTCCTGTGTCTCGTTTCCCGCTGGCCGTCGGTCCGGCAGCCACGGCGGGCCATCGAAGAGACGACCGCGGCTGTCGATCGTGACGACGTAGGCCCGTGTCCCCCTGTCGAGTCTTCAACGGTACCGAGCCGCCCAAGATTCCGACAGTCATCAGGTTCCCGGCTGGGAGGTTGGTCACACGGTGACAGCGAGGCTGTTCACAGGACCGCGGGAACGGCGTTGCCCGCCTCGGCGATGCCCCGTCGCGTGTCGAGGCGGAGGAGGAGGACGAGGCCGAGAGCGAAGAAGACGACGAGCGAGACGATCGCCGGCCGGTAGGACCCCGTGAGCTGGAAGACCACGCCGAAGAGGAGCGTGCCGAACCAGGAGGTGCCCCGCTCACAGGCGTTGTAGAGGGCGAAGTACTCGCCCTCTCGTCCGTGCGGGATGAACAGGCTGTAGAACGAGCGGGAGAGCGCCTGAGTCCCGCCCATCACCAGGGCGATGGCGACGCCGGCGAGCAGGAACAGCACGATGTTCTTCTCCGGCAGGAACATCGCACACACCACGATCGCCATCCAGGCCACGTTGCCCCACACGAGACAGCGGTAGGCGCCGTACCTGCGTGCGTAGCGGCCGAAGAAGAGAGCTCCTCCGAACGCGACGAACTGGATCAGCAGGATCGCGGCGATCAGGACGCCGTCGCCGAAGCCGAGCTGCTTGGAGCCGTAGATCGACGCGCTGTAGATCACGGTCTGGATGCCGTCGTTGTAGAAGAGATAGGCGAGGAGGAAGGTCAGCGTCATCGGGTAGTGGCGCAGGTCCTTGAGGGTTGCCCACAGCTGCCCGAAGCTGCGCCGCATCAGGCCTCCTGGCTCAGGGAGGACGTTCTGCGGGGGCACGTTGCGCAGCCGGACGACCGGAATGATCGTGAAGCCGGCCCACCACAGCGCCGCGCTGAGCAGCGAGAGCCGGACGGCGAGCTCCTTGCTGAGCCCGAAGGCGTCGTGCCCCTGCACCATGACGAGGTTGATCAGCAGCAGCAGACCGCCGCCGAGGTAGCCGAAGGCCCACCCCCGGGCCGACACGGTGTCGCGCTCGGCCTCGGTCGAGATGTCGACCATGATCGCGTAGTAGCTCACCAGCGAGCACCCGGCCAGGATGCTCGCGACGACGACGGCGAACGCGCCGATCTGCCAGTGGTCGCCCTGCAGGAAGAACAGCAGCGCACCGAAGAAGGAGCCGGCCCATGCGAACCAGGCCATGTGCATCTTCTTGCGCCCGCTGCGGTCCACCAGCGCCCCGACGACGGGGAGGATGAAGGCGCTCAGGATCGTCGCGAAGCTCGTCAGGTACGACGGCAGCGACCCGGCCGCGAGATGTAGGCCGAGCACGTCGACGGCCTTCTTGCACGTCTCGTCCGAGCTGTGTCCGCAGCCGGCCGCCCGTCCGGCGACCGTGATCATCAGCGGCCCGAAGAGCACCGTCAGCGTGGTCGTGTAGAACGCCGAGTTGGCCCAGTCGTACCAGTTCCACGCACGCTGCTGGCCGCGTCGGAACACGGGCGAGAGGTCGGCGATCGGCGCCGGGCCGCTCTGGGTCATGGCTGTTCCCTCCATTGGCCGCGCTCGACCAGCACGTCCTTCAGCAGATCGGTCCGGTCGCTCATGAGGCCGTCGACGCCCCGGTCCAGCAGCTCGGTCATCTCGGCCGGGTCGTCGATGGTCCACACGTGCACCTGCAGTCCGTTCGCATGAGCGCGGCGGATCAGCCCGCGCCCGGCGATCGTCAGTGGCCCGCGCCGATGCGGGATCTGGAGCGCGACCGGCCGTCCAGGTGTCAGGAGCCGCACCAGGCGCGCGCTGGGGAGCGCCACATAGACGGCCACCTCCACGGGATGTGCACCGGTGCGCGCACGTCCGCGCGAGAGTCGGCGGAAGGCCCGCAGTGTCGCGGGGGAGAAGGAGGTCGTGATCACCCGATCCCACGCATCGCGCTCATCGAGGAACGCGGCGAGCGCGGGTGCCGCCGTCCGCGACTTGAGGTCGATGTTGAACTGCGCCTGTTCGAAGGCGTCGAACAGCTCGGCGAGCGTGGGCACCTGGTGACGGCCGCCGATGCGGGCGGCCCTGACGTCGGCCAGACTCATCGTCGCGATCGCCCCGCGGGCGTCGGTCACCCGATCGAGGACGGCATCGTGGAAGGCGAGCAGCACCCCGTCGCTGGTGGTCTGCACGTCCGTCTCCAGGTGGGTGTAGCCCAGCGCCACGGCGTGCTCGAAGGCCGCCAGCGTGTTCTCCAGACCTTCGATGTCCGGGTGGTAGGCGCCACCGCGGTGGGCGAAGGCGATCACCTGGCCCGTGTTGCTCACGGGGGAGAGTATGGCGCGCCGTACGCTCGCCCGGGCGCAGGCCTGCCCGCGCCGCGACCTCGGCTCAGTTGCTGAAGTCCCGGAACGGCTCGATGGTGGCGCCGAGCTCGTTGAGCCGCTCCGCGAGGTCCTCGTAGCCGCGTGCGATGACGTAGGTCGACCGCAGGACACTCGTGCCCTTGCTGGCCAGCATGGCGAGCAGGATGACCACCGCCGGACGCAGTGCCGGCGGGCACACGATCTCGGCCCCGGAGAAGTGTGTGGGGCCCTCGATCATCACCCGGTGGGGGTCGAGCAGCTTGACCTGACCACCGAGCTTCGCGAGCTCGGTGAGATAGATCGCGCGGTTCTCGTAGACCCAGTCGTGCAGCAGCGTCTGGCCTGTCGCGACGGCTGCGATGACCGCGAAGAACGGCAGGTTGTCGATGTTGAGGCCCGGGAAGGGCATCGGATGGATCTTGTCGTTCGGCGCGTGCAGCACCGAGCGACGGGTGGTGATGTCGACCAGCCTCGTCTTGCCATTTGCTGCGTCGTACTCCTCGGAGCGCTCGTAGAGGAAGCCCATCTCCTCGAGCGTGGCCAGCTCGATCTCGAGGAACTCGATCGGCACACGGCGGATCGTGATCTCGGAGTCGGTGACGATCGCCGCCGCGAGCAGGCTCATCGCCTCGATCGGGTCCTCCGCCGGCGCATAGTCGACGTCGACGTCGATCGTCTCCAGGCCGGTGACGGTGAGGGTGGTGGTGCCGATGCCCTCCACCTGCACGCCCAGACGCTGGAGGTAGAAGCACAGGTCCTGGACCATGTAGTTGGAGCTGGCATTGCGGATCACCGTCGTGCCCGGGTGGAGGGCGGCGGCCATCAGCGCGTTCTCGGTGACGGTGTCACCGCGCTCGGTGAGGACGATCGGCCGCCCCGGCACGATCCGAGGGTCGACCGAGGCGTGGTAGGCGCCATCGGTCGCCTTCACCTCGAGGCCGAAGGAGCGCAGCGCAGCCATGTGCGGCTCGACGGTGCGGGTGCCGAGGTTGCAGCCGCCGGCGTAGGGCAGGTCGAAGGCCTGGGCGCGATGCAGTAGCGGACCGAGGAACATGATGACCGAGCGCGTGCGCCGAGCCGCGTCCTCGTCGACGTTGTCGAGCCGCAGCTCCGCCGGCGGCACGATCTCGAGGTCGTTGGCGTCGTTGAGCCAGCGGGTCTGGACACCCAGGCTGTTGAGGACCTCGATGAGCCGGTTGACCTCCTCGATCCGGGCGACCTTGCGCAGGGTCGTGCGCCCGCGGTTGAGGAGCGAGGCACACAGGAGTGCGACTCCGGCGTTCTTGGAGGTCTTCACCTCGATGCTGCCCGACAGCGTGGTCGGCCCGGTCACCCGGAGATGCACCGGGCCCGCGCCGAGGCTGACGATCTCGGAGTCGACCGCGTCGCTGATGCGCGCGATCGTCTCGAGGGTGAGGTTCTGCTGGCCCTTCTCGATCCGGTTGATCGCGCTCTGACTGGTCCCGAGTCGCTCGGCCAGCTGGGCCTGGGTCAGACCGCGGTGCGTGCGGGCGTCGCGGATGAGGTTGCCGATCCGGCCCTTGTATCCGTCACTCATGCCGCCACGTTATCTCACATGTGAGATAGAACCACAGACGGGGCCGCTGGCGTGTCGGGGGAGCGTCCGCATGCCGGCTCCGCCACCATAGCCGATGCCGCCGCGACCGCGAGATCACCCGCCCAGTGCCGGGTCACCGGGGAAGGGATGGGCGGCGCAGCCGCAGGCCGTCGCGTCGCAGGCGAAGTACCGGTGGCCTGCGTGTCCGCAGCGCGGGCACGGCAGGTCATGGGAGAGGTGCTCGGTCGCGATCTCGACGGTGTCCCACATAGTGGCCTCCTGACTCCACGGTGCGCCCGCAGTGTTGTGATCTTGAGGAGCGTGCGCGGCGTGTTTGGATACCGATATCCCCACCGTGCGCCTCCGACCGGGACCGCCACGCGAGAACGGCACGGAACCACCCGGTCGGACCACGAGTGCCCACCGGGACGGACTAGGGAAGTCTTCCGATGTGGCCAGCTACCTCAGACGGGCAGCCTGACCACATGGCTCGCAGTGCATACGACCCGCTTCCGCTCGGCCAGGACCTCGCCGGCGAGCTCGCCGACCTGCCGTGCCGGAGTGGGGATGCGGACCTGTGGTTCGCCGCCCATCCTGCCGCCATCGACCGCGCGAAGACGCTGTGTCGTGCATGCCCCTTGCGCGAGGCCTGTCTGACACAGGCCCTCGAGCGGCACGAGCCCTGGGGCGTCTGGGGTGGCGAGCTCGTCGTCGACGGCGTCGTGATCTCACACAAGCGCCCGCGCGGCCGCCCACGCAAGGATGCTCGTCCGCTGGCGAGCTGACTCTTCTCGCCTCTCGCGTCATCTCCTCGCGCGTTCCACCGTCCTAGGGAACGGTCGGGCCTTCGGCGACCTTCAGCACCCAGCCGGCCGACCGCTTGGGGTGTGCCCAGCAGTGGGGGCGGAGCCACACCCCACCTTCTGACCGATGGCGGGGGAGCGCATGGGCCCGAGATTCACCCACAACGCAACGATGGCCGCCTACCTGGTGCTGGCCAGCGCGGCGGGTGCCCTCCTCATGAGCGACCCGATGTGGGGTGCCATCGGCGTCAGCGCTGTCCTCTGGCCACTCGTCATCGCGCTGCGCCACGTGATCGTGCACGCGTGACGAGAGATGGCACGCATGCCCAATTGAGTTTGCTTTCGACGTCACCGCTGATCTCTTCGCTTCGTCCCATCCGCGAGACGAAGGGACAGTCGACATGAAGAAGCACAAGCGCTCGAAGGGCGCGAACAAGCACGTGTGGGTCGCCGCCGGGACCGTTGCCATCCTGGCGATCGGCGGCGCCACCGCCGCAGCGCACGCCGCCGGCGGATCAGCACGGCTGGGGCCGTGGTCACTGGACCACTACACGGCGTGGGGCACTTCCGATGCACCGCCCGCCGACCCCGACTCCCAGTCAGGCGAGGACAACCCGCTGAACCTGACCCAGATCGGGCAGCGAGAGGACCGCACCGTCGTCGACACCCCGGCATGGGACGAGACGGTCGTCGACACTCCCGCGTGGGACGAGACCGTCGTCGACCAGCAGGCAGCGGACCGCTGGTACACGTGGACATGCGGCCCCAGCGGCGACCACTCGTTCCCGTCCTCGTGCTGGAACCCCGACTCGGGCAACCACAACGGCTTCGACTGTCAGCCCAACCTCGCTTGCCAGCGGGACAAGGGAGCAGACGGCGAGTCCGACTGGTTCTACCACCAGGACGTCGAGGAGAGCTCGCACGTCGTCCATCACGACGCCGTCACCCACCTCGTCCACAAGGACGCGATCACGCACGCTGAGCACCGCTGGCCCGTTCTCGTCCGCGCACTGGCAGAGAAGCCGCAGCCATCGAAGATCCCGAGCCCGTCGGCCACACCCTCGAAGTCGCCCGTGACCGACGAGGAGACGAAGACCATGCCGCACAAGGTCGTGAAGATCCAGCATCACGCCGACGGGAGCGTCACCACGAAGGTCAAGCACTATCCGACTGACGCAGTCGAAGAGGGCTACTGACGCCACGCCCGCGACGGTTGACTCATGCCGTCGGGCGATCCCTGACCTTCCGCTTCTGGCGCTGAACAGCCGGGTCGTGGGGGAGGTGCCGGGTGGACATCAGCGAGAGCAGGGCGAGGAGAGCGGCCGCGAGCAGGCCGACCTTCAGAGAGCGAAGCTGTGCGTCGCTGTAGTCCTCGACGATCGCCGCCGTGGTGGCGTCGTCGAGCCCGGCCGCCTTGGCGGCCGACTCCACCTGGTCGGCCGACAGGAAGTCGAGCCCGCCGCCCACCGCGACGCCGACCTGGGCGGAGACCTGAGCGTCGATCCGCGGATCGGACTCGACCCGAGTGACGAAGCCCGTGCTCAGCCCCGTCAGCACGATGGCGCCGATCAGGGCCACGCCGAGCGACGAGCCGAGCTGTTGCCCGGTGTACTGAAGTCCTCCGGCCTCACCGCGCCCGGAGGCATCGACCGATGACTGGATCACGTTGCCGAGCTGGGATGCGATGAGCCCCATCCCGACACCGAGGATGGCCATCGAGATGCCGAATCCCACGTCGCGCAGCTCAGGCTGCACGGTCGCGAGGAGCACCATGATGGCCACCATCGTGGTGGCCAAGCCCGCCCGCACGACCCCACGGATCGACCAGCGTGTCGACAACCGTGAGCCGGCCGCGGCCGCCACGAACATCGTGATGGAGATGGGGAGCATCTTGATGCCCGTCTCGAGCGCGTCGAGCCCGAGGACCAACTGTAGGTAGAGCGGCACCACGAAGAAGACGCCCATCAGGATCAGGTTCTGGCTGAACAGCCCCGCGAGGCCCGAGCGCAAGGGTGGGATCTGCAACAGGCTGAGGTGCACCAACGGGTCAGCCCCGGCCCTCTCCCGCCGCCGCTGCCACACCGTGAAGGCCCAGAGCAGCACGGCGCCGCCGGCGAACATCCATATCGTGAGCGAGAAGCCGAGCGGGGCGACGGGGGAGTCCTTCGGCAACACCCAGCCCCACGTGCTGGACTGCAGCGTGCCGAGCACGATGAGACCGAGCCCGACCGCCGACATGCCGGCGCCCAGCACGTCCAGCCGCGGCTTCGGACCGGTGCGGGCAGCGTCGGCGACCTTTCGGGTCATCGCGAGGATGAACACGACCAGCACGACCTCGCCGGCGAAGACGATCCGCCAGCTGAGCTCGGTCGTCGCCCAGCCGCCGAGAATGGGACCCACGGCGATGCCGGCCCCGGCGACGCCGCCGATGACCGCGTAGGCCACCTTGCGAGAGGCGCCAGCGAAGTTCCCGGCGATCAACGCGGCAAGTGCCGGGAGGACCAACGCCGCGCCGACTCCCTCGAGGATCGACCAGCCCAGGGTCAGCACCGCCACCGTCGGTGCCAGTGCGGTCGTCAAGGAGCCGATGCCATAGATGACGAGGCCGACGACGAACGCCCGCCGCCGGCCGATGATGTCTCCGACCTTCGCGCCCGTCAACATGAACATCGCCATGACCAGGCAGTACAGCGTGATCACCGCCTGGATCGTCGTGACCGTCGTGTCGAAGTCCGCCACCAGCGTGCTGATCGAGACGTTCATGACCGACTGGTCGAGCACCATCACGAACTGAGCGGTCGCCAGCGCGATCAGTGGCGCCCAGCTGATCGTCGAGCCTTTCGAGCTGCCACCTCTCTTGCTCTTCGCGGCTCGCGGGTCCGTCACGACGGCGTTCCTTCAGCGGGACGGGTCGCTTCGGGCACAGATGCCGATTCCATCCTCAGATCGTGGTGGTGGTGTTCCAGTGCGGTCGTCACCCGCAGCGGGTGACTCGGGGTCAGCCGTTACGACCTCTGCTGGTCCTCGTCATCGCCCCAGGTCCTGCTGAATTCGGCGCGCCGACCTGCGCGCCTGAACATGAGCGGGAGCCCGACGATGATTCCATTGCTAGGGCTCTTGTTGATCGTGGTCGCAATGGCACGCGAACGCAGCGGACCCGTCCCACGCAATCGCCGATAAGCGACATTATGTCAATCT
>NZ_BAAIGC010000025.1:0-73963 GCF_054653495.1 Nocardioides sp. AN3
CCTGCAAGACGCGCCCCCACAGGACAACCGCAGAAACGGACAGCGGACCTACGTTTCCGTAGGTCCGCTGTCCGGGATGTCCTGCGACATCACATTGGTGGCGGGTGAAGGATTCGAACCTTCGAAGCTTTCGCGACGGGACAGTCCGCGAGATGCATCGTCGTGCCCTGCGAATTCACCCGCGAGGTTCTACCTCTGGACACATATCGGACGCGCCGGGTTCACCGGTCGAGCAATGCCGAACTCGTCGGCAAGGCGCACTGCCACGCTACTCCTGGCCCGGGTCGCAGCTGCGTGCGACCCGACTCGCGACTCTTCAACGACCTGGGGCCTTTCGCCTGCTTGATGCCTGCCCTCTCGGAGTGATGCCGATCAGTTGTGCCGCTGGATCGTGCCTGGTCACGACCTGGACGGGTATCGTTCAGGTCGAGACGCGCACGTACGCCTTGAGTCTTCCGGGCGCACCATGAGCCGGCACTCCATCACGCTCTTAGGGGCTTCGCCACGGCGCGGCGGACGGCGACATCGTTTACTCCCGGCTGCCACAGCGC
Source organism: Nocardioides sp. AN3 (assembly GCF_054653495.1). Classification (NCBI taxonomy): domain Bacteria; kingdom Bacillati; phylum Actinomycetota; class Actinomycetes; order Propionibacteriales; family Nocardioidaceae; genus Nocardioides; species Nocardioides sp. AN3. Next base: position 552 of record NZ_BAAIGC010000025.1, read on the forward strand.
GTCGGAATCCCCGCCGCGGAGGTGTCCCTTGCGGCCATGCCGACTCCCACGCGCATGCGTACAAGCCTGTTGCGGTCGATCCTGAAGACAGCGGTCGACGACGGCGGTCACTATCTGCCAGGCCCCGCGTGTGCGATCCGTCGGCCCGCTCAGAGCGCGGCCAGGTACTCCCGCGCAGCCGCACAGGCCAGCTCGATGAGCATCGGTCCCATGCTGCGCGCGGTCTCGGTCTCGGGACGGGACTGCACCCACCCCAGGTACGTCGTACCGCGCAGGAAGATGAAGAGCGGCAGCAGGGCCTCCTCCTCGGCGCTCAACGGTCGGACGGAGCGATAGCCCGCGAGCAATCCACGACGAACATCACGGTATCCAGGCGCCTCGAGGTTGAAGTAGAGCGCAGTCGCCAGCTCGAAGAGGAACCAGCCGTGACCGGCGTCGTCGAAGTCGATCAGCTTGAGCTGACCGCCCTCGTCGAGGAGGTTCTCCGGCACGAGGTCGGCATGGATGAGGCCGTAGTTGTGCGGATGCCGGCCGATCCGATCCAACTCGGTGCGCGCCCTCCGGCGCGCTTCCAGGAGGAGGTCTCGTTGAGCATCGGTGAGGCGGTCGTACTCCCAGAACCGGCCCCAGAGCGGGGTCTCGCCCACCAGCCCCTCGGCATCCCAGGAGTGCCTCGTGAACCCTTCGGGCCGTTCCCAGGACCCGCAGTGGTCGTGCAGGCGGGCGGCGACGACCCCCGCCTTGGCGTAGAGCTGCGCAGCCGCCACGCCATCCAGGTCGACGCCGTCTTCCGAGGTGCCGGCGGGCTGACCTGCCAGCCAGCCGAGGACCGACACCTGCCGCGACTGCGGGACGTCGCAATGACGGATCTCGACGACCAGCCGACCGTCGGCCGCCGGCAGAACCGGCGGTACCGTGACGGCGCCGCTCTCCCCCAGCGCGCGCATCCACGCCAGCTCGGAGCGGAGCGCGGCATCAGAGTGGTATCCGTGCCGGTGGATGCGAACGGCGACGCGCTCTCCGCCTGGACGTCGAGCGGAGAACACGGCGTTCTCCCGGTACTTCACGAGCTCGACGTCGCTGAACCCGCCCTCCCAGTGGTCTCCGGCGGCCTGCGCCATCCGGGTCAGGCGCGCAACCTGGTCGTCGACGGGCAGCGTGTCGAAGTCGACGGCGGTCGTCACAGCGCCACCAGCGCTTCCTCGAGGGTGTCCAGGAGGAGATCGGCCTCCGACTGGCCGAAGACCAGTGGGGGCCGCATCTTCAGGACGTTGTCGTGCCGGCCGATCCGGCTGAGCAGCACGCCGCGGTCCCGCATCGCGTTGACCAGGACCTTGGTGAGGCCAGGCGCCGGCGCGCCGTCCTGCTCGATCTCGATGCCGAAGAACAGGCCGCGTCCTCGGACGCCGCCGATCACGTCGTGCCGGGCGGCGAGCTTCTCGAGGCCCTCACGCACGTAGGCGCCGACCACGCGAGCGTTGTCCTGCAGACGCTCCTCCTCCAGGACGTCGAGCACGGCCATGGCTGCCGCGGCGGAGACCGGGTTGCCACCGAAGGTGTTGAAGTAGGTCGACGCTGCCTGGAAGTCGGAGATGAGACCGTTGGGCGCGACGACGCCGGCCACCGGGTGACCGTTGCCCATCGGCTTGCCCATCGTGACGATGTCGGGCGCGACCTTCGCCAGCTCGTGGCCCCACATCGCATCCCCGGTCCGACCGAAGCCGGCCTGCACTTCGTCGCAGACGAAGAGGCCACCCGCCTCACGTACCGTCGCGACGGCACGCCGCACGTAGCCCGGGACGGCGTCGGGCAGCCCCTCGTTGGCGAAGAAGGAGTCGATGAGGATCGCGGCCACCCCGTGCCCCGCCTGCTCGAGCGAGCGCACGGCCTCGGCAACCTGCGTGACGTAACGGTCGGCCAGCTCGTCCTCGCTCAGGCCCTGGCCGTCGTGGCGCGGGTCGGGGACCCGGACAGCCCGGGCGTTACCGGGGAACGCCTCGACCACTGGGAAGCAGGTGGTCAGCGAGGCCAACGTCGCGGTGTTGCCGTGATAGCTGAAGTCGCTGACGATCAGGCCGCTGCTGCCCGTCGCGAAGCGTGCCATCCGGAGCGCAAGCTCGTTGGCCTCGCTGCCCGAGCAGGTGAGGACCGCGGTGTCGAGGGGCCCCGCCAGGGTCGCGGTGAGCCGCTCGGCGTACTCGACGACGAGCTCGTGGAGATACCGGGTGTGCAGGTTGAGCGTGCCGGCCTGGCGCGCCACCGCCTCGACGACGCGAGGGTGGCAGTGCCCGACATGGGGCACGTTGTTGTAGGCGTCGAGGTAGCGCCGCCCGTCGGCGTCCTCGACCCATACCCCCTCGCCACGGACGAGATGGACGGGACGCTCGTAGAAGAGCGGGGCGTTGCGGCCGAGGACGTCGAACCGGCGCTGCAGCAACTGGTCGTCGTCGGTCATGGAAGGCTCCTGCCGGAGATCGAGTGAAGACGACTCAGCCAACGGGGGCCGCCTCGAGCTCGGTGGCCGAGTCGTCGCCGTCGCTCGACGACCGTGACGGCCGGCCGCCGAACAGGACGCCGACCACGAAGACGGCGACTACAGCGGCCAGGAAGATCGCGGCGATCGTGCGCGATCCTCCGATCAGCGTCGTGAAGTTGGCGATCACGAGTCCCGTGATGGCGATGAGGCCGAGTCCCCCGAGCACGGGAGCGATGACGGTCTGCCACAGGCGCGTGTCGACACGCGTACGTCGGAAGTAGGCCACGATCGCGAAGCTGGTCAAGGCCATCAGGGCGAGGATTGCCACGATCGCGACACCGGCCATCCAGGTGAACAGCTGCAGGACGGGGTCGGCGCCGGCAATCGCGAAGACACCCACGAGCACGGCGGCGGACGCCGTCTGCAGGAGCGACCCTGCGTGCGGCGACCCGTGCTTGGCGTGCACGGCAGCCAGGCCACGCGGCGCATAGCCGGCCCGAGCAAGGGCGAAGACATAGCGGGCGATCGCGCCGTGGAAGGCGAGCAGCGTGGCGAAGAGGCTCGTAACGAGCATGATCTGCATCGCCTCGGAGGTCCACGGCGCGAGGAAGCGAGCCGCTGCGTCGAACGTCAGTCCAGCGGTGTCCTTCGCCGCCGCATCGGAAATCCGGCTGCTGCCGAAGGCCAGGACCACGGCCCAGCTGGACAGGGCGTAGAGGACGCCGATCACGATGATCGCGACGTAGGTCGCCAGCGGGACGGTGCGCTTGGGGTTGCGCGCCTCCTCGCTGTAGATCGCGGTGGCCTCGAAGCCCATGAATGACCCGATCGCGAACATCATCGCGATGCCGGGCGAGCCGGAGAAGAAGCTCGAGGGGGTGAACGATGTGGCATCGATCCCGTGCGCCCCGCCCTTGACCAACACAGCGATGGTGAGCGCGATGATCGCGACGATCTCCAGCGCGAGCAGGACGCCGAGGACGAGAGCGCCGAGGCTGATGTTGCGGTATCCGACCACGCCGACGACGGCCATCATCACGAACGCCCACAACCACCAGGGCAGATCCGGACCGCCGTACTGGACGACGAGGCCGTCGATCGTGGCGGCGGCCAGCCCGTAGACACCGGCCTGCACCGCGGCATAGGCGAAGAGCGCAAGACCCGCGGCGCCGATGCCGAGCCGGCGCCCGAGTCCATGGGTGACGTAAGCGTAGAAGGCGCCCGCGTCGGTGATCCGGCTGCTCATCGCCGCATACCCGACGCTGAACAGCAGCAGGACCAGCGCTGCGACGATGTAGGTCAGTGGGGCTCCGGCACCGTTCCCGATGGCGATCATCACCGGCAGGGACCCGGCGACGGTGGTCAGCGGCGATGCGGCCGCCACCACCAGGAAGACGATGCCGATGACACCGATCGAGCCCCGGAGACCGGACGCGTTGCTCGACATACTTCACTCCTTGCGATTGCTGGGGTCGACTCCGCGTGCGGCAGAAGGCCAGCCGGCGTGCGTCGAGGGAGAGTGTGAGGAACGCTACGTTTGCTCACCCACCTGGCAGCAGCGCGACTTTCTCCCACCGCCGTAGGGGGATCCTTTAGGCCGACAGCGTCAGTTGAGCTGGTCGAGGGTCGCGACCCGCTCCGAGAGCGCCGTCAGCGCCTTCACGTACCGCGCGACATCCGCGCGGAAAGCGGGCGCCGTGATGGAGACCGAGGCCAGCACCATGCCACTGCTGCCGGTCAGCGGCACGGCGACCGAGACGTAGCCAGCGGTCGTCTCCTCCTGCTCGACGGCGTAGCCGCGCTCACGGACGATGCGCAGCTGCTCGGCCAGCACCCCCGGCATCACGATCGTCGCCGGCGTCTCCCGAGACAGCCCGCGGGCGACGACCTCGTCGAACACCGAGGCCGGCGCGTGCGCCAGGAGGACCTTGCCCGTTGCGGTCGAGTGCACGGGCATGCGACCGGCGATCCGGGACGGACGCGCGGCTTGGGGGCCGCCCGCGACCTTCTCCAGGTAGAGCACCTCCAGACCGTCGAGGACGGCCAGGTGCACCGTCTCCTTCGTCGCGAAGTGCAGGCTCTCCATCAACGGCCGCACGGTGTCTCGCAGCACGCGGAACCGCGGGACCCGACTTCCGAGCTCGAAGGCGCGCAGTCCGAGCCGGTAGTCCTGGCCGGCCCGCTCGAGCATCCCCCAGTCGACCAGCTCCTGGGCGAGTCTGTAGACGGACGCCTTCGAGATGCCGGTGCGCCGAGCCAGCTCCGAGAGCGAGAGTGCGGAGTCCTCGATGTGGAACGACTCGAGGATCAGGCGCGCCTTGCCCAACACGCTGTTCGCGCTCTCGCCCAGCCCTTCCCCGTAGCGCCGGGGCCGCGATCCGACCACGTCGGCCGTCCTCTCGTCACACACGCTCTCATCCACGCAGGGCAATGCGTCGCCTTGCAGGGCACCAGTATCTCCTCAACGAGACCGGATCAGCCGGCGCACCAGGGCCACGCCTGCCACGACCTCCGCCGTCAGTGCGAGGGAGAGCCCGCCGTGCATGAGAAGATCCGTCGTCGTCGAGACCTCGACGTGCTCGTGCCCCTCGTGCATCGGCGCGAGAAGCAGGTGGACAGCCACCATCGCGAGGCCCAGCACCAGCATGACGGCCAGCTCGAGGTCGGTGCATCGGCGGCGCCACGCGGACGCCGCGCAGGCTGCACACATGCCCGACAGCAGCAGCATCGGCACCGTCAGCACGAGAAGCGACTCCCCCGTCAGTCCGAGCAGCACCACATGCGTGAGCAGGCAGCCCGCGGAGACCAGGGCGGCCACGCGCGGCAGCCGCTCGGCTCGCGCGCCGGTCACCGTGGGGGCCGAGTAGGTGAGCGTCATGAGGGTCCTCGCGATCGTCGTACGCCGGTGGCGTTCAGTATCCGCACCGGAAACCGCTGCCCCACACCGATCGGACTGCTGAGCGAACCGCTCGCACGGATTGAAGGTTTCCCTTACGCCTGCGCGCATTCCTCCGATTTCTGCGCAGTCAGAGGCACGACAGGATTCGACTGACCTACGACCCACGGGAGCGGTGATGACCCAGACCCAAGCGGACGTCCGGCAGGACGTCGACGCCCTTGAGAGTGCCACGTCGATGGAGGACGTGCTCAGCGAGCTGGGCGCCCGACGCGAGGAGTTCCACGCCCAGCGCTACGTCTCGGCCGACTTCGTCGCGCGACTCAAGGAGATCGGGGTCTACCGGGCCGCGACCCCCCAGCACTTCGGGGGCAGCCCTCTGCGCCCAGCTCAGTTCCTGCGCATGGTCGAGCAGATCTCGACCGTCGACGGGTCGGCCGGCTGGGTGGCGAGCTTCGGATGCCAGACGTCCTACCTGGGCTCGCTGCCGGAGGCGACGCTCGAGGAGCTGTACGCCGACGGGCCCGACCTCGTCTTCGCCGGTGCCCTCTTCCCAGTGCAGCAGGCCCGGCCGATCGAGGGTGGCTTCTCGGTCACGGGCCGCTGGAAGTTCGCCAGCGGCTGCAAGGCGGCCGAGGTGATCTGCGTCGGCATCCCGGGCGACGACTCCAGCAGCGGCAAGCCACGCGGCGCGCTGGTGCGGCCGAGCGACGTGGAGATCGTCGAGGACTGGGACGTCGTCGGCATGCGCGCCACCGGATCCTTCGACCTCGTCCTGGAGGACGTGGTGGTCCCGACGAGCTGCACCTTCATCCGAGGGGGCGCGCCGACCATCGACGAGCCGATCTATCGCTACCCGACCATCACCTATGCCGCACAGGCCCTCTCGGTGGTCTCGGCCGGCGTCGCACGCGCCGCCCTCGACTTCGCCCAGGAGATCGGGGCCGCCCGCGCGGGGATCACCGGGGCGCCGAAGCTGGCCGACCGGCCCTACTACCGCACCGGCATCGCCGAGGCAGAGGCCCTGCTCCGCTCGGCCAGGGCGTACTTCTTCGAGGCCGCCGAAGAGGGCTGGGACGCGGCTCTGGACGGCCCCGTGCCGGACCGGGTCAACGCTCACCTCCGGCTCTCCGCCGCCCACCTGTCGCGAGTCTGCGCCGACGTGGTGGGCAAGGTGGCCAGCATCTCGGGCACCGCACCGATCTTCACCGGTCACCCGCTGCAGCATCTGCTCGGCGACGCGCTCGTCCCACAGTCGCACGCCTTTCTCAGCCCGGCGATGTACGACGCCGCCGGAGCCGTGCTCATGGGGCAGCCGGCCACCGTGCCGGCGTTCCGCTGAGGCCCTCGGCAACACCGAAGCTCCGGCCCGCCGCACGAGTGCGGCGGGCCGGAGCTTTTGGTGGGTGTCGTTCAGTCCAGGGAGTCGACGTCGATCTCGAAGACGAGGATGTCGCGCACCAGGGCGCCGAGCGTCTCCACCTCGGTCTTCGCCTTGATCCGCGCGCGATGCACGTCGATCGTCTTGTCGCTGGTGCCCAGCTCTCGCGCGATCGCGCGACTGGACATGCCGCGGATGACGAGACTGAGCACCTCGCGCTCGCGCACGGTGAGCGGCGCCAGCCGGGCGAGCAGCTCACGACGCTGGCGGCTCTGGTCGAAGCGCGCCCGCGCCTGTTCCAGCTGGGTCTGGACGACGTCGATCATCCGCTGGTGGTCGTATGGCTTCTCCAGGAAGTCCACGGCCCCCATCGAGAGCGCCCTCACCGACATCGGGATGTCGCCGTGCGCCGAGCAGAAGATCATCGGAGCCGGATAGCCGCGCTCCATGAGGAGCTGTTGGAGCTGGAAACCGTTCATCCCGGGCATGCGTACGTCGACGATGACGACCGCCGGCTCGTCCGGGTCGAACTCGTCCACGAAGGACGTCGCGTCGGGATAGGTCAACGCCTCGATCCCGACGCTCTCGAACAGGAAGACCAGCGACTGCCGCAGGTCCTCGTCGTCGTCGATGATGTGCACCACGGGCTCGACGGAACGGTCCGAGGAGGTCATCGCACCTCCTCGGACCGTGTCGAGCGCCGGCCAGGCAACGCTCACGCCTACAGGACCACCGTGACCGTCTTGGCCTCGGTGTTGGCCAGGATGCCCTCGTAGCCGAGCTCGCGTCCAACACCGCTGGCCTTGGTGCCGCCCCAGGGCAGCTGGGGGGCGAGCGGCGACCACCCGTTGACGCCGACGGCACCGGCCTGAAGCTGCGCGGCGACCCCATGGGCCCGACCGACGTCGCGGGTCCAGACGGTCGCGGCGAGGCCGAAGTCGTTGTCATTGGCCATGGTCACGACGTCGGCGTCGTCATCGAACGCGATCACGGTGCCCACCGGGCCGAAGATCTCCTCCCGCGCGATCGTCAGGTCGTTGCTGCCCGCGAACACGGTCGGCTGCACGAAGAACCCGGGACCCTCGGGCGTCCCTCCACCGGCCACGACGACCGCTCCCTCGGCCCGGCCCTTGGCGACGTAGCCCAGCACCCGCTCACGCTGCGCCTCGTTGATGAGCGGCCCCATCGTCGTCGACGGGTCGAACGGGTCGCCGAGCACCTGGGCCTGCGCGGCGCCCTTGAGCCCGTCGATGACGGCGTCATAGACCGAGCGGTGCGCGAAGACGCGGGTGCCGGCCGCACACACCTCGCCCTGGTTGGCGAACAGACCCATCGCCAGGCCGGGGATCGCGGCCTCCAGGTCAGCGTCGCCGAAGACGATCTGCGGCGACTTGCCGCCGAGCTCCAGGGTCGTGCGCTTGAAGTTGCCCGCCGAGTTACGCAGGATGCGGCGGCCGACCTCAGTGGAGCCGGTGAAGCTCACCTTGTGCACGCCCGGGTGAACGGCCAGCGCCTCGCCTGCCACCTCGCCGAATCCGGGCAGCACCTGCACGACGCCAGCAGGGAAGCCTGCCTCCTCGACGAGCGTGGCGAGGTGGAGGATCGAGAGCGACGCGTCCTCCGCCGGCTTCACGATCACGGTGTTGCCGGTGGCCAGCGCCGGCGCAAGCTTCCAGCCCAGGATCATCAGGGGCGAGTTCCAGGGCACGATCGCCGCGATGACGCCCACCGGCTCGCGCCGCGTGTAGGAGTGCGTCGGCGCTCCGAAGTAGCCGTCGGTGCTGACCAGCTCGCCGTTGACCTTGTCGGCCCAGCCGGCGTAGTAGCGCAGCGAGGCGACCAGGTTCGGCACGAACAGCGCCTGCGCGAACCCGAAGGGCGTCCCCATGTCCAGCGACTCGAGGGTGGCGAGTGTCTGCGCGTCTCGCTCGACCAGATCGGCGAGCCGGTGGAGCAGGAGGCCCTTCTGGGACGGCGGGGTGGCCGCCCAAGAGCCGCGCAGGGCCTCGGTGGCCGCCACGACGGCCAGGTCGACGTCCTCGACACCGGCTGCGGCGATGACGCCGAGCACGTCGCCAGTGCTCGGGTTGATCGCGTCGATCTTGCCGCCGGAGCCGGTCGTCCAGTTGCCGGCGAGGTACATCGAGGTGGTGAGCTCAGGCAGGTTCACTGGTTCTCCTAGAGGTGACGGACGAGAGGTGGGTGGGTGTTCAGAAGGCTCAGTCGCAGCCGCAGCCCGAGCCGGCGCTGGCGCGCGTCGAGTGGCAAGCGGTTCGGTTGAGATCGGGGACGTCGAGGGTGGGGTTGCGGTCGAAGAAGCCGTGCGGCCGGAGCTTGAAGCCGGCGTAGTCGACCGGCATGATCGGCCAGTCCTCGGGACGGACGAAGTGCGTCAGACCGAACGTGTGCCAGACGACGAGGTCCTCGCCGTCGACGCTGCGGTCGCCCGCGACATACGCCGGGAGGCCGGCGCCGCCAGGGTGCTGGTTCACTGTGTAGCCGGACGGCCACATCTCGTCCCGGTCATACTGCGTGACCCACAGGTGGTGCCGCGCGAAGTTGGCGCGGCGCGAGATCGAGGAGTCCTCCGCTGCGAGAAGCGTGGGCTGCCCCTCCGGCTGCAGGACGTAGGCGGTCGGGTGGCCGAAGCGGTTCGTGCGCTCCGCACTGGAGATCGTCCACACCCGGTTGCGCTCGTTGGCGGCGTCGCGTCGGGCGGAGAGCTCGGTGGCGAGTCGAGTGCTGGTGCGTGCGATCGCGTTGCCCCACGGGTTGTCGGGGTCTGCGGGCACGGAGACCGCATCGAGCTCGTCGACGTGGTTGCGAACCGTGTCTACGGTGAAGTCGAGCCGGGCGGAGAACAGGTGCTGGTGCACCGGGGCACCCAGCCCTGGAGCGAGCTCGGAGAAGTATGGGTCGGTGCCGTCGTGCCCCGATGGGAACGGGATGCCCGTCGCCTTCACCTCCAGGTCGACGGTGCCGTCGAGGTAGAGGGACCAGTAGAAGCCGTAGTCGTAGTTGCCCACCGTGCCGAAGAACGACATCACCATCCGCCGCTGGCGCCGGGTCTCGGAGGTGCCGCTGAAGATGTCGTTGTGCTTCCACAGCACGCCGTAGTCCTCCTCGTGGAGGCAGATGGCGTTGCGGATCGTCTGAGGCACGCAGAAGTCGTCGACGACGACGGCGTCGAGGTAGGTGATCTCGCCGAGGCAGTCACAGCCGAGCTCGAGGGAGTTGGCGAGCCGGCCGAACTGGTACTCGCCGAAGTCGAAGTAGTTCTGCCAACCGTGCGTCGGCCCGGGGTCGCCGTAGTTGACGACCATCTCGGCGACCGACGCGCGGTAGAGGATCGGGCGCTCCTCGTCGCCGTCGGTGAAGGAGAGCTGGTGCAGCGTGAGCCCCTCACGACCGTTGAATCCCAGGCGGACTTTCCAGTTCTGCCAGGACAGCACGCCCTCCTCGATGGAGAAGGAGACGCCCTCGGGCTGCGTGATCGAGATCGGCTTGAGGTCGGTGCGCTGCGGGCCTCGCACGGCCGGGTCGAGGTAGTCGCCGGACTCGCTCGGCATGTGCTCGATGTGCGTCTCGACGACGCGGAGCACCTTGCCGCCGGTGACGTCGACATGGGCGATGACACCGCCCACCGGATGGGCCCACACCATGGCGCCCGGCTCGGGCTCGTAGAAGCTGAGCACGCGGTAGATGCGCCTGCCCACCTCGTCGTCGTAGCCGAACACGCCGGCGGAGAGCGGGACGGGTCGCACCTTGTCGATGTCGGTGACGCCGCGCTTGGTCACCGCCGCGCGCCAAGCCTCGTCGGCCTTCACGATCGCGTCCACGAGCGGGTAGTCCTCGTCGAGGCACGGGCCGAACCCGTCGCGGGTCGGGTCGAGCAGCTCGCGGGAGACGACCGCGCCCGCCGTCAGGTCGACGACCACGGCGCTGACGGTCAGCGTCGCGAGCTCCGTGTGCAGCAGGCTCACCTCGCGGGGCAGCGGACTGGCGCCGTCCCAGGAGAAGACGTCGGCCTTCTCAGGCTCACGCAACATCACGTACGAAACCCGGGACTCGGCCGTCATCAGCCCCTCGCTCTCGAGGATCGCACGCGTGCGGTCGACCTCCGCGGCGGTCAGCGCGGCGAGCGGGTGGCGCGAGCCTGGCCTGTCAGCGCGCCGGGTCTCGGCGACTTCGATGAGATCGGACGTCATGGTGGAGCTCCTGGATCGTGGGCGTGACCTCGCACACACTCCCCGGCTTCACGAATCTTGTCAATCGGACAGTTCTGAAGAAATCCCTCATGCTGGGACCACCCGAGCGTGCCGACCTCAGTCGGCCAGCGGGAGGGCGAAGGAGAACCGCGATCCTCCTTCGTCGCGCCGCTCGGCCCAGACCGAGCCGCGCTGACGCGTGATGATGCGGTAGCTCAGCGCGAGCCCGATCCCGCTCCCGCGCTCCTTCGACGTGAAGCTGTCGACGAACGGGTCCCGGGCGATGCCACGCCCCTCGTCCTCCACCGAGACCACACCGACGCCGTCCCCGGGGCGCACGACGATCCGAAGGCGCGAGCCGCCTCCGGCCGCCATCTCGTCGATCGCGTTGAAGCAGAAGTTGAGCAGCACCTGCCCGGTGAGCACCCGCTCGCAGCGGACGACCACCTGGGTGGCGTTCGGCTCGACGACGACCTCGACCCCAGCATCGGCAGCACGAAGACGGACGAAGTACTCGCAGTCCGCGACGACGTCGTGCAGGTCGACACTCTCCCCCACGTGCTCGAGGTGGCCGACGAAGCCGCGCATCGCCTCGACGATCTTGCTGGCCCGCTCGATCTGGCGGCGGGCGCTGTCGATGCCGCGGACGATGCCACTGAGGTCGCCCTCGGGCACGGCGGACCCCTCCGGCGCCAGCAGTGCGTCGACGCGGGCGAGGACGCCGCCGAGGTAGTTGCCGGCCGCGGCGAGCGGCTGACCGAGCTCGTGAGCGATCGCCATCGCCATGTCGCCCATGGCGTTGTAGCGGGCGAGGTAGTTCTCCCGCTGCGCCTCACGGACCCTCTCCGCCTCCCCGTGAACACGTTCGGAGACGTCGTGGACGATGAGCAGATAGGTCCCGCCCTCGGTGTCGTTGAGCCGCTCGACACTCCCCTCCAGCCAGACCGCGGCCGGACCCTCGTTGATCACGAGCTGGACGGAGGTCAGCGGCGCGGCCGCTTCGACGACGTCGGCCCAGTGCACCTCCGCGTTGTCCATCCGGAGCCGGGCCCGGCCCTCGAGCGGTCCCAGGGGCTCTCGCATGTCCGCTCCGATGAGAGCCATCGCCGAGTCGGTCGCGAAGTGGAGGACACCTCGACGATCGGCCATCAAGGCCGCCACCGACGTCTGTCGCGCCAAGGCATCGATGTACGACGTCGCCAGACGGAGCTCCTGGGCGATGTGCTGCTCGCGCTCGATGTCGCGGAACTGCACCATCACCGCCGGCCCCTGCGCGAGCTCCACCCGCGTGGCGATCGAGTCGGTGGGCACGATCCGACCGGACCGCGTGCGGTAGTGCCACTCCATCCGGCTGGCACCGCGCTCCACGGCGTCCTGGAGCCAGGCCCGGCCGATCACCCGGTCGTACTGCTGGGCCGAGCTGCTCATGTCGTTGGCCTTGAGGGGGCGCAGCTCGGCGACGTCCCACTCCAGGAGCTCGCAGGCAGCCGGGTTCGCCCACAGGATGTTCTTCGTCTCGGCGTCGTGCACGAGCACGCACATCTGCGCGGCTGAGAGCATGGCGACGAAGTCGTCACTGACCAGCTCCGGCGCGCGCGGGTCGACGGTCATGCCCGCAGCGTAGGCCGAACTGCTCGATGGCGGATCAGGCAAGGGCATGTCGGGTCATGATTGCTCCCGCTCGCCCAGCGGGTGGAACTGACGTTGGAAGTAGACCAGCCCACCGGCCTCGGAGTTGAGGAGGATCCGCTCGACCTCGACGAAGACGACGGAGTGCGACCCCTGGCCGCTGATCTCAGTGATCCGGCCGAGCACCGACGCCGCGGCGCCGACCAGGACGGGCACGCCGGCATCGTCGTCCCACTCCCCCGCGGCGAAGCGCTCGGCGCCGGAGACGCCGGTGGCGCCGGCGAAGAGCAGAGCGACGTCCGCGTGACGTCCGCCGAGCACGTTGATGCAGAGCCGACCGTTGCGCGCGAACGCGGCATGGCTGCGGCTGGACCGGTTGATGCAGACCAGCATGGTCGGTGGGGTATCGCTCACCGAGCACACAGCGCTCACCGTGATGCCCGCACGACCGGCAGGCCCGTCGGTCGTGACCACGTTGACGCCCGCGGAGAGGCTGGCCATCGCTGACCGGAACCGCTGCTGGGTCGGCGTCAGCTCGATCATGCTCGCAGTCACCTGGATCCTCCTCACTCGGATGTCGGTCGGCGTGCGTCTCCGACGTTAGGAGCCGGATCGGCTCGGCGACATCGAGAGTTCCTCGCGCGTGCCTGAAGGAATCGCCTACCTCGCCCCGCATCCCCCGCGGGCGCGGTGGCTAGGCTCCTGCCAGGAGGAGGTGGCGAGGAACGCATGCGAGTGACGTACGGGACCGGCCGCCAGGCACTGCTCGACGCAGCGATCCGAGTGGTCGCAGCCCAAGGTCTGCGAGGCCTGACCTACCGGACGGTCGCCGCCGAGGCGGGGGTCAGCCACGCCTCGGTCCGCTACCACTTCGGCGACTGGTCCACCATGCTCGAGGAGGCGCTCGCCTACTGCCTCGAGAGCAGCGCGTCGGACGCCGTCCTCGCCTCGCCACAGCCCGGTCTCGACGGCTTCGCCGAGCACCTGCTCGAGCTGGTGACACGCAACCCGGATCTCCAGGCGTTCCAGTACGAGCTCAACCTCGAGGCTCGCCGCCGTCCGGAGCTCCGCGCGCTGATGGGGAAGGTCGACGACTCCTACCGGGACCTCGTCCGGCGCGAGCTGACGCGACACGGCCTCGACGACCCGGACGTGGCCGAGGTCGTCTACATGGCGCTCGACGGGCTGGTGTTCCACCAGACCGTCCTGGGCGACCTCGACCGCAGCGAACGGGCCCTGGTCGCCTTGCGGCGCCTGCTGGCGACGTACGCCGCCGAGCACCTGTCCGTCTGAGGCCGGGTCGTCTCAGAGGCCGATCCCGCTCAGGAAGGCCTCGACAGCCCGGACGACCTCCTCGGTCTTCTGCTCCATCACCGCGACGGTTCCCCCGTCGATGTGGACGACCTCGACCGACGCGGCGTTGGGGTAGGCCCCAGCCACCCGGTCGGTGTGCGGGTAGGACACCGGGTCGGCTGTGTTCGCCAGCAGGAGCACCGGCGCCTTGACGAGCTCGACCCGATCCTCCATGACATAGCGCGCACAGGCCAGGTGGCCCTCGGCCGGGTCGACCTGGGGGGCGAGAGCGTCTCGGATGTACCGGTTCAGGATGTCTGGGCGCCCGGACGGATAGAGCGGATATCGCTTGCCCCAGAGCACCGTCAGGTGGGACCCGTCCTCCTGGACCGGAGCCACGTCGACGTCGCCGGCCGCGCTCGCCTCGGCGTCCTCCCCGTGCATCGCCTTCGCCGACGCGGCCCGGAAGTCGGTATCGGCATACTCACTCGAAGAGAGAACCGCAGCGAGGACTCGCTCCGGGGCGGCGGCGGCTATCTCCGAGGCGACGAAGGAGCCGGTGTGGTGCCCGACGACGCAGAACTGCTCGATGCCGAGGGCGTCGGCCAGCGCGAGCGCGCCCTGGGCGTAGTGCTCGATGGTCTGCGGCGTGCCGGCCACCGGCTTGGCCGAGACCCCGAACCCGTACATGTCCATGGCGATCGCACGGCGCTTGCGTGCCAGCAACGGCAGGACCTCGCGATACTCGTCCCACGAGCGCGGGGTCTGATGCAACAGCAGGACGGGGGTCCCTTCGCCGGCCTCGGCGTAGTGCAGCTGACCGAGCGGTGTGTCAGCGTAGGCGAAGCGAATGTCGGTGGTGGTCATGGAAGTTCCTGAGATGGGCCGGGTCGATTCAGGCCAGGTTGACGAAGACCGACTGCGTCTCGGTGAACTCGTCGAGGGCGTAGGAGCCCATCTCCCGGCCCCAGCCGCTCTTGCCGAACCCACCCCAGGGCGCACCCGGGTCGATGAGCGGGAGCTGGTTGACGAACACGGTGCCGGCGTTGATCCGCGGCGGCAGCGCGTGCGCCATCCGGAGGTCCTTGGTCCAGACAACGGCTGCCAGCCCGTAGTCGGTGTTGTTGGCGCGCGCGACCGCCTCGTCCATGTCGTCGTACGGCATGATCGAGATCACCGGCCCGAAGATCTCCTCGCGCGCGATGGTCATCTCGTCGGTGACCTCGGTGAACACCGTCGGTCGGTAGAAGAAGCCGCGCTCGAGCTCGCCGCCGACGCGCTCCCCGCCGGTGACGAGCTGAGCACCTTCGGTCCGTCCGGTGGCCACGTAGCCGTCCACGCGACCGAGGTGCTCCGCCGACACGAGCGGGCCGATGAAGGTCTCGGGGTCGGTTCCGGGGCCGATCTTGAGCCCGTCTGCGGCGGCCGCGATCTTGGCGGTGAACTCGTCGACGCGAGAGCGGTGGACGAGAAGGCGGGTGAACGCGCCGCAGGCCTGGCCGGTATTGAAGAGCGCGCCTTGCAGGTTGCCCAGCACGGCAGCGTCGATGTCGGCGTCGCTCGCGACGATGCTGGGAGCCTTGCCGCCGAGCTCGAGGCCGACCCTCTTGAGGTCGTCGGCGGCGGCCCGGACGATCTCCTGCCCGACCGCGGTCGAGCCCGTGAACGAGATCTTGTCGACGCCCTGATGGGCGACCAGCGCCTTGCCGACCTCCGGGCCCCCGGTGAGCAGGTTGACCACACCCGCGGGCACGCCGGCCTCGCGGGCCAGCTCGACGAGGCGGACCGTCGAGAGCGGGGTCTGCTCGGCTGGCTTGAGGACGACAGCGTTGCCGGTGGCCAGCGCCGGGGCCAGCTTCCACGCCGCGATCCCGAAGGGGAAGTTCCACGGCGTGATCAGACCGGCGACGCCGAGCGGACGTCGCTGCTGGTAGGTGAGCTGACCCGGGATGGAGACCGGCGACACCTTGCCCTCGAGCTTGGTCGCCCAGCCGGCGTAATACCGGAACGTCTGAGCAGCCAGGGGGATGTTGATGGTGGTGGAGACGAACGTCGGCTGTCCTTGGTCGGCGGTCTCCAGTGCTGCCAGTTCGGCGGCGTTCGTCTCGATCAGCTCCGCGATCCGCCACAGGATCCGCCCGCGTGCGTCCGGGGTGAGCGACTGCCACGCTTCGGACTCGAACCCGATCCGGGCAGCAGCCACGGCGGCGTCGACGTCGGCCGCACTCGCTTCGGCGAAGGTCCCGATCGTCTCCCCGTTGGCCGGGTCGATCGTCTCGCTCGTCGCCCCGGTCGAGGCATGGACCCACTCGTCGCCGATGAGAAGCTGGGTGGCGGTCATAGAGACATCTCCTTCGTTCGCGTGATGGGCCGAACGTGGCACGGTCACTCGACCCCCGCACGCGGTCGGTCCGGTCACCGAACCGCCTCCCTCAGCCGGCGCATGCGGTCCGCGAGACGCTCGTCGGCCCGTCGATGCAAATTGCGCGGAAGTCGGACCGCTCACCGAACCAGCGGGCGGATGACGCGGCCGGTCGAGCCGAGACTGAGGGGAGGTTCACAGCGGTGTCCTGCTTGCGCCGCTGATCACGAGATGCGTAGTCACGCACACCGGACTCCGATGTCAGTCCCGAAGGAGAACACCGTGTCAAACACCGAAGAAACACCCCTGGCCTCCGAGCAGGCCCGGCTCCTCATCACGACCGAGGAGACGGCTGTCGGCGATACTGTCGACACCGTTGGTGTCCAGCCTGGCCTTGCGCGCGGCACCCTCGGTCCGGCTCACATCGTCTTCATGGTGATGGCCGCCGTCGCGCCTGCCGGTGGCGCCGTCGCCATCCTTCCCCTCGCGATCGCGCTCGGTGTCGGAGTGGGAACCCCGGGCATGTTCGTGGTCGTCGGCGCGGTCCTCACCCTCTTCGCCGTGGGCTTCACCCGGATGGTCCCCTACGTCCGCAACGCAGGTGCCTTCTTCGCCTACATCGCCAACGGCCTCGGCCGCCCACCCGGCCTGGCGGCCGCCTATGTCGCCCTGAGCGCCTACCTGTCGATCGGCTGCGCGACCGCCGGAGCGATGGGCTTCTTCGCCAGCACCACCGTCGAGCAGTTCTTCGGCGTCCACATCGCGTGGTGGGTGTTCACGATCATCGGACTGGCCGTCTGCTTCGTCCTGGGCTACTTCCGCATCACGCTCGCCGCCGGCGTGCTGGCGACCGCCCTCATCCTGGAGGGGACGGTCGTGCTCGTCCTCGACGTCGCGATCCTCTTCCAAGCGGGCTTCAGCGCCTTCCCGCTCGAGTCGTTCAGCCCCTCGCAGATCTTCGTCCCCGGTGTCATCGGCGTCGGGGTGATCTTCGCGTTCTCGTGCTTCCAGGGCTTCGAGGGCACCGCGATCTACGCCGAGGAGGCGCGTGACCCGGAGACGACGGTCCCCCGTGCGACGTACGCCGCCATCGCCTCGGTCTGCCTCTTCTTCGTGCTCACCTCGTGGGCGATGATCGCCGGGGCCGGTGGCTCGGCGGCGCCCGCCAAGGCCTTGGCGGACCCCGGCAACTTCGCCTACAGCCTCAGCGACCAGTACGTCGGCTCGCTCTGGACCGACATCCTCGAGATCCTCATCGTCACCAGCTGCTTCGCTGGCGTCCTCGCCTTCCACAACGCCGCTTCGCGCTACTTCTTCGCGCTCGCCCGGGACCGCTTCATGCCGAGCCGACTCGCGGCCGTGCACCCGCGCTTCGCGTCCCCCATCAACGCCGGCATCGCCAGCTCGGCGCTCATGCTCGTGGTCGTGGTCGCGTTCGCCATCGCGGGCCTCGATCCCTTGACCACCCTCACCTCC
Organism: Nocardioides sp. AN3; assembly: GCF_054653495.1. Lineage (NCBI taxonomy): Bacteria > Bacillati > Actinomycetota > Actinomycetes > Propionibacteriales > Nocardioidaceae > Nocardioides > Nocardioides sp. AN3. The sequence goes on from NZ_BAAIGC010000025.1 coordinate 18,273, forward strand.
GCCCTCACCGGCTTCGGCGCCGTCGGCCTGCTCGGCCTCGTCACCCTCACGTCGGCAGCCGTCGTCGTCTTCTTCTGGCGGCGCCGGCAGTTCGGTTGGGTGCACACGGTCGCGCCGGTCCTCGCCACCCTGGGCCTGGGCACCGCGACGATCATGGCGCTGGTCAACTACGACGCGATCACCGGGACGTCGTCGAAGGTCATCAACTCCCTGCCGTGGCTGCACGTCGTCACCGTCGTCACGGCGATCGGTGTGGCGATGCATGCGAAGTCCCGTCGCCGCTCCGACTACGACCGGATGGGCCGCACGCTCGTCGACTGAGAGTCCTGCCGAGAACGCCCGGTCGATCCTCGACCGGGCGTTCTCGGTGAGCGAACCCTGGTGCTGCGCAACCCCCCGCACACCGCGTTGACTGGCGCTCATGCCCACGCCGACTCCCCGATCCTTCGCGGAGGCCGTCGAGCAACGCAGCGGGACCGAGCCCGACGGGGAGCTCGTCCGCCTCGCCGGCGGTGCTGCCTGGAGCGCCGGAGCACTCTGGGACCGGTCCGTGGAGCTCGCCCGAGGTCTCGCCGCCCTGGTCGGGTCCCGCGACTCCGTCGCGACGGCGACCACACGAGGACCCGAGGCGATCGCACTGACGACCGCGCTCTCCTGGCTCGGCGCGGTCGAGCTCGCCCTCCCCGACGGGATCGACGAGGCTACCGCGCGTCGGCTCGCCACGGCGTCGCGGTGCCGGGTGACCGTCGCATCGCCGACCCGCGCCGCCGGCGAGCCGTTCCTGACGGTGCTCGGCGACCACGCCGTCACCCCGCTGGTGCTCACCGACTCGGGGACCGCAGAGACCCCGAGCCTCGACGACCTGAGGGCCCACCCTCATCCGCTGCCTCACCACGTGCCGGACCTGCTCTCACCTGCCGCCGTCATGGTCACCTCCGGGACCACCGGACGGGCCAAGGGCGCGTTGTTGCCGAACGGCGCGGGGATCGCACAGGCCCAGCGGGTCCGAGCCGCCATGGGGTACGACGCCGCGGATGCGTTGCTGAGCGTCTTCTCGTGGCAGCACATCAACGCCCGCCATGCATCGTTCCTGCCTGCCGTGCTTGCGGGCGCCCGCCAGGTGATCGCCCCCCGGTTCTCCGCCTCGACGTTCTGGGAGACCACGCGGGGCGAGGGAGTGACCGCCTTCAACTTCATGGGCGCCCTCTGCGCGATCCTCCTGCGTCGGCCATCGGACGCCGCCGACCGGGACCACGCGGTGACGCGGGCCTACGGCGGCCCCGCACCAGCATGGATGGTGGAGGCCATGGCCGAGCGGTTCGGCGTCGAGCTCCGCCAGGCCTATGCCTGCACCGAGCTCGCCGATGTGTCGTTGACGGGCGACGAGGTGCGGGCAGGTGCCGCTGGTCGTCCGACCGCCGACTACGACATCCGTCTCGTGAGCGCGGACGGATCGGATGCGTCGGACGGCGAGGAGGGCGCGCTGCTGGTTCGGCCCCGCCGGTCCGGCATCACCTTCAGCGAGTACGTCGGCGACCCCCAGGCGACCGAGGCCGCGTGGGACGACGGTTGGTTCCGGACCGGCGATCGGGTGCGACTCGACGACGGCTGGCTGACCTTCGTCGGCCGGTCGGCCGACGTGATCCGACGCCGCGGCCTCAACATCGCGCCGGACCGGATCGAGGAGGCGGCGCTGTCGCTGCCGGCCGTCGCCGCGGCCGCCGCGGTCGGCGTACCGTCCGAGCTCACGGAGGACGACATCCTGCTGGTCGTGGTCCCGACGCCCGGCGTCGTGCTGACTCCCGAGGCCGTGCGCCGACACTGCACCGCCCGTCTTCCCCGGCATGCGGTTCCCCGCTTCATCAGCATCGAACAGGCCATCCCCCGCAACGCCAGCCTCAAGGTGCTGCGGTCCTCGCTTCGTGACCGCGGGGTGCCCGAAACCGCCTGGGACGGCGAGCAGTCCCTCTCAAACGTGGAGCACATGTGACCCCATCGCCGTTACGCGTCATCGACCTCTGCGACGCGCTGACCTTCCAGGCCGCTCGCCTTCTCGTCGGCCTCGGCGCCGACGTCATTCGTGTGGAGTGCACGGATACACCGGTGCTCAGCAAAGCCGAGCGGCTGCACTGGCACGCCGGCAAGCGCGTGGTCACGGTCGCCTCGCACGACATCGAGAAGGTCGTCCAACGGCTGGTGCCCGACGCTGACGTCGTGCTGGAGTCCGGATCGCTGCGTGCCCTGCGCACGCTGGCGATGCGGGAGCAGCGCCCGGGTGCGTGGACCCGGACAGCCCATGTCGTGACGACGCCGTTCGGTCTCACCGGCCCTCGGCGGGAATGGCTCGCGGACGACCTCGTCCTCACCGCAGCCGGCGGGATGGCCTGGCTCGGCGGCGACCCCGGCGAAAGCCCCGAGCCGCCGCCGCGCGAGCAGGCGACCCAGCTCGCGGGAGTCCATGCCGCCATCGGCGCCCTGCTCGCACTGGTCGCGCGCCGGCGCACCGGTCGAGGGCAGCTGGTCGAGGTCTCGGCCCAGGAGGCGGTGGCCGCCACCCTCGAGACAGGTGCTATCTCGTGGATCCACGGCGGCACTGTCCCGGGCCGCACCTCCGGCGTGTACGGTCACGTCGCGCACCGCGTCTTCGCCGCTGCCGACGGCCACCTTGGCGGGGGCTACTCCGGCAGCCCGCGGATGTGGGATGACCTCTTGGCGTGGATGCTCGAGGAGGGCGCAGCCGCCGACTTGGCCGAACCACGGTGGCAGGACCCCGACGTGCGGTGGCAGGGTCGCCCCCACGTCGACGGCGTGGTCGCCGCATTCGTGGCCGACCGCCCCGCTGCGGCGTTCGCAGAGGAGGCACGCCGGCGCGCGCTGCCCTGGGCGGAGGTCGCCTCCCCCAGCCGGCTGCTGGACAACCCCCAGCTTCGTCACCGGGGCTTCCTGGCGGAGGTGGAGGACAACGGCTGCGTGCTCACCGACGTCGGGTTCCCCTTCGCCTCCCCGGCGCTGCCCCGACCGGTCCGGCTGGCCTCACCCGCCGACGTGCCGGCCGACGTCTGTTGGCACGAGGTGGAGTCGTCAGGTGCCCCCGCTGCTCCGGCGGTCCCGGCGGCCCCGCCCGCGTTGCCCGCCGGCCGGCCCGCCCGTCCCGCCCGTTCCGTCCGGGGACCCGGTGCACTCGCCGGCATCCGAGTCCTCGACCTGACGTGGGTCCTGGCCGGGCCCTACGCGACGAAGATCCTCGGCGAGCACGGCGCGGAGATCATCAAGGTCGAGTCGCAGCACCGCAAGGATCCGACCCGGTTCGCGCCCGGGATGCGGCTGCGTCCCGGTGCGACCTTCGACGACAGCGGCTACTTCCTCAACTTCAACCGCAACAAGCAGAGCCTGGCGCTCAACCTCCGCACGGCCCAGGGGCAGGACCTGTTGCGCCGGCTCGTCCCCCACGTCGACGTGGTGGTCGAGAACTTCAGTCCGGGCGTGCTCACGAAGTGGGGCCTCGCCTACGAGCAGCTGCGCGAGCTCAACCCGGACGTCGTGCTCGTCTCGATGGCGGGCGTCGGCCAGGACGGCCCGTGGCGCAACGCCGTGACGTTCGCCGACACGCTCGCCGCGATGTCCGGACTGACCTTCGAGACCGGGCTCGGGCGGCCGGCGCCTCAGGGCCTCACCTTCGGGCTCGGCGACATGGTCGCTGCGAACGCCGCCGTCCTCGCGACCCTGGAGCTGCTGTACGCCGGCCGTGGCGGGCATGTCGACCTGTCCCAACTGGAGGCGATGGCGAGCAGCCTCGGCGCGGCCCTGCTCGAGACTCAGACGGGCGAGACCGCCGGCCGCTGCCTGCTTCCTCCACGAGTCGTCCGGACCTCCGGCGAGGACCGATGGCTCGCCGTCGGAGCCGTGGAGTCCGCGACGCTGCGCATCGCGCTGCCGGCACTCTCCGACGCCGCCGAGGACGAGCTCGACAAGGCGCTCGCCGAGATCGCGCTCGGGCACGAGGCCGACGCCCTGGCCGAGGCGCTCCAGGCTGCCGGCGTGGCGGCGTACCCGGTCCGGGACGGTCGCGACCTCGTCGAGGCCGACGCCCAGCTCGGCGCCCGGAGCTTCTACCGGCTGCTGCCGCACCCACTTGCGGGTGACGTCCTCCATGAGGGCCTGGTCGAGCATCTCGCCGAGACTCCGGGCGACCTCCGCACGCCCGCGCCATTGCTCGGGCAGCACACCGACGAGCTGCTGGCGCGACTGCTCGGGCTCTCTGCCGCCGAGCTCACCGACCTGCATCGAGAAGGAGCACTCGAATGACCCAGACGATCCCCCAACAGACGACGGAGCACCTGGGATTCAGGATCGAGCGTGAGGGCCCTGTCGCCACCGTCATCCTCGACCACGGCCCGGTCAACATCGTCGACCCTGAGCTCATCGAGTGCCTCGTCGACGGACTCCCGAGCATTCTCGACGACCCGGACGTGCGCTGCGTCGTGCTGCGGGGCAAGGACCGGGTCTTCGTCGGCGGCGCCGACCTGAAGGTGATGCGCCGGCTCGATCCCGACACCTACCGCGCGATGCGGCGCTGGGTGGTCGTCCAGCGACTGCTCGAGCTGGCCCCCAAGCCCGTCGTTGCCGCCATGAACGGGCATGCTCTGGGAGGCGGTGCCGAGCTCTCCCTCGCCTGCGACCTGCGCATCCTGCGCCGAGGCGCGACCTTCGGCTTCCCGGAGACGGGCCTGGGCATCTTCCCGGGTGCTGGCGGCTCCCAACGCCTGCCGAGGCTCATCGGCGCGCACCGGGCGAAGCGACTGATCATGGACGCCACCCGCCTCAGCGCCGAGGAGGCCCTCGAGGAGGGGCTCGTCGACCTGGTGGCAGGCGACGACTTCGAGGAGGTGGTCGCTCGTGAGGCGACCCGGCTGGCGGCGCTGCCGACGGCGACGATCGGCTTGGTCAAGCAGGTGATCGATGCTGGTCAGGCCCTGCCGATCGACGAGGCGATGGCGATCGAGGAGGAGTATGTCCTGCGCAACCTCGGGCTGGCCGACGCGACGGAGGGTATCTCGGCCTTCCTGGCGAAGAGGCCGCCGTCCTTCACCGGCCGGTGAGTCATGATGCGTCGGGCCCGGTCAGGTGGGCCGGCAATGTCAGCACGCTGCGCACCAGGATCTCGGCGAGCCGTCGCATCGCGCCCAGGTCCGCCAGGTTCATCCCCCGAGTGAAGTCCACCGGGACGCCGTCAGGGCCGGCGGGGACCTTCGGCATGCCGACCCGTGCGGTGGGGACGCCGCGCATCCGGAGCACGTTGGCGTCGGTGGCCCCGCTGTTCTCGAGGATCATCTGGAGTGGCGCGCCGGAGACGGTCTCGAAGGCGGCGACCGTCGACCGTACGATCGGGCTGTCCGGCGAGGTGAAGGTCGCCGGGATCGCGGCGATCTGCTGCACCCGCAGCTCAGCGTCGAGCTCACCGCCGATGACGCGCACCTGTTCGCGCAGCTCCCGGATCACCTGCGGAGGCGTCTGGGTCGTGGTGATGCGGAGATCGAGGCGGAGGGTGACCTCGGCCGGAGTGGAGGCGGCGAGGTGGTCGAGCCCGCCGCGGATCGAGGAGACGACGCCCTGAGGCTTCATCGTGTGGTGCTCGTGCCTGTCGGCGTACGTCGCCAGCCACTGCTCGAGCCGGATCGCGACCTCGCCGGCCAGGCTCACGGCGTTGCGGTAGGGCAGCCGGTGGCGGCTGCCGACGTAGGTGTGGATGCCCGGCACGTGGATGTCGGCCCAGACCAGCCCCACCTCCTCGTGGAAGACCGACCACCCTGGCTTGGCGATGACCGCGTAGTCGGTCGTCCAGCCGCGCTCCAGGAGGAAGCCAGCCCCGACGCCGTGCCCGGTGTTCGCCCGGCCCGGCGTGCCGACACCCTCGATCGCGAACGACGGCATGCCGCCCGCCCCGAGCCCGACCACCACGTCGCCGGGCGGCCGGACGCCTGAGGCCGCCAGCGCTTCGGCGACCGCCAGCACGACAGCCGCGTGACCCTTGGGGTTCCCGGCGCCCAAGCCCTCCACGAGGTCACCGGTGACGACGGGCTCGGCACGCATGTCGGGTCGCAGCTCCGGGCTGGCGCCGGGGACGTCGATGGCGGCGTCACCGGTGGTGAAGGTGTCGAGGGGCGCGTAGAGCAGGACCGAGGGACCGTCTCCGCCGGGCACCACGCCGACGGCGTTGGCCTGTCGCTCGTCGAGGTGCTGCACCTCGCTGCGCACGCCGTGGGCGGCGAGTCGGTCTGCGATCCACTGGGCGAGCGGTGCCTCCGCTCCGGTCGGGCTCGCGATGCCGACCGCGCCACAGACCAGGTCCAGCAGGCGCTGCCGACTCACGTGGGCCATCACCGCGGCGACATCCCGCTCCACCTCTTCGTGTCCCATCACAGTCGGGTCCCGTCGTCAGCGGATGCCCGGGGTCACGACGGCCCGGCCCCGCAGCTTGCCCTGGGCGAGCAGTTCGAGGGCGTGCCCGGCGTCCTCGAGCGCGAACGACTCGACGCCGAGACTCAGCTCGCCACGCACCATCAGCTCGGCCAGCTCAGGTGCGAGCGCCAAGCCCTCGGCTTCGCGGCGCACCATGTTGACCGGCAGGAGGGCGACATCGTCGAGCAGCCAGTTGGCGAGGTCGAGCCTGACGTCGGTGCCGGTGACGTAGCCGATCAGGACGGCCCGGCCACCCGGACGCACCCAGCGGGCCCGTGCGGTCAGCTGTGGACCGCCGAGGGTGTCCACGAAGAGGCTCGCGGGCCGTGTGTCGGCCAGCTCGGCAAGCCTTTCGGTGTCGGTCGGCGCGACCACCTCCGCTCCCGCGGCGACGAGCTCGGCCTGCTCCGGGGCGGTCACCAAGGCGATGACCCGAGCCCCGGCCCGCAGGGCGAGCTGGACGACCATCGACCCCACGGCGCCGGCGCCGCCACCGACCACGACGACCTCGTCGGCGGCGGCCGCGACTCCCTCGACGTCCCAGGCCCCGAGCCGGCCGATCGCATGCAGGGCGGTGTGCGCGGTCGTTGTCGGCACCCAGAAGGTCGCGCCGAGCTCCGGCGAGAGCCCTTGCGGAAGCGGCGTGAGGGTCTTCGTCTTGGCCGTGACGTAGTCGGCCCAGGTGCCCGGGCGGGCGAAGCCGAGGCCGCCGCCGCGCAGGACGACGCGGGTGCCGGGTGCCAGGACGTCGGAGGAGACGACCACGCCGCAGCCCTCGACGCCGCCGACGTACGGCAGGTCGGGCTTGATCCCGAAGCTCCCGCTGGCGACCGTCAGGTCGAAGTGCGCCAGCGCGGCGGCCTCCACCTTGACCAGAGTCTCCCCCGCCTGAGGCTCGGGGACCGGGAGCGCGTCCACCCTGGGGGCCTCACCCCAGGCGTGGATGCGGACGGCGCGCATGGTGCCCGCGACCTCGCCGGTCATGAGGCCGGGTGCTTCGCGAGGAAGCCGAGGCTGAGCTCGTTGTACGCCGCGGCGTGCTCGTGCTGCGGCCAGTGGCCGCACTCCTCGAACAGCACGAGCTCCGAGCCGGGGATGTTGGCGTGCATCGCGCTGGCCTCGGGCGTGTCCCCGAACGGATTGTTGCGGCCCCACACGATGAGGGTCGGCACGGTGATCCTCGCCAGGTCCTCGGGGTTGAGGATGTTGCGCAGCCGGGTCTCCATGTTCTGCAGGCTCAGCAGGTTGTCGATGTTGGCCACGAAGTCCGGCTGGTGGTAGATCTCGTGGCGCGCGGTGACCAGCTCCTCGGTGGCGTCGGCCGGGTCGTGCATGAGCAGCCGCAGCCGCTGGCGGGTCAGCTCGACGTCGTCGGTCTCGACGGCCTTGCGGGTGCTGGTGCGGATGCGCTCCATCACGTCGGGGTTGGCCACGGTGCCCCCCGCACAGAGCAGCTGCAGGGAGGCGATCCGGTCGGCGTTGTCGATCGCGGCTCGGGCACCGACCCAGCCACCCAGTGATTCCCCACCGATGTGGGCCTTGTCGATGCCGGTCGCGTCGAAGTAGGCGAGCAGGTGGTCGCGGTAGCGCCCGATCTCGTAGGGGTAGTCGGGCTTCCCCGTGTAGCCGTGGCCGAGCATGTCGATCGCGTGCACGGTGTACTTCTCGGCGTGCGCACGGATGTTGCGCATGAACGCCTCGAGGTGGCCGCTGGTGCCGTGCAGGAAGACGACGGTCTCGGGACCGTCGCCAGCCTGGAGTGACCGGGTCGGCACTCCGCCCGCGTCGACCGTGGTGACCGTGAAGTCGAGACCACTCAGCTCGGTCCAGATCGTCCGGGTCAGGTCGTTGCTCATCAGGTGTTCCTTGCTGTGAGGGGCTGGTGGGACTGCGCGGGCGCTCAGCCCTGGTTGATGCGGTGGACCTGGGTGTTGAACCGATGGGCGATGCCCGGCAGGGCCTGCTTGTGCGTGGCGATGCGGTTGCTGACGTGGCGCAGGCCGAGGAACGCGACGACGAGCGCGACGAGCAGGGTGAGGATCTTCATGAGTGGTTCCTTGACGGGTGTGGACCGAGGTCAGCGGTGGTCGATCGCCTTGAGGAAGCCGTCGACGACGGCGTGGTAGGCGCCGGGGCGCTCCTCCTGCAGGTGGTGGGAGACGTGGTCCATCACGTGCAGGTTGCCGCGCTTGACCATGCGGGCGAGCATCATCGGGTAGTCGGGGGTGAGGAAGGCGTCCTCACGACCCCACATGAACAGCGTGGGGGCTTCGATGAGCCCGAGCTCGGCCGTCATGTCCTGCCAGTCCCCGCGTGGCGAGTCCGACATCGCGGCGAGCTCACGCTCGTCCTTCTCGAGGCTCTGCTGGTAGCGCAGGTCCAGCGTCTCCTCAGGGAGCCGGGCGGCGTCGTACCACTCCAGCTTGGTGATGAGGGTGCGCATCTTCTCGCGGGTGGGGCCCTCGCCCCCGTAGTAGGCGTCGCGCGCCGTCCGGCCGCGGTGGCCGTTCTCCGGGAGGGGCGCGAGCGGTCCGTAGAAGACCGGCATGCTTCCGGTGATGACTGACGACCGAACGCGGTCGGGATACTTCGCCGCCACCATGAGGGCGATGTGACCGCCCCAGGAGTTGCAGATGAAGTCGGCCTTCTCGATGCCGAGCTCGTCGAGGAGGGCGACCATCTTGGCCGCATGGAAGTCCCACATCGGGCCGGTGATCCGGCACTTCTCAGACTTGCCGTACTGGAGAAGGTCGACGAGGTAGAGGTGCCGGTCCCGGGCGAAGTACGGCGCCACGGGTCCGAAGTCGCTCCACGCGGTGCAGCCGGGGCCGCCGCCGTGCAGGAAGACCGTGTCGGGCCCGGACCCGATACCCATCTCGTAGTAGTGGTACTCGACGCCGTCCGCCTTGGCGAACCGGCTCTCCGGCGCGGGACCGGCGGCCGGTGAGGTGAGCTGTGCGGTGGTCATGAGGGTGCTCCTGTCAGAGTGCGAGGTCCGTGCGGTGGTCGCGCCGATCTCACGACGCGTCCGGCTCGATGACGGCGACGCCCATCCCGGTGAGCCACTCGGGCATGGGCGAGTACGCGAGCGCCTTGCCCGGGGCGAACCCGAGAGCGGCGATCATCACCATCCAGGTGCGCAGCTCCTGGCCGCCGTTGCCGGCCACCTCGAGGATCTTCTGGGTGGTCAGCTCGGTGTAGCCGAAAACCTCGCCCTTCTCGAGGTCGGCGAGGAAGCGCTCGTCGAAGTCGGTGAAGATCGTCGGCTGGGCTCCGACGATGATCTCGCGGCGGCGCTTGTCGTACTTCTCCCACTCACCTCGGCCGTTGAGCCAGGCCTCGACGAGGAACTCCTCGTCGGCGCCGTCCGGGTCGGTCCAGTCGCTGGGCCAGGGCAGCTGGTGGGAGAGCCCGCCGGAGGCCACGACGACGACCCGCCTGTCGCCGCCGATCCGCTCGACGGCGGCGGCGAGGTTGGCGCCGAGCTCAGCCACGCGTGGCATCGTCGGCAGGGGCGGCGCGAAGACGTTGACCACGAGCGGCACGACGGGGACGTCGATGCCGTCGAGCAGGTACTGGATCGCGTGCGCCTGCCCGTGGTCGATGGTCAGGCGTGCCGAGATCGCGACCTCGGTGCCGGCGTCGACCAGCTCGCGAGCGAGTGCCCGGGCGAAGTCCGGATCGGTACGCTGCGGGCCCTTCGGCGTGCCGCCGTCACCGGCCGCGATCACCTCGCCCACGCCGAGCGTGAACGCCGGGATCAGGTCCAGCCAGAAGCCACGGAAGTGGTTGGAGCCCACCACCACCACCACGTCGGGCCGGGCCTCGGCGATCCGGTCGCGGGCTGCGTGCAGCCCGTCGCGGAACGCCTCGGCGCGCTCGATGTGCACCACCTTGTCCCAATGGGTGTTCATCAGGGTGGAGTGGGAGGCGCCCACTCCGAGGACGATCGATGACATGAGGGTCCTCTCTCAGGCGCTCGGTTCGGGGACGACGATGCCCTTCTCGGCAAGGGCGTCGATGCGGTCCTCGGTGGTGTCCTCGGCGAGCTTGCGCCACTGCAGCAGCGAGTCGTCGGGGCGATAGAGCTTCTCCGGCGGCGCGTCGGTGACCTCGACCATCCACTTGTCCTGCCCGGAGAACTGACCGTGGAAGAGCCAGCGCACGGCACCCAGGTACTTGAAGTAGAAGGGAATCGTCTTGACGCCCTTGTGGAAGTCGGCCATGACGCCGACGTACAGATGGTTGTCCGCGTCGACCGGGACGTAGAACTCGTAGTGGATGAACGTCGGGTAGGCGATCCGTAGGACGCCGGGCATGCTCACTGACGCGAAGCCGGGGAACTGCTGCGCGGCGATCACCGGGTTGGGCTCCTTGGCAGAGCCGGTGTTGCCGATGTTGGAGACCTTGCCGGCCGGCTTCCTCTTGTACCAGGCCAGACCGCTCCATGTGCCCAGGCCGGGGAAGTCGGCCTCCCAGAACTGCTCCTCCTGGACGCGGTAGATCCACCGGCCCCGCTTGACGATCTTGGTGGTGTTCCAGACCGGCATCGCCTTGAAGAGCCTCCACAGCGCGGTGCGGTGGAGGTACTTGGCGTGGCCCTCGTCGTAGCCGTTCTCGCAGGCGAAGCGCCAGTTGCCCTCCCGCTCCTGGATCCGCATGCCGAGGACGGCCGGGTTGTCGACGAGCTCCTCCGGCAACTGCTCGTCGATCGGGTGCGGCTCCTCGCCGTCACCGACGAAGATCCACACCAGGCCGAGCCGCTCCTCCACGTGGTACGTCGGCTGTGTCACCTTGCCGCAGATCGGCGACTGCGGCCCGTCGGTGATGGCCGCCTTCAGCTCGCCGTTCTTCAGGTCGAACGTCCAGCCGTGGTAGACGCACGAGATCGTGCCCGGGAACTGCTTGTTGCCCTCGCTGAGCGGGACACCCCGGTGGGGGCAGCGGTTGGCCAGGCCGTAGACCGTGCCCTTGTCGCGGACGATGACGATGTCCTCGCCGAGCAGCTTGACCCGGACGGGCCGGTTCCCGACGTGGGAGGAGAACGTCACCGGATACCAGTAGCCGCGGAGACCGGCGGAAGCGGCCTGGTAATGAGGCCAGCTCGACCAGTCCTGTCGGCCCGGGAGGGGCTTGGACGGCGCGGTCTTCTTGGCAGCGGGCGCCACGGCTGCCCTGGGTTCGAGGGTCTCAGTCATTTCCTGCTCCAGTCGTTCGGAGGCGACAGGACATCACCGGCGACAGGTGGCGACAACCACCGTGGTTCGCCCAGCGAACTGGGCGCCTGAAACCGGCCGGATCGCGGCCCTTCGAGCCCGGCAGTTCGCTCAGCGGTCCACCAGGCAGCGCCCTCGCAAGGCGCTGCTCCTACAGTCCTCCGACCAGCCCCACCGAACACTCCAGGAGGACTCGTGACCACCGAGCCGTCATCACTCTCGACCGATGTGCTCATCATCGGCGCCGGTCCGACAGGCCTCTACGGCGCCTACTATGCGGGCTTCCGCGGACTGAGCACCGTCGTCGTCGACGTACTCCCCCAACCCGGCGGCCAGGTCATGGCGCTCTACCCGGAGAAGCAGATCCACGACGTCGCCGCACTGCCCTCGATCCGAGGGCGTGACTTCGTCGCGAACCTGGTCGTGCAGGCGGACGCCTACGCACCGACGTACCTCCTCGGCCGCCAGGCCGTGGAGATGCGTCATGTCGACGGCGAGCCCGTCGTCACACTGGACGACGGGACGGTGGTCAACGCTCGGGCCGTGGTCATCACCGCGGGCATCGGCACCCCGACTCCTCGGCCGCTCGAGTGCGGCTCGGAGTGGCTGGGCCGCGGCCTGTCGTACTTCGTGCTCGACCCCACGGCTCACGCCGACCAGGACGTGGTGATCGTCGGTGGCGGCGACAGCGCCCTCGACTGGGCGGACGCCCTCGCAGGGCTCGCTCGCTCGGTGACGCTGGTGCACCGACGTGCCGCCTTCCGTGGCCACGCCGCCACGCTCGCCCGCGTCCAGCAGAGCAGCACGATCATCCACACCGACAGCGAGGTCGTGGCCTTCGACGGAGACCTCGAGGCCGGTGCCCTGGCGAAGGTGACGATCCGCGCCAAGGACGGTGCCGAGCACGTCGTGGCGGCCGACCATGTCATCGCAGCCCTCGGGTTCATCAGCGACCTCGGCCCCCTGCGCGACTGGGGACTGGAGCTGCGAGGTCGCTCCGTCGCGGTGGATCGCGCCGGCCGCACCAACCTGCCCCGGGTCTTCGCCGCCGGCGACCTCACCGACTACGAGGGCAAGGTGAAGCTGATGTCCGTCGGCTTCGGCGAGGTCGCGATCGCGATGAACCACGTCGCCGTCGACCTCGACCCCGATCTGACCCTCTTCCCCGGTCACTCGACCGAAGGCGCCTGAGCGCACCCACCGCCATCTCTTCGAGGAGCAACCATGAGCTATGTGATCGGCGCGAACTGCATCGACGAGATCGACCGTTCATGCATCGAGGTCTGTCCGGTCGACTGCATCTACGTCGGCGACCGCAAGAGCTACATCAACAGCAACGAGTGCATCGACTGCGGAGCGTGCGAGGTGGAGTGCCCCGTGGACGCCATCTTCGTGGACCGGAAGGCGCGCAAAGACCCCGATCTCGGTGCGTACATGACCGACTCGCGGCGCTTCTTCGACGAGCCGCTCCCCGGCCGCGACGAGCCCGTCGGCGACCCCGGCGGCGCCGCGAAGATCGGTGACCTCGGTGTGGACACCGAGCTCGTGGCCGCCTATTAGCCGATCACCTCACGAGGGCCCTCGACGGGGTGGTCGTCACACGCTGGAAACCGATCGGTGACGCGCTGGTTATCCGACTGGATAATCATGGCGATTCGCGCCATACTGTTGCGCGCGTCACACGACCTGCGCGGCGTCTTCGCTGCTCAGGCTGATCAAGGAGGCCGCCTGTGATGACCGCTGAACCGACCGGTTCCCTAGCCGTCGATCCCACGCTGAACTCGGTGCTCGGCAAGGCGAACGCGCTGCTCCGGGCCTTCCAGGACGGACATCTGACCCTGCGGCTGACCGATCTCGCGCAACGATCCGGAGTCTCCAAGGCGTCCGTCTACAGGCTTGCCGAGCAACTGGTGGACCTCGGCATGCTGGCGAGGACCGAAGACGGCTACCAGCTCGGCATCGCCATGTTCGAGTTCGGCCGCCACGTCCCGCTCCCTGCTTCGCTCAGCGCGACCGCGCGCCCGATCCTGGTCGACCTGGCGACCGCCATCCGCGCCACGGTGCACCTGTCCGTGATGGACGATCTGGACGTGCTGTACGTCGAGAAGATCAACGGCCGGCAGGGCTTCCACCTGATCTCGAGCGTCGGCGCGCGAATGCCGCTGAGCACCACCGCGTCGGGCAGGGTGCTGCTCGCGTCGTCACGTGCCCGCGAAGCGGCGATCGACCGTCTCATGACCCTCGGGATGCTGGACGCTGCGGCGCTGCCAGGGCTCCGCCGCGAGCTCACGCGGGTCGACGAGCTGGGATACGCCGTCGAGCGCGACGTGGTCGCTCGAGGGTGGAAGAGCATCGCGGTCGGGGTGCGTGACGGCGTCGGCGAGACGACGGCCGCGTTGTCAGCGGTTGTTCAGTCCTCGCGAACCGATGAGCATGAGATCGTCCGCCACGTCCGGGCCGCGGCCGGGAGCATCAGTCGGAGGACTCGCTCCGTAGCGGCATCGACCTCCCGCTCGCCTCATCACGCCCGCTCCGCTCTCGTAGCTGTTGCCGCAGGAGCGCCAGGATGCGCTCCGTCCGCGCATCACTGCCGTAGATGAAGTGCTGCAGCACGATCCCGTCCAGCGTGGCCATGAGCAGAGCCGATGCGTCACCGTCCGGATCGCTGATCGAGAGAGCCCGGAGGGTGCCGCCGATCGCGCCGAGGTAGTCGTCGTACTGCCGGACCACGTTGTCCATCGGCAGCACGCCGCGGATCGCCTGGACCAGTTCGTCGAACTGCATCACGGGACGCTCCCAGGACTGGTTCAGGGAACTGACGAGCGACTCGGCGAAGGACTCCACCGTGTCGGCCCGCAGCATCGCGCTGCTCGCGTCCTGCTGAGCCGCCCGGCGGAAGGCCTCGTTGAGCAGGCCCTCCCGGGAGCCGAAGTAGTGTCGGACCATGCCGTGCGCCATGCCCGCCCGGGTCGCGACCGAGCGGTAGGACACGGCCTCCAGTCCGTCGCGGCCCGCGATCTCGATCGCTGCGTCGAGCAACCGGTCCCGCGGCGAGACCGGCGAGCCCTCGGTCTCCGATGTCTCGCTCATAGGCGATTCGTACCACCTGTGAGCGGGCAAGTCACCGGCGGCCCTCAGTTGGTCAGCCGAGCCCCCAGAGCGCAGTGCGATCGAGCCCCAGGCCGAGATTCACCGACTTCGTCGCGGTGTACTCGCGCAGTGTCTCGAAGGAGAGCTCACGCCCGAAGCCGCTCTCACCCACGCCACCCATCGGCATTCCCGGCGCCAGGTCGAACCACCGATTGACCCAGACGATGCCAGCCTCGAGCTGCTCGGCGATCACGTGGGCACGCCGCAGGTCCTGCGTCCAGACCCCCGCGGCCAGCCCGTAGCGCGTCGAGTTGGCGCGCTCGACGGCCTCGTCGTAGTCGCTGAAGCGCTCTGCGACCGTCACCGGCCCGAAGACCTCGGTCCGCGTGATCGCGGCACGACCGTCGGGATCGGTCAGTAGCACCGGGCGCTGGTAGTAGCCGCTCGTCAGGTGAGGGTCGAGGTCGAGCGGCTCGTCGCCGGCCAGCACGAGCACGCCCTCGGCGCGAGCACCCTCGACATGACCGCGCACGAGGTCGAGCTGGCGCCGGGAGACCAGCGGACCCATCTCGCTGCGTGGGTCGGTCGCGTCACCGACGCGGATCCGGCGCGCGATCGAGGCGAAGCGGTCCACGAACTCGTCGTACACCGTGTCGTGGATGAGTAGGCGCGACGACGCGATGCAGGCCTCGCCGTTCGCGAGGTAGATGCCCATCAGGGCATCCTGCACGGCACGCTCGAGGTCCGCGTCCTCAGCGACGATCATCGGGCCCTTGCCGCCGAGCTCCATCAGGCTCGGCGTGAGCGTGTGGGCCGCGCTGCCCAGGATCGCCTGGGCGGTCGCCGGCCCCCCGGTAAAGGTGATCTTCGCGATGTCGGGGTGCGACACCAGCGCCCCACCGACCTCGGGGCCCACCCCCGTGACGACATTGACCACGCCCGGTGGCAGCAGGTCGGCGATGAGCCTGACGAACTCCAGGATGCTCGCGGAGGCATACTCCGAGGGTTTGACGACGACGGTGTTGCCGCCGGCGAGGGCTGGGGCCAGCTTGTTCGCGAGCGTGATGAGTGGGGAGTTCCACGAGAGCACCGCCGCCACGACTCCGAGCGGCTCGCGACGGGTGTAGATCAGCGTCTCGGCATCGGCGACCGGGATCTGCTCGCCGTTGAGCGCCCGGACGCACCCGGCGAAGAAGCGGAAGATCGCCTGCACGGTCGGGATGTCGGCGATGTGCGCCTCGCGGATCGGCCGCCCGTTCTCGGTCGCAAGAAGGCTTGCGAACCGCTCTCCGTGCTGCTCGAACCGGTCAGCGATGGCCAGCAGCACCTCTTGCCGACGGTCGAGCGGGGTCCTTCGCCAGCCGGCGAAGGCGGCGCGCGCGACGTCGACGGCTCGCTCGACGGTCGCCACGCTGCCCTGCGGGATCTCTGTCCACGGCGTGCCCACGCTCGGGTCGATCGCCTCGAACGTGCACGGTGCCGACTCCCACTCACCGCCGACCAGCATGTCGTAGGCCGCTGTGGGGGTGAAGCTGTTGCGCTCAGCCAACGTCACGGTGCTCATTCCTTCGGTCTCGCGGGACGACTGCTCGCCGACGGTCATGTCAGTGACGGTGATCAGGGCCGGCGGGGTGGCAGCTCTTCGCCTCCGAGGGCGGCACGTCCAGCGCCGGGTTCTTGTCGAAGAAGTTGACCGGCAGCAGGTGGAAGCCGGCCTTCTCGACCGGCATGACGGGCCAGTCCTCGGCACGCGGGATGTGGGTGACCCCGAGGGTGTGCCAGAGGACGACGTCGGTGTCCTCGACCGGCCGGTCCGCCTCCGTCCACCGCGGCAGTCCGTCGCCGCTGCGGCTCTGGTTCGGGAAGTCGCCCGCGGAACGCATCTCGTCGGGGCGGTACGGCGTGACCCACATGTTGCGCGTCCCGAACCCGGCACGTCTCGCGATCAGCGAAGGAGCCTGCGCCAGCATGGTCGCCGAGCTCCAACCCGGGAGGAACTTGTAGCCCACCGGAGTCCCCCACGCGTTGGTCTTCTTCCTGTTGATCACCGTCCAGTTCCGGGAGGACTGCGTGTTGGTCACCCAGTCGCCCGCATTCTCGGTGTCGATGACGGTCTTGCGCACGCCGATCGCGTTGCCGTGCGGGTTCTCCGGGCCGACGGGGACGCTGTGGGCGTCGTTCTGGATCACGGTGTTCTCCCAGCCGTCGACCTCCATGTCGAGGCGGAATGAGAACAGGTGCTGGTGGTAGGTGCTGACCAGGTTGGGGGCGACGCGGGTGCCGTGCGGCGTGGGAACGCCATCCGGGACAGCACGTGTCTGGACGATGCCGAGCAACTTGACCTCCATCTGGACGGAGGCGTCCTGATAGAAGTACCAGAAGAACCCGTAGTGGTAGTTCCCGACCGTCGCGATGAAGCTGACGACCAGCCGCCGTGACCGCCTGACATCGACCTTCCCCGTCACCCAGTCGGTGTGCTTCCAGAGGATCCCGTCGTCCTCCTCGTGGATGCAGACCGCGTTCTTGATGACCGTCGGCTCCCCGTCCTCGCCCGCGATGACGGCGTCGAGGTACACGATCTCCCCGAGGCAGTCACATCCGAGCTGCAGCGAGTTGGCGAGCTTGCCCAGGCCGAACTCGCCGACGTCGAACGCACTGCGCCAGAAGTGCTCCTCGGACGGATCGCCGTACGGCACCACCATCTCCGCCAGCGAGCCACGATGCATCACCGACCGGTAGTCGTCCCCGTCCTGGTACTCGACTGCGTGCAGCACGACGCCCTCAAGCGGGTGCATGTTGATGCGGAAGCGCCACTTCTGCCACGTCAACTCGGGCCCGTCGAGCCTGAACCCCACGCCCTCCGGCTGGGTGATCTCCAACGATGCCACGTCGTCGCGCATCGGCAGGTTGGCGTCGACCGTGTAGTTGCACAGGTCCGGGTTCATCGGCCGCACTCCGAAGTCGTGGACCGCAATCACCTCGTGACTGACAAGATCGACCACCGCGATCACCCCCTCGATCGGGTGGGCGTAGCCGTTGTCGTCGGGGAACTCGCGATAGTAGGAGACCGAGCCGGCGAGTCGTCGCCCTGCGACCTCGAAGTCGCCCATGTTGCCCACCCCCCACGGGTCGATCTGGACCTTGTCCAAATCCCTGATCCCCCGCTTCGCCAAGGCCTCGACGTAGCGGGAATCCCTCTTGATCAGCGCAGGGGCCAGCTCGAACTCAGCCAGCAGGACCGGAGCGGCGCCCTCGGTGATCTCGGTCATCGACACGACCTTGTCGACCTCCAGGTCGACAATGACGTCGTAGCTTCGACCGGTGTCTCGGTCAACGACCATGGCGCGGCCGCGGCGTGCGACCGCGTCGCCGCGCCGCAGAGCCCGCTTGTCCGGCTCGTCAGTGAAGACCGCGCTGAAGCCGGGGCGCGCACCTCCGATGCCCTCGCTCCGAACCGCACTGGCGACCCGCCGGATCTCGTCGGCCGTCAACGAATCGAACAATGGACTCCGCACGTGGCACCTCTCTGGGGACAGATGTCGCCACCTCGAAAACGTTCCATGCGATCAGGTCCGGCGTGTGGCGACGGACTCACGAAACCACGCTCGACCCGCGCACGCGGGGCTCTGTTTCGCTCACCGAGTCACCTTCTCTTCAGAGGATTCGCCAACCGTCCCTCGGCGCACCTGTCCGGCCTGGCGGGGCGAGCACAGCACTGGACATATCGCCGAAGCATGGATGCCGACTTCATCGTCGTCGACACCAGCATCTTCGATGCCAAGCCGGAGGAGTTCGTGCGTGCGAGCGCGCGTCGCACAGTCATCGGCAGACCCCAGGCGGTGGCATCTTCGGCTCCGATGCCGATTACCTGCAACGAGTCATCCAGGGCCCGAAGCACATCGGCCGGCCGCCGGAGCCAAGCTCGCTCACCCTCGGAGGCCCTTCGATCGGAGAAGCTTCGAACGGCGGAAAGGAAGTGCCCAGCATCGACCGATCGACCGTGGACCGGCCGGCTGCATTGCGCCGAGTGCGAAGGTTCCGATTCCCATCCGGTCAGCGACGCCCACCACGACAGCCGCCATCGTCCGCTGATCTAGCTGGCGATCGAGTGATCCCATCGGCTTCGACGAGTCGCGATTCGAAGCCGCTGAACCACTCTGTCGACATGCCAGGACGTCCCGAACCTGCCGGGCGGCCGCGATCGTCGGCTCGCTCGAGCACCGCCTAGTTCACTTGACTAGCGCGCCCCTCCCAGAAAGGTTGCCGCAACTTGAACTTCTGGAGCTTCCCTGTGGCGGTCCGTTCGAGGCTCTCCCTGATCTCGATACGCTTGGGACACTTGTAGCCGGCGAGGCGCTCACGGCAGTGCTGCAGCAGCTCAGCCTCGTCGACGGCCTGGTCGGCAACGATGAGCGCCGTGACCAGCTCTCCCCATTTCTGGTCGGGGATGCCGATGACAGCGGCTTCGCGGACGGAGGGGTGGGACAACAGCACGTCTTCCACCTCGATGGAGGAGACGTTCTCCCCACCCGTCACGATGACGTCCTTCTTGCGGTCGACAATCGTCAAGTACCCGTCCTCGAGCAGGCCGCCGTCGCCCGTGTGAAACCACCCACCGGCCTGCGCTGCCGCTGTCTGCTCGTCCATCTGCCAGTAGCCGGTCATGCACTGATTGGCCTGAGCAAGCACCTCTCCTGCCGTGTCAGTGATCAGGCGCACGCCCAAGGCCGGAGCGCCTTGACGGCCCAGTAGCTTCGCCTGCTGATCGCGCGGCTTGTCGCGCCACTCGGCCCGCATGCGGTTCACTGTCAGCAGCGGGGCCGTCTCGGTCAACCCGTAGATCTGAATGAACTCCCAACCCAGCTCATCTCTGATGCGCTCGATCGTCCGGGTCGGTGGCGGCGCGCCGGCCACCACGGCTCGGACCCGACCCCGGCCTGGCACGACGCCGTCCCACTCTTGTGCCGCGTCAAGCACCGCCGACAGCACCGCAGGCGCGCCACACAGGAGCGTCACTCCGTGAGCCTCGATCCGACGAAGGATCTCCCGGCCGTCGACCTTCCGCAGGACGACCTGCTTCACTCCCATGGCACTGGCCGCGTAGGGCATCCCCCAGCCATTCGCGTGGAACATCGGCAACGTGTGCAAGTAAACGTCGTCGTCGTTCAGGCCGATGTGCCAACCGAACGTGGTCGCGTTCAGCCAGAGGTTGCGGTGGGTGAGCACCACACCCTTCGGCTTCGACGTGGTGCCCGACGTGTAGTTGATGGTGGCCGCCGCGGACTCATCTCCGGACCACGGACGCGGCTCGCCTGACCGGCTCCACAGAACGTTGTCGGTCTCGCCGAACACGAGCGTGCGGAGCCGCAGGTCAGGGTTCACCAGATGCGCCAGCTCTGGATCCACGAGGACCACCTCGGCGCCCGACTGTTCCAGGATGTAGTCGACCTCAGGACGAGCGAGACGGAAGTTGACCGGGACCAGCACGCGACCCCAGCACGACACGCCGAAGAAGGAGACGAGGAGTCGTGCCGAGTTCTGGGACAGCACAGCCACCCGACCCCCGGGAGGCACGCCCATCTCATCGAGCGAGATGGCCTGGGAGCGAGCGAGTCGGTCGACCTCCCTGTATGTCAGCGCGCCGAGGGATGTTGCGGGCTGGTCAGGCTCATCGACCACCGCGACCCGCTCGGGATAGACGGTGACAGCGCGGTCGAGGAAGTCCTTGATCGTCAGCGGGAACTCCATGTTCGTCCTCTTTGGTTCAGGCCGATGACGGCACAGGGTGATGGGTTCAGGGCCGGTCCGCTCTCGCCCGGTAGATCTCCACGTCGCGTGCCGGCTGGGCCCTGTCGACGATTCTCGATCGCTGGATCCCCAATTCCTCGACCTCCAGCGTGACGACATCGCCGGGAGTGAGAGGCGGGTGCGCGTCGAATCCCTGGTTGCCCCAGGCCTCTGCCAGGCACCCGCTTCCGGCGGTCCCCGAGCCGAAGACGTCCCCCGGGCGGACCTGAGTGCCGCGCGAGGCGTAGGCGATCATCTGGCCGTAGCTGAACGCCATGTTCGACCAGGTGTCAGCGCCGATGAGCTCATCGTTCACATAGGCGCGCATGCGCAGGTTGAACGAGGGTCCTTGGCGAAAGGACTCCAGCTCGTCTGGTGTGACGAACCACGGGCCCATCGAGCTCGCCGAGTCCTTGCCCTTCGACGGTCCCAGACGCACTGTCATCTCCTTGAACTGCACCGACCGGCCAGACCAGTCGTTCAAGATCATGTAGCCGGCGATGAGCTTCTCGGCGTCAGAGACACTGAGATCTCGTCCTGATCCGCCGACAACGGCGGCGATCTCCAGCTCGAAGTCGAAGAGGGTCTCACCGGGAGGAAGCTGCACATCGTCGTAGGGGCCCACAGTGGCGTAAGGGTTCGTGAAATAGAAGATCGGCGCGGTGTACCACTGCTCTGGCACCCTGGCTTCAGGATCGGCCAGCCGGATGGCGCCCTCGACGTGCTGTTCGAAGGTCATGTAGTCGCGAATGGTCGGCGGGGTGGGAATGGGTGCCAGGACCACGAGGTCCTCAGGAGAGAACTCCTCGGCGCGACTCCGCAGGGCGGCCTCGCCGGCTCGGCGCAGGGAGTCTCCGCCTTCCCGGAGCAGGCCCAAGAGCGTGGCACCGACGGGAAGGGCGTACACCTTGTCGTCGGCGGCGACGCCCAGTCGCTCAGTGCCGTTGTCGGAGAACGTCAAGAATCGCATGGTGTGTCCTAGTCGAGTGGGTCGATCACACAGTGGTCGGGAGTCGCGCACCGTTGTAGATCACTGCATCGTCGAACGCGGCGAGAAGATCGAAGTTCCAGTCCGTGACCTCCGCGTACGCGCGGTGCAGGTTGAGCACGATCCGCTCGGCGTCCGGGAACGTCGCGAACTCGCCGAGGTCGGTGCGTCTGGCCGTCTCGAGCGGTGACAGGCCAGCAGCGAGTCCGTTGCGGGCGGCTGTCTGGATCAGACGGTAGTACGTGCGATGCGTGTCCAGGACGGCTTCGACGTCTCGCCGCTGGAGAACCGCACCGTGGCCCGGGACCACCACCTCCGCGTCGAATTCTCCGATCCAGTCGAGGGAGCGGAGAGCCCCGTCGATCGAACCCATGAAGACCAGCGGCGTCACTTCGTGGAACAGAAGGTCTCCGGTGAAGAGGACGTCGACCCCAGGGACGAACGCCACCGAGTCACCCGGGGTGTGTGCTGCGTAGCCGGGATGCACGACGTGCACCTCTGTCGACCCGCTGTGGAGCACCACCCGATCCTCGTAGGTGACCGAGGGAAGCCGCTTGGTCACGTGGCCCCAGTCGGGGGTCGGACTCCAGAACGGCGGACAGGCGTCGATGATCGTGTCCTCCTCCAAGCCGGCCCTCATCTGCGAGTGCCCGACGATGCTCGTGCTCGTCGGCAGCAGGCTGTTCCCATACGTGTGATCACCGTGGAGATGGGTGTTCACGGCGAACCGGATCAAGGAGTCGGTCCGCACGGCTCTCACCCGGTCGAGGAACCGACGCGTGCGCTTCTCGGTGGCGCAGGTGTCGATGAGGATGTCCCCCTCGTCACCTGCGACCAGCCCGGCGTTGTTGATCCACCAGGATCCGTCGCCTTGCGTCCACGCCCAGACGCCGGCGGCGACATCGGCGAGCGTGCCGTCGTCGGCATCGTGCACTCTCGTCATCATCGGCTACGCCGCGCTTGGGCGTCGATCGCCGCGGCGATCAGGATGATGCTTCCGTAGACCACGTTGCCGTAGAGCGGGTCGAGGTCCAGAAGATTGAAGCCGTTGTCGATGAGGGAGAGGAAGACGACGCCGACGACGGTTCTCCACACTGCTCCGTCCCCACCCCAGATGCTCGTGCCACCCACGACGACAGCAGCGATGCTGATCAGCACGAGGTTGGATCCGGCGGTGACCGGGACGCTCCCCGATTGCGATGCCGAGAGGATCCCGGCGATCGCCGCGCCCAGTCCGCTGATGACGAAGGTCGCCATGCGGATTCCGGTCACCGAGACGCCCGAGAGCTCCGCCGCGAGAGCATTCCCTCCGGCCGCATACATATAGCGTCCGTAGATCGAGCGACCCAGCACGTAGCTGAGCAGGAGCGCCCACCCGATGAAGACCCACGTCATCAGGTCGAGGCCGAGGAACTGCCGAGCCGACAGCGTGATGAAGGAGATGTTGGTCGTGTTCGTGTTCTCCCCGCCGGTGACCACGAGGATGACGCCTCCCATGACCAGGCTGGAGGCGAGCGTCGCGATGAAGGAGTTCACGCCGAGCTTCGTGACGATCACGCCGTTGAGCAGCCCCAGCACCATCCCCGTGAGCATGCCCGCCGCTACTCCGAGGATCACCGAGTAGTTCTCGACGACGAGCACCGTCACGATCCCGGAGGCCGCGAACACCGCACCCACCGACAGGTCGAAGTTGCCCGCGACGATCAGCAGGGTGGCTGCACAAGCCATGATTCCGAGGATCGCCGACTGGCTCGCGACGTTCCTCAGGTTCACGACGGTGAGGAAGTGGTCTGCTGCGAACGACAGGTAGAGGAACAGGAGCGCAGACAGGATGAGGACGGCGTACTCACGGGCGAGCCCGGCCAGCGGGACTCTCCGGCGCCCGACATCGTCCTGTGGCAGGAGCTCGCTCTGCTTCTGATCGATCGTCACGATGCCACCGCCGTTCCGAACGCGTGTGCGAGGATCGCATCCGGGTGCACCGATCCGTCCGCAAGTTCACTCACGATCTGTCCCTTCCTCATGACCAGCACACGATTCGCCAGTCCGATGACCTCCTCTAGCTCCGACGAGATGATCAGCACCGCCATGCCCTGGTGGGCCATGTCGGCGATCAGCTCGTAGATGCGCGCACGAGCGCCGACGTCGACACCCTGGCTCGGCTCGTCCGCGATGAAGATCCTCGGCCCCGTCATCAACCACTTCGCGAACATGACCTTCTGCTGGTTTCCGCCTGAGAGTGTTCCCACAGCAGCGTGCGCGGCAGATGCTCGTACGCCGACCTTTGCCAGCATCTCGTCGACCGAGCTCTGCTCGAGACGCTTCCGGACCTTCGAGAAGCGCGCCAGACGTGGGAGCTGTGGAATGCTGACGTTCTCGGTGACAGAGCGGTCGAGCATGAGTCCGAGCTCCTTGCGATTCTCCGGGAGCATCGCGATGCCCGCGTCGATCGCCCGACGCACCGAACCGATCCGTGTCTTCTCGCCGTTGATCTCGATGGTTCCGTCGTGTGGATCCGCACCGAAGATCGCGCGCGCCAGCTCGCTGCGACCGCTCCCCACCAGCCCTGCGATGCCGAGCACCTCACCCGGCCAGATCTCGAGGTCGATGCCCTTGAGGCCCGTCGAGGAACTGAGGTTCGAGACTCGCAGCGCGGGTGTCCCCGTCCGGGCCTGCTTGGACTTGGGCGGGTATTCGGACGCCAGACTGTTCCCCGTCATCGACGTGACCAGGGAGTCGGGCGTCTCGGTCTTCGAGGAGCCGGTGCGGACGTACTTCCCGTCTCGCAGGACGGTGATGGTGTCGCAGACCGCAAGCACCTCGTCGAGGTGGTGCGACACGAACACGATGGTGCGTCCCTCGGCGGCCAGGCGGCGCGTCACCCGCACGAGCTGACGTGCCTCGTCGGAGCTCAGTGCGGCAGTCGGCTCGTCCATGACGATGAGGCGGGCGTCGCGGGCCACCGCGCGCAGGATCTCTGCCTTCTGCTGTTCACTCCTGCGGAGCGTGCCAAGACGAGCATCGGGGTCGAGCGAGAATCCGACCTGCTCGCTCAGCTCGAGGAAGCGTCTGCGCAGCTCCTTCCGGTGGACGGCGAGGCCGCGTCCGGGCTCCTGACCGAGCATGACGTTGTCTGCGACCGTCATGTGAGGGACGACGGCCAGCTCCTGCGCGAGGATGGAGATGCCGTGCGCCAGAGCGTCCGCAGCGCTGTGGAGGCGCAGGGGCCGGTCGTCGACCGAGATCTCCCCGGCATCGGGAGCGACGACACCGGCGATGATCTTGCCCAGGGTCGACTTGCCCGCACCGTTCTCGCCGACCAGGCCGCGCACCTCTCCGGCCCCCACCGTGAGCGACACGCCCCTCAGGGCATGGATCGCGCCATACCTCTTCTCGATCCCCGTCACCTCGAGGGCCAGGCCGCGACCGGAGGCGGAAGGTCGGCTTCTCGCGGTGTCGCGCACGGTGTCCGGACTCACTGCGTGTACTCACCCTTGAAGTCCGGGAAGTCCTTCAGGTTCCGCTGGGTGATCGCCTGCGGGAGTCCAGCCGACTTCAGCGGGTCCACCGACGAGGGGATCTTCTTGCCGTGCACTGCATCCGCTGCGAGATCGAGGGCGATCCTCATCTCCGTGGCAGGCAGGTTCACGATGGTGCCGTAGACCTCGCCGCGCCGCATGGCTGCCATGACGTCCTGGCTGCCGCCCGCTGTGGCGATGAGGACGTCCTTGCCAGGAGCCTTGCCCTCGGACTTCAGCGCAGTGATCGCGCCGGACGTCCCCTGCGTCGCGTAGGACAGGATCAGATCGAGTCCAGGGCTCTTCTGCAGGAAGGTCTTGGTCGCCGTCACGGCAGCTCCGACCTCCGTCTCGGACGAGACCTCGCCGACGATCTTCATGTTGGGGTGCGTCTTGAGCGCTGCATTGAGCTTCTCGTCGATGATCGCGTCGCCCTGGGGAAGGCTCTTGGTGGTTCGCAGCCATCCGATCTCGCACGGGTTCTTGTCGGCGCAGGCGGGGATCACGATGTCATCGATCAGCGTGTCGATCTGGGTGTCGAGCGGGACGAGCACCTGGGACAGCACGCCCGGTGTGGTCGGCTCGGCATGAGCGGTGTCCGTCCCGATGGGCCCGAACATCCCGATCACCGGGATGCCCGCCGCTTTGGCCGCGGTCGCGCAGGCCACGCTCGCGGACGGGATCGCTGAGTTGATCAGGATCGCGTTGTACTTGTTCGACGCGATCGCGTCCTTGCACGACGACACCGTCTTCGCCGGGTCGAACACGGCGTCGTACATCTTGGCCTTGATGCCGAGCTTGGCCGCCTCGCTCGTCATGGCGTCATTTCCCGCAACGCAGTACGGAGCCGCCGTGCAATTGAGCACGGCAACGCTGACCTTCGCCTTGGCGTCACCCGCTGCAGCGCCGCCGGCGTTGTCGGACCTGGCTGCACATGCGCTCAAGGCGAGCATGGACGCCATTGCTCCCATGGCCACAAACCACTTGGTCCGCTGGTTGACCGCGAAGTCGCTCATTCTTGCTCCTAGGAATATCGGGCTGTCCCGGATCCGCCCTGATGGGCTGCTGAACTGCTGGTGAGCTCGTGTCACCGCACGCTAGGACGTCGGTGTGACGCCAACCACACCCTGTGAGAGCCACCCACCACCGCCGGAGAGCACACCCGCGCGGCCGGACCGCATGACCGCCACTCGACGGCGGCACGAGAACGCGCCACCGTCGGCTGATGCCGACGATGGCGCGTCAGAAGAGCCCGCTCCACGGGCGAGCAAGGGTCCCGGCCTATGGGCTCTGCAATCAGAGCGTCTCCGCTCAGGCGGGTGGGATCACCGGAAGCAGCAGGTACGGCTGGTGGTTCCCTCCTGAGTAGAGAGTCACCGGCTGGCCGTAGACGTCCGCTGCTCTCGCCACCGGGTCGTCGTGGACGTTCACACCTGATCCCCGCATCTCCACGCCGTACGGCGTAGGCAGCCCTTCGCGTCCGTGGTCGTAGTCACGCCCCAGGACGGTGAGACCGATCCGGTAGCCAGGCGGCACGACGATGCACGTGGGCCAGATCTCCACGTCGACCTCGTAGGTCTCCCCCGGCACGAGCGGCACGGCCTGATCATGAGGGTGCGCTGGCCGGTAGGGCAGGCTTCTCACCGGATCGAGCTCTCGGTGGGATGCGCGAAGCCATCCTTGGGAGAGCGGGTGCTTTGGCTCCGTGGCTCCCTCGAAGAGCACCTCGACCCCATCGGGGTCGTAGAGACCGAGGACGAGGAACAGGTCGGCGTCTTCACTCGCCGAGGACATGAAGAGCTTCGCTGCGACAGGTCCGGTGATCTCTGTCGCCTCCTCGAACGCGGGAGACATCAGGGTGACGCCTGGACCAAACGGCTCGTACGTGGTCTGGGACGGCTGGGCGCTGGGTTCGGGAGACAGCGCTTGGTCAGCGACGTCGAGGTGATACTTGGTCCAGTTGGTCCGAGCCAGGGGCCACTCGTTCTCTGCTCGTAGCTCGAACCTTTCGCCCGGATGGCGGATATTGAGAGCAACCCGAGGCTGCTCATTGGGCCAGTCCCCTTCGCCTTTGAGGAAGTAGTCGAAGAACCGCCTCTGCAGGTCCACCCCGTAGTCCGAGTAGTAGAGCGTCCAATGCGCCTCTCCGTGCACCTCCAACCACTTGTGTTCCGAGGCCGACTCCAGATATCCGTCGATGTTGCCGCGAAGGTGAAGGGCCTGCCCACCCCAGTTGCCGGCAGACAGAAGCGGAACCTGGATGTTCCGCAGGTCCGCGCTCCGTGCCTCCCAGTAGGAGTCGAAGAACGGGTGCCGACGAAGCTCGTCAGCCACGTCAGCCCGATTTGCCCGGAGTTCGACATCATCGAGATCGACATCGCCTGAGACACGCACCCCTGTTCGAGCGTTCGTCTGTCCGCGGCTGCCGAGCCCGTGTTGCACCGTCTCGATCTGAACTCCGTATAGGCGCGGGAAGAATGAGCTGGGAATGCCTCCGTGATAATTGGCGTCTCGATACCAGTCGACCATTCCTTCCCAGGGGCAGATTGCGGCGAGGTGCGGAGGTCGAAGAGCCGCCACGGACCACTGATTGATGGCGTAGTAGGAGATGCCGCTCAGGCCGACCTTTCCGTTGGACCACGGCTGTGTCCCGCCCCACTCGATGCACTCGTAGAAGTCCCGGGTCTCTTGCGACGCAAAGCTGTCGATGAACCCCGGTGAACGGCCCGATCCTCGTGAGTCCACACGCACGAGAGCGTAACCAAACGGCACCCATCGTTCAGGGTCGGCGAGCTCCCAGACCTGATGCTTGCCAGTCGTTCCCTCGAGGATCTCTGGGTGCGCCTTCACCATCGCATCGAACTGCCTGGGGTAGGCGTCCTGAAAGCTCAGGTCCTTGCCGTAGGGCCCGTAGCTCATGAGGACCGGATACTGGCCTTCATCGATCGGACGGAACACATTGGCACGCAGGATGGTCCCGTCCGACATCGTGATGGGCACGTCGTATTCGATCAGCATGCCGTCGGACTGCGTGATGCGTGCGTCATGCTGGCGAACTGATGCTGCGGGTTGAACCATGGAAACTGTCCTCTGTAGATGTGCCGAGAAGGTCACCACCATCAGGGAGTCACAGGGTGGGGAATCGAATCATCCACTCATGTGCTGGGACCAACGTCGGATCGGAATAGAAAACCGTAGAAGATCTCGATCTCAATGAGCCGCAAACGTATTCCGCTCATGAGACGTGAACCACACCCTGCTGGAGCCACCCAGAGAAGAATCACGAAGTGCCAGGTGCTTGGCGTCTTGTCACGCGAGGAGCGAGACGCTCCCGCGGGATTGTGTCACGTAAGTCGCGGCGGCGCAGTGCGGCTGGGTCGCGTCTCCTGATGTCGCCTGGCATCGCAGATGGATCTCATCAGTCTCAGTGCTTGCTCTCCGACGGAGTCGCGCGCCGAGTAGACCGTGAGATGACGATCCGAAGGACCGGGGAGGCGGAGCGCGTCATAGTGAACCTCAAATCGACCCGCCTGGGGATGCTCGAAGACTCTTGATCCGTAGTTTCTGCCCAGCACGTCGTGGGAAGCCCAAAGCCTGGCGAAGGAGTTGCTTCGCGCGGACAGCTCGTCCACCAGCTGCGCTATCCGCTGGTCGTTCGGGTGACGTCCAGCACCGCCCCTCAGGAGGGCGACGTTCTGTCGCGCAACATCACCCCACTCCACGCATCGTGATCGAACCTGGGCGTTGGTGAACACCAACCACGAGAGGTTGCGCTGATGGGGCGGAAGAGATTCCAGGTCGACCAGAAGCTCGCACGTCATGTCGTTCCACGAGATGATGTCCAGTCGTTGGTCGACCACGAATGCGGGGCGGTCCGTGATAGCGCCGAGGAGCCTCGCACCGACCCTGTCGGGCGCATCGTTGGCGTCTTCCGAGGGACTCCCGCCCCTTAACAGCGCCGCCAGATCCTGCACGTACATGACTTCGTCGCTCGACAAGAGGAGCGCCGCAGCAACCGCCTCGAGCACTTCCGACGACGGATTGAGCGCACGACCCTGCTCGAGCTTCGTGTAGTACTCGCGGCTCACCGCAGCCTTCTCCGCAACCTCCTCGCGACGCAAACCTCGGGTCCGTCTCACGCCGGGTTCGCTGTCTGGGCCAAGGCGTTCGCGGCGGGTGCGCAAGAAGTGCCCCAGCTCCTTCGCGACGTCCGTTCGCTCCATCGAGTCAGTATGCACCCGTGGGAGCACTCTCAGGATCTGAACCTCACAGGGGCTGCTTCTGCCACAGCTGATCGAACGCCTCACGGCTGCGCTCCAGCAGCTCCGAAGGCTGCAGCTTCCACAGGGAATCTGGGAAGTCGTTGCCCCATCGGCCATCGTCGGAGAAGATCTCGAGCTCGTACCAGCCGTCGTACCCGCCACGCTGGAGCGCGCCGAAGATCGCTGGTAGATCGATGATCCCTTCACCAGGGATTCGGCGGTCGGCAAGCGAGCGCGGCGGATCCGGCCAGTCACAGACCTGGACGATGAAGGTCTGGGCGGCCAGCTGCTCGGTATTGTGCAGCACGTCTGGAGAGTCCCAGACGTGATAGACGTCGTAGCACAGTCCCACGTTCGCTTCACCCACGAGCGCGATGAACTCGGCCGCCTCGGGCAGTGTTCTCACGAAGGATGCGTCGAACCCGAGATCGCCGCGCACGACCTCAACAGCGAGCCTCGTCCCGAGATCGCCCGCAAGCCGAGCCACGTCACGGATACCGTCAGCGGCGATGCTCCACGCTTCGTCCTTCGCGTAGCCCTCGCAAGAGCCGGTCGTGACGATGATGCAGTCAGGTTTGAAGGCGGCGAGTCGCTCGACGGACTCGCGCATCAGGTCGATGCGGACAGCCGGATCTTCGGGGCCGGGATACATGACCGGAGGCCGCAGAGGAAGCGGAGCGAGGTTGGCCGGAATTCCGCCCGCAACCTTGAGGCCGGACGCCTTCAAGGCGGCTAGCTGCGTCTGCTCCTCGCCGTCGCGCAGCTTGCCCTCGGCGATTCCGATGCCGGATGCGCCCGAGGAACGCACCAGTTCGAGATCCTCCTCGAATGTCGTGTCGGGCATCGTCAGAGGACAGACTGAGTAGTGTGGGGTATTGGTCGTCATTGTCATGCTCCTTGGATGAACGATTCTGAAGCAGCGGCGCCCGGAAGTTCGCCGACGCGGGCCGCGTCGCCGCCTAGGACACCGAGATGTCGGAGTAGTCAAGCAAGACCGCAAGGGTCTGGTCAGCGTGCTCGTCGATCAACCGGTAGGCGTCTGGCGCATTTCCGAACGGAACTCGATGCGTGACCAGCTTCGCGACATCGAAACTCGCGAGCCTGCTCTGGGCGACCTCATAACGGCGTATCCAGTCCCACCGCGGCTGCAGCCCCGACCCAATTGAGCTGATTTGGCTGCTGACGATCCGCTGACGACGGAAGTGGAACTGGAGCCCAAGCTGCAAGGTCACCGGCTTGTTCCCGTAGAAGGACAGGACGGTGATGGTGCCCTCCTGGCCTGTGCTGTCGATCGCCGACTGCAGCGCGGCTGGCGCCCCGCTGGCTTCGAACCAGAGATCGTTTCCTCTGCCTGCGGAGAGTTCATCGATCACGGACGCGACGTCGTCAGGCGAGACAACCGCGTCGGCACCGATCCAAGCTGCGCGATCGCGGCGACTCGGCATCGGATCGACCAAGATCAGCTTGCTGGCGCTCTCACGACAGAGATGTGCGACGAAAGTGCCGATCACGCCGAGTCCCGAGACGACCACCACGTCTCCGATCCGCACCGGCGTGTCCAAGAGGGCGTTGTAAGCGACGCTGAACAGATTCGTGAAGGCTGCCTGCTCCGCGCTTGCGACACCGAGAACCGGAAAGACGAACCCAGAGTTGCCGGCGATGTTGAAGCGTTCCTGGTGGGGGTGATAAGCGAACACGCGATCACCGACGGCGAAGCCCGACAGCTCCCCAGCCTCTTCGACTTCGCCGACGATTTGATAGGCGAACTTGAGCGGGAACGGATACGTGCCCCCGGTGGTCGGCAGGTCGACCGCATCAGCCGAACCTGCAGTGCCGTGGTAGACATTCATCTCGGTTCCCGAACTCACCAGGGAGGTCAGCGCACGGACGCTGATCTCGTCCGCACCCGGTGAACCGACCTTTTCGCTACGGAGCTCGACCTCCCGCGGCGCGACGAACCAGACGGCTCGGGCACCTTCCTCTGCTGTCGCCTCGTGCGTGTTGCTCGTCATGTCGCCAACCTTTCACTGAGTGCCATACGGCGTTCGAAGGCCATCGTTCGTCCCCTCGACCCAGGCCTGCTAGTGGCCCGAGAGCCCCGCATCGATGATGAGAGCGGTGCCGGTGACTCGGCGCGACTCGTCAGAAGCAAGCCAGAGCACGCCATTCGCAAGATCCTCAGGCTCCACCCACGGCACGGCTAGCAGGTGTGTCTGCGTGAGGATGTCGAGCATTCCCTGCCGCCGAACCTCTGGACTCTCGTGCTCCTGGCCAGGCGTGAACAGGTTCCACATGACCTCGTTGTCCATCATGTGCGTGTTGACTGCCGTCGGCTGCAGCGTGTTGACGCGAATTCCGTGCGGTCCGAGTTCGAGCGCGAGTTCTTTGGTCATGCCGATCAGCCCGTGCTTGGTGGCCGAGTAGTGCGCCATGTTTCCAACTCCACCCGCCACCACTCCCGACGTGGTGAAGATGATCGAGCCGCCTTTGCCTGCCTCGATCATCGAAGGGATGACTGCCTTGGCGACGCGCCAGCTTCCTGTCAGGTTGATGTCGATCTGCGTCTGCCAGTCGGTTTCCGTGATCTCCCATCCAGGCGCCAGCAATGTCACGCCGGCATTGCCCACCACGACGTCAATGTGTCCGAACGCCTGTAGCCCGTCCGAGACCACCTTGTCGACGTCCTCACCACTGCGCACATCGCCCACGTGGGAGACCACTTGACGACCGATGCTCTTGACCAGGTCGATCGTCTCGGCGAAGTCGTCTTCGGTGGCCGCTGGATACCGGACTCCGGGCACCGGGCGGCACAAGTCGAGCATGATGATGTCGGCGCCCTCTTCCGCCAGGCGCTTCGCGTGCGCCCGCCCCTGACCCCGTGCTGCTCCGGTGATCAGCGCAACCTTGCCATCCACTCTGCCCATGACAACACCCTTCTTCGGACCACGACGTGACCCACTGAGACCGACGTCACGAACGTACGGCGATGGTGTGACGGCAGCCACACCCTGATAGAGCCACCCATGTCCCATGTTGAGCGCGGACTGCGGGCATGAGCTCCTCTGTGTGCTGCCGCGAGTTGGCCGGGTTCGAGCTCCGAGTGTTTCCCGGTTTGGGGGCGTTCCAGCTGCGGACGTTTCGGTTGATGTCGGTCCATCACATGAGTTCGTCGTCACTCGTTGTGATCGGAGCGCGCCGCCGAGCGCCGACGACCTGAGTCGCTTCCCGCGTTCTCGCCGTCAGTTGCCCGTTTGATCGCGAGAGTGCGTCATGACGACGCAGTTCTGGGGCCCGCCGGGGAGGGCGTGCAGCTTGTAGTCGGTGGACGCCTCTCGGATTGCACGCTCGTCGGATGAAGACCAGACCTTCGCGGATGCTGATGGAGGACCAGCATCCAGGTCGAGATCTTCAGCGTGTCCGCGCCCGGATTCGTGGGTCCGCCAGCAGTTCGGGCGGGCGCGAAAGACCGCGTTGCCCTCGCTGGAGGGGATCGAGGCGCCGCCGCTACCAGCGGAAACGCTCCGACCTCTCCCCTCGCCCGCCAGTTGGGTCGACTGGGTGAGCACCCCGGAGCCGTTTGATGTCGCCGATCTTTAACCGCCGCCCGACGAAGCTGCTGAGCTCGGCCGGCAGGTTGTCCAGTCGTGTTCCTGCGCACCGGTCCACTCGGCCCCAGCGATGCCGGGCCGAGTGGGTCAGTCCGCCACGGCTACGTCATCGTAGGCGTCAGTCCGTCACGCCGGGTCGCTGTTTGAGGCCTCGCTGGAGGATTCCTCGAATGGAGGGCTCGGAAGGTAGCGGTCATCGCCCTAGAAGACCGAGGGCTGCGTCGACGACGGCCGTCGTGTCGATGCCGTGCAGCGCGTAGGCATCCGTGACGCTCGAGGACTGGCCGAACTCGCTGACGCCCAGACAGCGGATGCTGTCTCCTCGCGCGGCGGCGAGGAAGGCGAGGGTGTGGGGGTGGCCGTCGAGCACCGTCACGAGGGGTGTGGGGTGAGTGTGTGGGAAGAGCTCGCCGATGATGTCGCCGCCATGCCCGGGCGCCCTGCGGCCTCGCTGCTGGAGCGATCGGAACACCAGGTCGGCGCTGGTCAGGCACACGACTCCTGCGATCACCCCGTGCTCGGAGAGAACGTCCGCCGCGGCGAGCACCTCCGGCATGATCGCACCCATCCCGACGAGTGTGATCTCCTCGGTGGCGGGGTCGTGGCTGGTGATGCGATACCCGCCCGCCAGCGCCTGCCTCCTCCTGCGCTCCAGGAGCTCCGGTGACTCGGGGACTCGCGCCGAGGCGGGGTCGAGCGGGCGCGTGGAGAGCCGGAAGTACGACGAGGTTCCGCCCTCGATCCCGACCTGCGACATGGCGTGCAGGAACGTCCACTCCAGGTCGTGCGCGAAGGCGGGCTCCCAGGCGATGCAGCCTGGCTGCTCGAGCCCGATCGAGGGCGTCGTGATCGACTGGTGTGCGCCACCCTCCGGTGCCAGCGTGACTCCCGACGGCGTCCCGACCAGGATCGACTGACCGCCGGCATAGATGCCGTAGGACCACGGCTCCAAGGCGCGCGAGACGAATGGGTCATAGATCGTGGCGATCGGGATGAGGCGTTGTCCCCAGCGGCTCCAGGTGGCTCCCAGCTCGCCGAGGAGGCCGACCAGGTTGACCTCGGCGATCCCGAGCTCGATGTGCTGCCCGCGGTCGGTCTCCGCCCACTTGAGCAGGCGCTCGGCGTCGTCGGCGAACCAGTCCCTGCGGTCCTGAACCGACCAGACACCGGTCTTGTTGATCCACCCGCCCAGGTTCGTCGAGGAGGCGACGTCCGGGCTGCAGGTCACCACGTGAGCGGCGGCCTCGGGGGCATCTCGGGGGAGGTCGGTGAGCAGCCGGCCGAGTGCGGCTTGGGTGGAGATCGGCTTGCGGTGTGAGTGGCCCAGCGTGGTCGGCACCGTGAAGCTCATGTCTGTGTTGATGGGAGCGCGACGTAGGTCCTGTGCGCGGCGGGCACACAGCTGGCCGGCCGGGCTGTTCGACTCGAACGACCGCCACGGATCCTCCAGCGAGGTGCCGCAGGTGTCGGCCAGGGCGAGGATCTGTGACTCGGTCAGCAGAGCGGAGTGGTTGTTCGGGTGGCCCTCGGTCGGCAGGCCTCGGCCTTTGACGGTGTAGGCGAAGACGACCGTCGGACGCTGGTCGTCCACCGCTGCGAAGGTGTCGACCAAGAGGCCCAGATCATGGCCGCCGAGGTCACGGATCGCGTCGGCCAGGACCGCCGGCTCCAGGCTCGCGAGCAGTGCCCGCAGCTCTGGATCGGAGCTTTCCCCAAGGATGCGGGCGGGCAGCTCGTCGACGTGTGCCCGCAGCATCCGTTGGTACTCCTCGTTGGGCATCTCCTCGAGACGATGGCGAAGCGCCGACCCGCCAGGCCGCTCGAACAGCTCGCTCACCAGGCGACCCCATTTCAGGGTGATGACCTGCCAGCCCGCCGCCGCGAACATCCCCTGAAGGCGTTCGATCTGGATGTCGGGAACTACCCGGTCCAGGGACTGACGGTTGAGGTCGACGACCCAGAGCAGCTCACCGAGCCGCGCGGCTGATGGGTCGGCGACCGCCTCCCAGATCGCGCCCTCGTCCAGCTCGGCGTCGCCGATGAGGCTGATGAAGCGGCCAGCAGGTGGTGTGGCGGCGAACTTCGATCGCGCATAGCGGTGTGACATCGCGGCCCACAGCGTGGCGGTGGCGCCGATGCCGACAGACCCGGTGGAGAAGTCGACGGTGTCGGGGTCCTTGAGGCGGCTGGGATAGGACTGCAGACCGCCCTTGGCACGCAACGTCGGCAGGTACGTCGCGTCGAGGTCGCCCAGCAGGTAGTTGATGGCGTGCAGCGCCGGCGAGGCGTGCGGCTTCACCGAGACCCGGTCCCCTGCGGTGAGCTCATGGAACCAGAGGGCGACCATGATGTCGACCATGGACGCCGTCGACGCCTGATGACCGCCTACCTTGACGCCCGTGTCGTTGGGCCTGCCTCTGTTCGCGGCGTCCACGATCGCCGTCGCGAGCCACAGCACACGCTGCGAGATCTCGCGCAGCGTCGGGACGGACACGTGCGCTGCGGGCGGAGGGACCAGATCGATCTCGGACACAACGACTCCTCGACGGCACCATGCCGCTTCGACATCAGGCTCGACAGGCGCCTTGAACAAGCGCCGGTATTGCCGCAACGACTCGATCCGGGGTGGGGAGAGTCGTTGCTCAAGGGGTGCGGGGATCGCCCGCGCTCAGGCTCGCACATCTCACGCGGCGGCGGCGCGTATCCGCAATCATCGCGCCAAGATCGCAGACCCAAGCACGCCCACGGCAAGGTTTGGCGACCGAATGCGGCTGAAGACGTGACATCATTGCGCCGTGACACTCGACGACGTCGACCAACGCATCCTCACCATTCTTCGTCGTGACGGGCGAGCCTCGGTCACTGAGATCGGACGGCAGGTGGGCCTCTCACCCGCGCCCGTCTCGCGGCGGATCGAACGGATGGAAGCCGACGGCGTGATCCGGGGATACACCGCACTGATCGACGACGCGCAGTCCGGCTCGCTCGAGGCCTTCACCGAGATCCGGCTGATGGGCAGCACCGACACCGGCGAGCTGGGCGAGATCGTCCGCCAGGTTCCAGAGGTCCAGGAGTTCTACACGATCGCAGGAGATCCAGATGCCCTCGTCCGGATCCGCGTCGAGGACGTCAACCACTTGCAGCGCGTGGTGAACGCGCTTCGGCGCACCGGCAAGCTGACCGGCACGAAGACCCTCATCGTCATGGACGCGTGGAGCCGCGTCGAGGAGCCGTCAAAGGAGGTCTGACAGGACTCGGACCTTCAGAGCTCGATGACGCCCTGCTCCAAGCGGCGCCGCACGTCGGTCAGATAACGAGCGGCATCCGCCCCATCGACGATGCGGTGGTCGTAGGTCAACGCGAAGTACACCATGTCGCGGGCCGCGATGCTCTCGCCCAGCTCGCCATCGCGGGCGATGACGGGTCGCCGCACCACCGTCCCGGTGCCGAGGATCGCCACCTGCGGCTGGTTGATGATCGGGGTGTCGAACAGGGCGCCCCGGCTGCCCGTGTTGGTCAGCGTGAACGTGCCACCTGACAGCTCGGCGCTTGAGAGGCTCTCACTGCGGGCACGGCTCGCCAGGTCGGCGATCGCACGAGCCAACCCTGTGACGGACAAGTCCCCGGCATGGCGGATGACGGGAGCGACCAAGCCTCGGTCATGGTCGATCGCGATGGCCAGATGCTCGGCGTCGTGGTAGGTGATCTCGTCGGAGTCGGGGTCGATCACAGCATTGAGCGAGGGATGCTGCTTGAGCGCGTCGAGCGCGGCCTTCGCGAAGAACGGGAGGAAGGAGAGTCTGACGCCTTCGCGGGCATGGAACTCGTCCTTGACCCGCGAGCGCAGCCGCGCGACCGCTGTGACGTCCACTTCGACCACGGAGGTCAGCTGCGCCGAGGTCTGCAATGAGTGCAGCATCCGCTGCGCGATCAGCTTCCGCATCCTCGTCATCGCGACGGTGGTGCCACGGACCGAGGAAACCGGCGCGGTCTTGTCCGATGCCGGCGAATGATGAGCGGTCGGGGATGCGGAGCGTGAGTCTGGGGTGGCCGGGCGCTCTGGAACCGGCGAGACGCTCGGTGCCACGGCTGGCGGTGGTGCTTCGGTCTGGTCGACGTGGTGGACCTCGGCGGACGCGGGTGGTTCCGGCGCCGTTCCCTGGCCTTGACCGCTCGCGACGAGGGCGACTACCGCTCCGACCTGAACCGAGTCGTCCTCCTTCGCTCGGATCTGGGTCAGCGTGCCCGAGAGCGGCGATGGGATCTCAGTGTCGACCTTGTCGGTCGAGACCTCGAACAGGGGCTCCCCGGCCTCGACCTGGTCACCGACGGCTTTCAGCCATCGGGTGATCACGCCTTCGGTGACTGACTCCCCCAGCGCAGGCAGGTGGACTTCGATCGACACAGTTGGACATCCCTTCGAGGTGTCTACGGCGGCAGGAACAGAAATGGGGCGGGGAGGACTGTCGGCCCACCCGCAGCGGCACCGGTCGGGCGTGCGCGGCGGAATCAGAGGTCGCTGGTCTCGAACGAGGGCGCCATCCCTCGGGCGAGCTGGATGGCGTCGTTGCTGGCGCCATCGGCGATGCTCGGCCAGACCAGCGCGTCGGGCTGCACACGGAAGTCGACGACGACGGGTGCGTGATCGATCTCCATCGCCCGTTCCAGCACTGTGTCGACGTCCTCGGGACGGTCACACGCCAGACCCACGCAGCCGAGTGCCTCAGCCAGCAAGGGGAAGTCCGGGATCAAGCGAGCACTCCCGGGTCCCCGCAGATCCACGTTGCTGAGCCGGTCGTTGTAGTAGAGGGACTGCAGTTGCCGCACCATCCCGAGGGACTGGTTGTTGATGATCGCCACCTTGATCGGGATCTTGTTGATCGCGCAGGTCGCGAGCTCCTGGTTCGTCATCTGAAAGCATCCGTCACCGTCGACGGCCCACACCGTGCTCTGTGGGCAGGCGACCTGCGCACCCATCGCCGCAGGCACCGCGAACCCCATCGTGCCCAGGCCACCCGAATTGATCCATCGGTTCGGCCGCTCGTGCGGCAGGTGGTGAGCCGCCCACATCTGATGCTGGCCGACCCCAGAGCTGAAGATCGTCTCCGGACCACACATGCGGGCCAACCGCTCGAGGACGAACTGCGGCGCGAGGCTGCCGTCCTCAGGAGTGACATATCCGACCGGATAGTCCGCCTTGATGCCCCCGACGAACGTCGTCCACTCCTCATAGTCCAACGCGTCACCCGCGTCGATCCGTGCCACGAGCTCCACGATGAGCCCCGAGATCACCGATCGGCAGTCACCGACGATGGGAACGTCCACCGGCCGGTTCTTGCCGATCTCGGCGGGATCGATGTCGGCGTGAATCACTTTCGCCAGCGGTGCGAACGACGTCAGATCACCGGTCACCCGGTTGTCGAAACGGGTCCCCAGCGCGATGATGAGATCACTCTTCTGCAGGGCAGCGACCGCCGCGACAGAGCCGTGCATCCCCGGCATCCCGAGGTGCAGGAGATGGGAGTCCGGGAAGGCCCCTCGTGCCATCAGAGTCGTCACCACCGGGATGCCGGTCAGCTCGACCATGCGCGCAAGCACTGCATCTGCACGCGCACGGATGACGCCACCACCGACATAGAACACCGGGCGGCGGGCCTGTGCGATCAGGGCGGCGGCATCCTGGAGCTGACGGCCGTTCGGCTGCCGAGGCGGCCGATAGCCGGCGAGCTCGATCGTCTCCGGCCACTCGAAGACAGTCTGCGCCTGAAGTGCCGACTTGGTGATGTCGACCAGCACCGGCCCGGGTCGTCCCGTTGACGCGATGTGGAACGCCTCGGCGATCGCCGCAGGGATCTGACCGGGGTCGTCGACCAGGTAGTTGTGCTTCGTGATCGGCATCGTGATGCCGCGGATGTCCGCCTCCTGGAAGGCGTCTGTCCCGACGAGGCTGGAGGCCACCTGACCCGTGATCGCCACGATCGGGACCGAGTCCATGTAGGCGTCGGCCAGAGGCGTCACCAGGTTGGTCGCGCCTGGGCCCGAGGTGGCCATGCAGACGCCGACCTTGCCCGACGCGACCGCGAACCCCTCCGCAGCGTGTCCGGCACCCTGCTCGTGGCGCACGAGGATGTGCCGGATCGAAGAGTCGTTCAGCGCATCATAGGCGGGCAGGATCGCACCACCCGGGATGCCGAAGACGTCCGTCACCCCCACCGCCTCCAGCGACCTGACCAGGCTGACCGCACCGGAACAACGCGAATCCACAAGGACCCCTTCAGGGCGAGGAGCCGCATCACGCGGCATCAGAACGAGAGCGGAGAAGTCGCGGGTCCTTGTGGGACGAGATGGGCTGGTTCGCGTTGGTGCGCGAATGACAGCCGAGGAGGGCGACCTGCCCCAGATCCTGCCGGAACGCTCACCACTCGCGCCATGATCGAGCATGAGATGTTCGTGTCACGCCGAGAACGACGCGAGGACACGACACCCAAGCGCATGATCGGAGCGCAACGAGCATGGATCCGGCTCACCGTGTGCGATTGCCGAAGCCTTCTGGTCAGGCGGTGCCGCGGCCGCCAAGAGCACCCCGGATCACGAGGCCGGCCGCCGAACCGACAGAAAGTCGCCACCAGGATCGAGAGGGGCAGCAAGGACGGATGCCCACTGCGAGACCGATGGAACTGCCGAGTTGCTGGGTGGTCTGGAGCAGGCCAGAAGCAGCGCCGGCGTCGCGATCATCGACGTTGTCCAGCGCGAGCTTGGTGATTGGCATGAGCGCCAACAAGTGGGAGATGCCAGTGAGGAGGAGCGACGGCAGAGCATGGCTCCGGAGCAGCGCGAGTTGCAACAACGATTCGCGAACCAGTGACTCGGTGCGGGCGAGGATGACGAGGAGGATCCCGCCGACAGCGTGTCCGGCAAGACAGCTCGGAGAGGTCCAGCCGCGGCTCGGCGCTTCGACGGCGACCCACACGAGCGCGGCCGGGCTTCCGCTGGCCGCGAGTGCCCCGGGGAGGTCCTGCCTGATCCCTGCCGCCCATCTATGCGGCGGCAATAGCAATTCCACCCGGAACCAGGGTGCACTGACCATGCACCGCACTCGGCCTACCGCCGGGGCTGTGCCACCAAGAATCCGATGCTGCGGTCCACCCACGCGAGCTCGTCGACCGCCAGATCGGTGGGCCTAATCTCGCCGTCTCGCCGCGTCCAGACGTGGCCGTTTCGCGCTCAGATCGCGCCTCCAACGTCCGACGCCGCCCGGCCTCTTGGGAACCAATCGCGGCCTTCTTGTCTTCGAGCTTGGCTCCCAGAGTCGCCCTGCCGGATTGAGGCACATGGAGTGCCTCACTGGGTGCGTTGAGAGCTTGGCCGCGGCACCGGCAAGGAGGAGATGCGGTGCCGCGACCAAGCGGTGGGTTCACCGTCGGCGGTCGGATCACCCGGACCGGCATGGAGCCGGTTGCTATTGGGCGGCCTTCACCAGATCGGCGCCCTTCTCGGCGATCATCATCGTGGGAGCCATCGTGTTGCCGCTCACGAGTCGCGGCATGATCGAGGAGTCGATCACGCGCAGTCCGTCGACCCCGTGCACCCGGAGCTCATCGTCGACGACCGACATCTCGTCGCTGCCCATCCTCGCCGTGCCGACCGGGTGGTAGTCGCAGGAGGCGTATTGGCGCACGTACTGCATGAGCTGCTCGTCCGTCTGAGCGTCAGGACCGGGGAGCCGTTCGGTCTTGATGAAGCTCGCCATCTCAGGCTGAGCCAGCACCTCGCGGATGGTGCGAATCTGGAGGAGCGCCATGTCGCGGTCCCGCTTCTCGGAAAGGTAGCGGGGGTCGATGAGCGGCTCGTCGCGGGGATCGGCGGATGCCAGCTTGATCGTTCCCTTGCTCTCTGGGCGCAAGAAGGTCGAGTTGATGGTGAAGCCGTTGCCGGGCATCCGAGTCTGCCCGCCGCGGATGACGGTCGCCGGCGCGATGTGGATCTGCATGTCGGGCCGTGTTTCGCCCGGAGAGGTGAAGAAGCCGCCACCCTCCACGATGATCGAGGCGGCCGGCCCGCTGCGCGCAAAGATCCACTGGAAGCCAGGACCGATCATCCGCGGGAAACGGTCGAGACCGTCGTAGCTGATGGGCTCCTTGCACAGCGAGTGAACGTTGGTGTTGAGGTGGTCCATCAGGTTCTTCCCGACGCCCGGGAGGTGATGAAGCACCTTGACACCGAGCGGCGTCAGCTCTCCGGTGTCGCCGATGCCGGACAGCATCAGCAGCTTCGGCGTATTGATGGCTCCAGCG
The DNA here is from genome assembly GCF_054653495.1 of Nocardioides sp. AN3. Classification (NCBI taxonomy): domain Bacteria; kingdom Bacillati; phylum Actinomycetota; class Actinomycetes; order Propionibacteriales; family Nocardioidaceae; genus Nocardioides; species Nocardioides sp. AN3. Next base: position 59,495 of record NZ_BAAIGC010000025.1, read on the forward strand.
GAGACGATCACCTCGCGGTTCGCCCTGAGCACCGTGGCGCCTCCGCTGTGCCCGACCTCGACCCCCACCGCGCGGCCGTGCTCGACCACGACGCGGGGGACGAGGAGCCCCGTGCGGACCGTGAGGTTAGGTCGCTTGCGGGCCGGGCGCAGGAAGGAGGTGGCCTGCGAGCGACGGAAGCCTCCCCGATAGGTCGCCTGGTACAGACCCGCGCCAGCCATGGTGGCGCCGTTGAAGTCGGGGTTGTACGGGAGTCCCCAGGACTGCGCGGCCTTGACGAAGGAGGTGCTGAGGATGTGGGGGTTCACCTGGTCAGAGACTGCCTGGGGGCCACCTTGGCCGTGGTATTCGTCAGCGAGACGGCTGTTGTCCTCGGACTTCTTGAAGTACGGCAGGATGTCGTCGTAGCTCCAGCCCTTGTTGCCGGCTGCTTCCCAGCCGTCGTAGTCCTCCCGCTGGGCGCGGATGTAGATCATCGCGTTGATTGCGCTGGAGCCACCCAGGGTCCGCCCTTGCGGATACCAGATCTCGCGGTTGTCGAGGTGTTCCTGAGGCACGGTGCGGAAGCGCCAGTTGACCCGCTTCCCGAAGAGCATCCCGACGCCACCGGAGATGTGGATCATCGGGTTGTTGTCCCGGCTTCCTGCCTCGAGCAGGAGCACCTGTACGTCCGGGTTCTCGGTGAGCCGGTTCGCCAGGACACAGCCGGCGGTGCCACCCCCGACGATGATGTAGTCGAACTGGCGCTTCATGTCGTGCTCCTGACACTGAGATTGCTGAGACTGGCGAGTTGGCGGAGGTGTGCCGCGAGGTCGTCGGTGGTGTTGTCACCGATCACGTGATCGGCCGCTGCTCGCACGAGGGGTGGGGCTTGCCCCATGACGATGGCGTGACCTGCGGCCGCGAGCATCGGGAGGTCGTTGAATCCGTCCCCGACGGCGACGGTGTCGCAGGGTTGGATGTCGAGGACTTCGCACGCGGTGAGCAGACCGGTTCCCTTGTCGGTGTGGGCTGCCGTGATTTCGAGGTAGTTCACGTGCGAACGGCTGGCCTTCACCGTGGCGGGAAGCTCGGCTTCCAAGACGGCGAGGGCTGCCAGTTGGTCAGGCTCGTCGGCGATGACAAGCACCTTGTGCGCGCTTGACCCCTCGGTCAGGCTGGACACCGTGCGGGGCTGCTCGCGGGTGATGGCGGCCGCTCGCTCGATCGCCCGGTCCACCCGGACGCAGCACCAGTCGAGCTCCGCGTAGGCGCTGACCGACAAGCCGAGGGCCAAGGCCTGATGCTCGATCTGCGCGACGGCGTCTGTCGAGACGGTGGCCTGCCGCTCCACCGTGAGCCGGCAGCCATCCCACGTCGTGACCATGCCGCCCTGATAGGCCACCATGAGATCCCCCACGGTCCCCAACTGGTGCTGGACGAGTCCGATTCCCTTGGGGCTTCGCGAGGAGCACAGGACGACGTGCACACCTTCCTCCCTTGCGACGAGCACTGCCTCGCGGATCGCCGCCGACACCGAGTGGTCTGGGCGCAGTGCTGTTCCGTCGAGGTCGAGGAAGACCGCCGCCTGAGCGGATCGAGCTGAATGAGCAGATCGCCAAGCGGTTCCACAGGCGTGGCATCTCGCCTGAGGTGGCTAGGCTCTTTCCGTCGGTGGCTGGCGGCCGAGACAGCGAACTCGCAGAGCTTGCCGCTGACTGGGAATCCCTTCTCGAGCGCGAGGCGGCCCTCTATCGCGAGATCCTGGGCGTGGGTGTGGAAATCGAGTGACGTAGCTGCACACGATTGGTCGAGAGCGCGACGTGCGGGTGCCGGTCGCAGGATGCGCCGGCCCTTGGTCGGTTGTCCGAGGAGAGCAGGTCGGCGTCGAGGCCGGATTTCTGGACAAGGCCCTGCGCGGAGTTGCACGAGGTAGGGTCGGCTCGAGAGGCTGGAGCAACGGGCCTCGCCGACCAAACGGTCCGTGTCTGCACGAGCGCTTCGTTTGCTGACAGCGTCAACGGAGCAGCCATGGAGCACGTTTGCGTGCCGGGGAACGCCCATGTTCGGGCTTGAGCCCGGGCGCGGATTCGAGTCGCCCGACAAGCAGATCGCCGATGACCATCGCATGATCGATCAGCTGGGGCTCGCGTCGTTGGTGTACGACTGGGGAAACGGCGAGCAGGGTCAGTCGCTCACGTTCCGGATGGAGCATCACGCTTGGGAGCTGTACGGGTTGCCCCAGGAGGCGGACGCCGTCGCCCGGGCGACACTCGCGCGGACCACCCAGCGGCATAGCCACTGGGTCGTGGAGTGGCCGGGCCGCGACCGGGTGCTCGTGCGCCGACCGCACCTGCTTGAGGTGCCGGTGCTACGTGGTTGGACCCGAGCCCGCCGGCAAGGGGAGCTCGACCGGCGTGTGCGGGACTCCGCCGCGACCGTCGGTCGCCTCGACGAGCGGCTGGAACGACACGAGGTGCTCGAGCCGCTCTACGTGGAGCGGACCCAGCTGGGCGGCCAAGACTGGAAGCGAACCGTCGCCCTGTTGTCCGGCGGCGGACATGTAGCTGTGTTCCCTTGCGACTGGTACGCGTTCATCGTCAGTGACTTCCTCGAAAGCTGTTCGGAGGCAGTCCAGCGCGATTGCTGACCGACCGACACCTGGAAGGGTCGACTCGTCGCGCGCGGCGGCGGCCTGCGGGCGCGGGGTAGTCTGTGAGGACGACCGCGGATTCCGGACACGCAGCTCCGGTGACGCGGCAAATCCTGAGGCGGCGGTCCTGATGGACACGCTTGACACCGCACGACTGGCGCTGAACGTGGCAGCAGATCGACGCACGCTCGACGAGGCGTGGTGGCCACGGAGCCGTGCGCTGAGTGAGGAACTCATTCACCTGTTCGCGGCCTGGCCGATCGACGCCGGATACATATCCCGGGTCATCGTCTCTCCCGGGCGATTGGGACGACACGCCGGTCAAGGTGGAAATCCCCCACCGGAGAGGCCAGGTGAAGACTGGCCTGCTTCCCGCGGACACTACGCACCAGCTGGTCCTCATCATGCTTGACGGGCAGCGTCGGTCGCTCGTCGTCATTCCGCCGGGCGCCGCGGAGAACACGGCCTCGAAGTACTTGGGCGCCTTCGGCGTCCGTCGCGACCCCGCGTCGATGTGGTCTACCCCGAGCCCGGCTGATACCTGAATTCTCAGGATCGCAGGGACTCAACCATTTTCGCTGCGTCGCGCGCCTACTTGGCCGCTCCGCCGTCATCCCGTGCCGACTCGGGCGGGGTGCCGCGCGGTAGGCCACCGAGCACCATCAAGCCACCGAGCACCATCAAGCCACCGGGCACCATCTAGCAGAAGGCGACTCCTCATGAGCTCCTCCACGCACACCATCACCGCGAGCCGCGCCGGGTACTCCGGATGAGAGTCGGCCTGATCGCCCCACCGTGGACGCCGGTTCCGCCGGTCGGTTACGGGGGGACGGAGGTCGTCGTCGACAACCTCGCACGCGGGCTGCAGGAGCTGGGCCACGACGTCCGGCTCTTCAGTGTCGGCGACTCCACGTGTCCCGTTCCGACGTCCTCCCTCTACGAGACCGCGCCGCACCCCATCGGCACGACGGTCGAGGAGGCCGCGCACGTCATGGCGGCGTACGACGCGTTGGCCGATGTCGACCTGATCCATGACCACACCGTTCTCGGTCCACTGCTGGCACCACACCCGCAGCGCGGCGTACCGCCCGTGCTGAGCACCCACCACGGCGCCTTCACCGGGGAGAACCGCCGGATCTTCCGGCAGATCGCGCGGCGCGCAGGCGTCATCGCCATCTCGCACGACCAGGCGTCCAGAGCGCCCGAGGTCCCGATCGCCGCCGTCATTCATCACGGCATCGACCTGGCGATGTACCGGCCCGGCCCCGGCGACGGCGGCTACCTCCTGTTCCTAGGCCGGATGTCTCCGGACAAGGGCGTCGCAACCGCCCTCCGCGTGGCACACAACACCGGCCATCGTCTGGTGGTGGCGACGAAGATGCGGGAGGCATCAGAGATCGACTACTTCAAGACGGTCGTCGAACCGATGCTCACCGCCGACGACCAGGTGCTCGTCGAGCCCTCCATCGCGGTGCGGCTCGAGCTCCTGCAGCACGCCGAGGCGCTGATCAACCCGATCGCCTGGCCCGAGCCCTTCGGGCTGGCGATGGCTGAGGCCCTTGCCAGCGGCACGCCGGTGGTCGGCTACGGGACCGGGGCCGCGCCCGAGATCATCGATCACGGCGTCACCGGGTTCCTGTGTCGCAACGAGGACGACCTGACCGATGCCGTCGGTCGCATCCCCATCCTCGACCGCCGAGCTTGCCGCGCGGCCATGGAGGAGCGCTTCTCGCTGCCCCGGATGGTTCGCGATCACGTCGATCTCTATGAGCGCGTCCTGGCGAACCCGGCCTCGACCCACGGACTGCGCCTCGGGGACCGTCTGCCCGTCGAGGTCGTCGCGTGAGGGGGCGCTCCGGGTGACGTCGCCCTGGACGTCCGGCTCCGAGCCCGCCAGCGAGTCCGGCGGTGCGGACACCGTCACCCTGCTCGAGGGCACCACGTTCTGCATCAGCGAGCCGGGAGGGGACATCCGGGCATCCGGGGCTCAGGGCCTCTTCGTCCGGGACACACGGGTGCTGTCACGGTGGACGCTGACCTTCGACGGGGTCACCCCCAGCCTGCTCGACGTGCAACGGCTCGAGCCGTACCACGCGACGTACCTCGGTCGGATTCCTCCGGCCGTCGGTCTGGCCGACAGCACGATGTTGGTCGTGCGAAGCCGTCACATCGGTCTCGGTATGAGCGAGCGGATCACGCTGCGCAACCTGGCCGCCGTCGAGGCCGCAGGTGTGCTCCGGTTGGGCATCGACGCGGACTTCGTCGATCTGTTCGAGGTCAAGGACGGCCGCACGTCACCTCCCGATCACATCGCGCGGGTGGTGAACGACGACGGCATCAGCCTGTCGCGGACCCTCGGCAACCACCATCCCGGCGTGCACGTGCGAGCGGACGGCGACCCTGACCTCACGCCGCAGGCGTTGAGCTGGAACGTGGCCATCCCGGCCCGCAGCGAATACGTCGTCACCGTGCACGTGGCGCCCGTCGTCGACGGCGTTCGGCTCGCGGGCCGCCAGGAGCCAGGCGACCCGCTTGCCTACGTGCAGCCGGCCCGCCGGCTCTACCAGTGGCGCCACGGCATCCCTGAGCTGACCACCGGGGATCCCGTGCTGTCCGCTGTCCTGGAACGGAGCGTCGAGGACCTCGGCGCGCTCCGGATCTTCGACGAGAAGCACCCCGACCGCGCCGTGGTCGCTGCCGGCGCACCGTGGTTCATGGCGCTCTTCGGGCGCGACTCGATCCTGACGTCGTGGATGCTGTTACCGCTCGACAGCAGCCTGACCGTGGGTACCCTCCAGACCCTCGCGGACCACCAAGGCGCCCTGACCGACGCCCTCACCGAGGAGCAGCCCGGACGAATCCTCCACGAGATCCGGTTCGGCCACACGGCGGTCGACCTCACGCTGGGCGGAAGCCGTGTCTACTACGGCACCGCCGACGCGACCTCGCTGTTCGTCATGCTCCTCGGCGAGCTGGCCCGCTGGGGCGGCGACCCCACCGTCATCGAGGAACTCCTCCCCCATGCCGACCGGGCGCTGGACTGGATCGAGAACGTCGGCGACCGAGACGGCGACGGCTTCGTGGAATACCAGCGCGGCACCGACCAGGGCCTGGTCAACCAGGGCTGGAAGGACTCGTGGGACGGGATCAGCTTCGCCGACGGCCGCCTTCCGACCGGCCCGATCGCCCTGGCAGAGGTGCAGGCCTACACCTACGCCGCCTTCCTGGCTCGCGCCGACCTGGCCGAGGCCGCAGGCGACGATGTCGGGCATCACGCCTGGAGCACCAGGGCGGCCGACCTCAAGCGCCGGTTCAACGAGGCGTTCTGGATCGCCGACCGCGGGTGGTTCGCCGTCGGGTTGGACGGCGACAAGCAACAGATCGACAGCCTGACGTCCAACATGGGGCACTGCCTGTGGACCGGGATCGTCGACGACGACAAGGCCGATGCCGTCGCGGACCACCTGCTCTCACCCGAGCTGTTCACCGGCTGGGGCATCCGCACGCTGGCGACGAGCATGGACCGCTTCAACCCGATGGGCTACCACAACGGCTCGGTGTGGCCTCATGACAACGCCCTGTGCGCCGCGGGCCTGATGCGCTACGGGTTCGTGGACCACGCCCAGCGCGTCATCACCGGCCTCCTGGACGCCGCCAGCCACTTCGGCCACCGACTACCTGAGCTGTTCAGTGGCTTCGACCGCGACGACTTCCCTTCCCCGGTTCCCTACCCGACCTCGTGTTCGCCCCAGGCGTGGGCCGCCGCCGCTCCGCTCTTGTTCCTCCGCACCCTGCTGCGCTTCGATCCCGACGCCCCGCACGGGCAGGTCGTGTGTGCGCCGTCGGTCCCTGACCGATACCTCCCTCTCGGGGTGCACGGGCTCCGGGTCGACGGGCTCAGACTAAAGATCGACGTCACCACCGACGGCTGGCTCATGGACGGTTTGGGCAGCGCCCGTTTCAGCGTGACGTCGCCGAGCGACCATCGCCGGTGAGGTCCGGGCTGAACGGGGTCGCCCGCCAACAAGGACTCCTTCACCGTAGAAGGGACCGCCGAGAGTGTACCGGTCAATGCGCCTGATCCGACAAAGCGTCGCGGACGGGACGAACCCACATCAGGACCCGCCGTCGTCGGTCCAGTGATCCCTCGGGTCGACGTCGGGGTATTGGGTGACCTCGTCCAGGAGATCGATGGCCGAGTGAGCATTGCCGGTGGTCGCCGCGGCCAGGAGGGCCTCCTCGCCTTGGTCGCGGGTGTAGTCGGGCGGGACGACGAGCACGCGCAGCACTGTCCGGTCTAAGGTCTTGATGTTGATGAGGTGGGTGTCGTCGCGGGGGAACGACCCGACCTTGACGAAGCCACGAATGACCGGGATGCGCCGCGGCGCGGGATCCCAGTCTGGCGGGGAGATCACGGCGCGGACGATGCGGCCGAACTCCGCGGGGAAGTGGTCGACCAGGTCGGCCAGCTCCACCGACAAGTCCCGGCTCTGGGGCCACCAACCGCCGTCGAGGTAGTTCCTGCCGGGATGCTCGGCCATGCGAAGCCGCAGCGGGCCACGACTCGGCGTCTCGATCGCAGACACAAGGATGGGACCGTTCGACGTCGACATGACGCCCGCCTCTCGGCCGGGACATGCGTCCGGGTGGAGGCTTCATCGCCGGCCAGTCACTTCAACACTACGTCGGCCACCAGGCTCCCGGCCGGATTCCGGTCCCCGGCCGCCGTTCTCCTCTGGCGTCAGCAAAGCGCTACTTCTCGATCCTCTTCTTGACTACCCATGCACCCAGCCCGACGGCGGCGAGCATGGCGGCGATGAGGGTGGGCCGGTTCTGCCAGCGGTTGTACTCCTCGGTGACCTGCGGCCAGGCCGCCTCGATCGCGTCGCCGGCGTCCTCCGGTGTCGCCGACAGGCCGGCGACGGACACGGGCGTGCCGAACACCAGGCGGACACGCCGCGGGAGCGGCCAGCGGCGCTTCTCGGTGCCGGTGATCGTCGCCGGCACCAGCGGTGCGCCGGCCTCGATCGCGAGCCGGGCAGCACCGCGCTTCGGCGTACCCAGGCCCTCGTCCCGGACGCGGGTGCCCTCCGGGAAGAGAGCGAGCGCATCGCCTCGTCGCAGGATGGCGCGGGCGGTCTCGAGGGCCTCGGCGTCGGACTCGCCGCGACGGACAGGGAAGGCACCGAGCCGCAAGAACACCTTGGCGAGTGGTCCGTCGAAGTGCTCGGCCTTCCCCATGAAGTGCACGGGTCGACGCAGCGCTATCGCGACGAAGAACGGGTCCCAGAAGGACTTGTGGTTCGGCACGATCACGACTGGCCCGTGCTTGGGCACGTTCTGCGTCCCGGTCGCAGTGAAGCCGCACAGGATCCGGAACAGCAGCGCCGCGGCGTGCTTCACGATCAGGTAGAGCGGCCCACTGACGCCCTGCTCGCGTGCGATGCGATGGGCGTCGTGGTTCGTGATTGCCATGGCCGCATCCTCCACCAAGGCCGATCTGCCGCACGACCAAAAAGGCGACCGGGCCGGAGTCAGGGCGGCATGATGGGGAGCCTCATGACACCCACCCTGGTCTACCTCCACGGCATCGGCGCCGATCACGACGACGCTTGGCGCGATGTGTTGGATGCCGCGTTGCGGGCGGCGGGCTACCCGGGCCTCGACGGTGTCGAGTGCCGTGCCCCGAAGTACCCCAACACCCTGCGCTACCCCAGCGACGAGCATCACCCGCTGCCGCCGCAGACGGTCCGACCCCTGAGGGGAGATGCGCGTGATGAGGTGCGGTGGCGCGTGGAGCGAGCGACAGCCGACCTCGAGGGTGCGCTCGGCGCCCACACCGCGGGGAGAATGACACCGCTGGCGGCAGAGACGGTGCCGGCGGTGATGAAGGTGCTTCCGCAGGCACGGCGCTATCTCGAGGACGATGCGACCCGGGCCAACACGCTCCACCGGGTGCTCGCCGCCCTTCCCGAGTCCGGCCCGATCGTGCTGCTCGCTCACAGCCTGGGCAGCATCCTCGCCGCCGACCTGATCACCCGGTTGCCCGCCGGCATCGAGGTCGTCGGGATGGTCACCCTCGGCTCACCAGCCGGCCATCTCGGCCTGCACAAGGGCAGCGACCGGCTCGAGGTGCTGCGCGAGCCCCCGCCGCACCTCGCCTGGTGGCTCAATGTGTGGGGCGGCGCGGATCCCGTCACCGGCATGCGCGGCATCTCCCACCGATTCCCCTGGGTGCTCGACATCGGCCTGCCGGCCGCGCGACACCCGATGGCGAACTACCTCGGCTCCACGACCGTCGCCACGGCCGTCGGGCGTGCCCTGTTCGGCAGCCTGAGCGGTGAGATCGCCGTACCCGAGGCCCTTCCCGAGCCCCAGATCGATGACGTCGAGCTGCATGCCTACCTGCTGCTGACCTATGCGCACTTCCTCGCCGGGCACCTGCCGGAGAAGCGGCGCGTGCGTTTCCGTGCCGCGCTGGAGGTGACGCGCGCCGACCTCACCGAGCGCCTCGGACTCACGGACGCCACCGAGCCGCCGGACCCGGCGCGGTTGCGCACGTTGTCGAAGTCGACAGCGATGCTGCCGCTGATCGGTATCGCGACGGCGAACCCGGTGGCGCCCTACGACGTCGGGATCAACCCGGCCGCCCGTCGCGAGGCTCTGCACGACCTGGTGGTCTGGGTCGGTCTCTACAGCGGCTATGCCCGTTCGCTGCAGCACGCTCTCACGCAGGCGTCGATGGCGATCGCTCCGACCTGGGCGGATCGTGTATGGCTGCGACCGCGCCGGCCGAGCACCCTGAGCCGGCTCGACCCTGTCGAGCTGGCCGCCATCCGGTTGGTGGCAGCCGAGCTTGCCCGACAGCGCGAGGGACTCGACTCCGACCCGCAGGTCTACCCGACCTTGGCTCGTGCCGAGAGTGATGCGCTGCGAGATCGGGCACGTCTGGCGCCGTACTCCGAGCCTCGAGCGCCGGCCGTTCGCCTTCTCGACCGTCAGGCGCGCGCACTGGCGCGGGCGATCCGCGCACTGGAGAAGCGGGGCCTTAACCCCACCGTTCCTGCTCAGAGCGACGACGAACGTGATGCAGGACCGTGGTCGCTCTAGGTGACGCCGTGACCGTGGTTCCTTCGGGTCCGGTTGTTGTCGGGCTAGCGCGGTGCCGGCGAGCAGGACCGTGGCCTCGTGACATCCGTGTCGAGCAAGGAGGCGCGTCGTGGCTGAGCGGCTGACCCGGGCGCCGTTCTGATATGTAGGGGCTGTTTGTCAAGAGGGCGTGGTGAGGCGCCCACCGCGGCTGGCTTGTCGTGGCGGGCGCCTACGTGCTTCGCTGGCGTGTTCGCGGGTCTGGTGAGCGTGTCGTTGGCGACGTCGCGGGTCAGACTGATATTCGCGGGTTGGCTACCGCAGGACGGGTGGTTCGGCTGGAGCGGATCGTGCTTGTCTAGTGCCGAGCGTCGCCCCGGAGGGCTGCTCATAGTACGGTCGCGGGTTTGCTCCACGCGCTGCCACCAGCCGGAACTGGTCGGCGAAGCAGTCGGTGGGGGGTCTTAGCCGTCCGCGGTGGGTGCCTCGAGCACGGCCAGGGACCAGCACCAGCCGGCGAGCTCGCGAGCGATCGCGACGTCAGCGGTGGTGTTGCGCTTGTTGCGGTCGATGAACTTCACCCAGCGCTGGTGGAGTCTGCGGTTGCCCTCGTCGCCACGGACCCGGGCTGCGGCCGAAGCGAGGTCCCAGCGAGCCCGCAGGGTCGCGCCGAGGGTGTAGCGGGGCCGGTGGTGCCAGGCGGCCTCGACCAGCAGCCGGCGGGCGTGGGTGTTGCCGGTCTTGGTGATCGATCCCTGCGACCGGTTCCCTCCGGAGGAGTACTCGGTGGGGACCAGCCCGACAAAGGAGCCGATCGAGTTGCCGGTGAACCTGTTCCAGTCGCCGACCTCGACCGCGAGCGCGAACCCGGTCAAGGTCCCGATCCCTCGCAGGCAGCCCAGGCGCCGCACGATCGGGGTGTATTCGGAGTCGGCGGCCAGCACGGCGATCTGCCCATCGAGCCGGTCTCGGCGAGCGGTGATGCTCACGACGGCCTCATAGTCGGAGTCGAACGTCAACCGCGTCGCGGCCGATCCCAGTTGGCCAGCGGCGTGGCCGCGCAGCCATTGGTCGTGCTTGCCGGTCCAGGCGTTGCCGCCGTAGTAGACGATCCCGTGCCGTAGCAGCAGCTTGGAGAGCCGGTGCCGGGCACGCATCAGGTCGCCGCGAGCATCCTCGCGGGCTCGGACCAGGTCTCGGGCGGCTTCTTGGTCGAGGGTCGGGATCGCGACCGAGACGATCTCGTCCAGGCGCAGCAGCCGGGCCAGATGCAGGGCGTCCTTGGCATCGGTCTTGACCCGATCCCCGGCCGGCCTCTGCAGCTTCGAGGGCGCGACCACCTCGCACCTGATCCCGCTCGCGACCAGGTGCCGGCACAGGCCGAACCCGGTCGGGCCGGCCTCATAGGCCACCGCGACCGGTCCGGGCAGACCTTGAAGCCAGCCGGTGATGTCGTCATAGTCCGGGGTGAGCCTGGTTTGGAACAACTCACCGGTCACGCCGTCGATTCCTGCCGCCGCGACCGATCTGGCGTGCACGTCCAGCCCAACACTCGTACGCTCAGTGAACACCGGGGCCTCCCACAATTGTCGGATAGGCCGAGCAGGCAGCCCCTGCTCGGTAACCCACGAATCTTGTGCGCGAGGCCCCGGCCAGCAACCCCCCTTCCCAAGCTCGGTCGGCGGGGCCCACACCACCGGGGGCCTTCCTCGCTCCGCTGCCGACGCTGTCGGGGGCCCGCAGCGTGTCAACGTGGAGCACGCGCAGCGAAGCGAGCATGAACGACGTTGACACCCAGGGCCACCGGCAGAGAATCTAGGGAGCGTGAACGCCCTCACTACCGCAGGCTCGCTTCATACCGTCTAGCTCGGCCGGCTCAATGATCACAAGGACAGGAACGCCGCTCCGTGGAGGTGATCATGATCGGCACCCCCGGCGTCACGCACCAGGCGAAGTACAAGCACCCCTCAGTGGCGAACGATGCGCGCGTACTGCGCTACACACGTCCACTGAAGGGCGCTCTGTCATCGACAGTACATCGGGGCGTCCGCAAACCACGACCGCTGCCCGGACGCCGGCTGGCGCCAGCCCTACTGCTTCGCGCTTGCTCGCAACCTCCGCACATGCCTATCCGGCTCACTCAGGCCGATGAGCAGGGTCGAGGTCAGGGTAGGCGCTGCTGGTAGCCGCTGAGGGTCGAGTCGTGGAGGTAGGCCGTGAACGCGGCGTAGGCGTCATCGGCGTCGAAGACCTCGTGCGCCATCGCGACGACGTGGAACTCGTCCCACCGATCGTCTCCATAGGCCCACGGGAACTCATGGGTCGAGACGTCAACGAAGGCGGGAGGTCAGCGCGACGAGCTTGCGACGTGGGCATCGCCGATTGGAGGGACGCCTTCAGGGTGCGGACCCTGCCAGCCGTAGAGCCAAGGCGACCGGTCACTTGGCCCGACGACGGTCTGCACGCGTCCGATCCGTGCGCTACCGCCGCCTGTGGGCGCTCGGTCGGCGCGGCGATAGTCGCCGCCAACGTCCATGTCCGCCGACCACGAGACCTTACCGGTGGTGTGATGACGGACCGGACCTATCCCTGGACCCAGCGGGAGTGCTAAGCCAAGACATGGACACCCCGACGCTCCTCAAAGAGCTGGCCCCGACGGTCGAGGACAACCTCAACCGGCACCTGGCGGCGGCGCAGGAATGGATGCCCCATGAGTACGTCCCGTGGGCCGACGGCCGAAACTTCGCTCTGCTCGACGGCGAGCCGTGGTCGGTCGAACAGTCAACGCTCTCACCGATCGCGCGTACGGCGCTGGAGGTGAACCTCCTCACCGAGGACAACCTGCCCAGCTACCACCGCGAGGTCGAGCGGGCATTCGGCCGAGAGAGTGCATGGGGCGAGTGGGTGAATCGGTGGACGGCCGAGGAAGGCCGGCATGCCTTCTGCATCCGCGACTACCTTCTCGTCACGCGAGGCGTCGACCCCGACGAGCTCGAACGGGCGCGGATGCTGACGATGGAGACCGGCTTCGACTCCGGAGACAAGCCGCTGTTGCACGTGTGCGCCTACGTCTCGTTCCAAGAGCTCGCGACGCGCGTTTCGCACCGCAACACCGGCCGGATCACCAAGGACCCGATCGCAGAGCGGTTGCTCACCCGCATTGCCAAGGACGAGAACCTGCACATGATCTTCTATCGCAACATTGTGGACGCCGCTCTGCAGCTCGCGCCGGGGCCGACGATGCGGGCGATCGCAGACGAGGTCATCGGCTTCCAGATGCCAGGCGCTGTCATTCCCGGCTTCGCCCGGAAAGCGGTGCAGATGGCGAGGGCCGGCATCTACGACCTCCGCATCCACCACGACGACATCGTGATGCCCTTGGTCCGGCAGTGGCGTCTCTTCGAGCTCGAAGGTCTCGACGAGGAGGGTGAACGAGCGCGCGACGAGCTGGCCGCCGCGATCGCGGAGCTGGACGAGCAGGCCACGCGGTTCGTGGAGCAGCGCGAGGCGGCTGATGCGAAGCGGGCGACGCGCAACGGCTCCTAGCTAGACGGCGGCGGCGAGTCGACCCATCGTCGGTCGCGGGTCGGCGAGCGACTGAGCCGTCACAGAGCGAAGCGATCGTTTGCGCCTGGACAGGTGAAGGACCTGTCGCGAGGCCAGGTCGACAGGCGAACTACCGTCGTCGGAAGGTGTATGACAGCGGACTCTCTGTCCGAAGTGGTACATCCCCCCACCCTGTCGAGAGCCCGCAGGTCAACGTCCAGTTTGGCGAGCGGCAACGAGGGATGGAGCCAGAAGCGTGGTCGCGTCTCGGACACGTATATGACGCAACCCGTCCAGGCGCCCGTGTCGCCAGAACTGTCTTCCCAGGTCACAGGCTTGCGGACCAGAACCCGCCGATGTGTCCGAAACCCGCGATCACAGATACCATACCCCGGTATGTGCAAGGGCCTCTGACAAGCGTTTCCGCTGGTCAGAGGCCGTGTCCTCGCTGATGCCGTCGTAGTCGAAGTTCAGTCCTGATGCCTCCTGGGCGGCGTTGATCGCTGGCAGGATGAAGGCCAGGTAGTCGGGCGGAGCGCCTGCCGGGTTGATGACGTAGTGGATCGGCTTGCATGGGTCGTAGGTCACGGGGTCGCCGGCGGCGTCGATCTTCAGGATGTTGTAGGCAGTCGACGTTTGTTGGGGAACGACGACCGGACGGAGCCGGTTGGGGACGCCGATCCCGAGGCTCTGTGTAAGCGGCGCCAGCGGTCCCTTGCCGAGGAGCGCCCCGGAGGTAGTGAGCACGAGCACGAGCACCACAACCACCGTGATGACCGCCGCGCTCCCCGGCAGTCGCCGATGGCGCCGCCTCCTCACCGCCGTGTACCGCGCGGTCGATGGTCGGGACACAGTTCCGCCTCGAGTGACACCAGTCCAACGGGCTCCGTCATGGAACCTCTCGCCATCGCCCCCGGGTTCGGGGTGCCAACGTCGTGTCAACGTCACCGCGGCCTCCTTGGAAGACCGTCCCGCTGCGGGTTGATCACAGTCTGTTGCTCAGGTCGGCATACGTGCCGATGCCGAGCGCCGGCAGAAGCAGGAAAGGCACGATAACCACGCTGATCACGAAAGTCGCGAGGCCCAGCCAGGGACGTCCCTTCCAGGCGTGCAGAACGCCTCCACCAAGAACAGCGCCCGGGACGACGAACGGCAGCGACTCCTGCAATGCATAGGCGCACCAGACAACGACTGCCCCTTAG
>NZ_BAAIGC010000026.1:0-73124 GCF_054653495.1 Nocardioides sp. AN3
AATCCAGCTAGGCTCGCAGCTCCACCGAGTGCAGCTCCATGGACTCCATCTCCAGCAGGTCGTCGAGCGTGGCGACGGCGCCGAGCTGGGAGTTGACGTGCAGCTTGCGCAGCACGGCCTTCACCTGGCTGCGCACGGTGGCCGGTGAGACCTCGAGCAGCTGCGCGATGCGAGCGACGGGGTCGCCGGCGTACAGCATCGTGAGCACCTCGTGCTCCCGGGGCGTCAGCGACTGCACCCGCTGCTCGACGATCTCCCGGCGTTCGAGCAGGGCGCTCCACACGCCCATGAGCCGCTCGCGCTCGGCGAGTGGAGTCTCCAGGCGTCCTGCGGCGACGTCGACGACCACCTGGCAGACCTCGTTGAAGCCGGTCGTGCTGGGGAGGACCAGGGTGGCCCCCGCCTCGACCACGGCACCCCACATGGGTCCGTTCGGCACGGCGGTCAGGACGACCCACGGCAGCGGCACACGTGAGATCAGCAGGGCTGCGGCGCGCAGCCGCGGCCAGCGGTCGAGCTCGCTGATCAGCAGCCCGACGTCGTAGCCGTCCCGGCTGCCGCCGCGGCGTATCCCACCACGGGGCTCTCCGGGCCAGCGCACGACGGTGGCGGCGAAACCGCGGCTTGCCAGGCTGGCTCGGACGGCATCCGCGACCAGCGCCTGCTCAGACGCGACCGCGATGCGAAGTCGTTGTGCCGGCTGCGACCCAGACAATCCCTGTACCTGCATTCGCTCGAGGCCTCGCGGCCCGGTGATCCGAAACCCATCGTCTGGGCGTGCGACATGCGTCACGTCAGCCGCGTCTGGCATCCCCCAGTTTTAGGGAGGGGCATGCGGTGAGGCCCTCACGGCGCGCCTCCGACGCCCGATCCTCAAATTGAGGTAACGCATCCGCTTCATGCGGTATGCGGGCTCCCAATGACTACCTTCATGAGCGGGACGACGTCCTAGGACACAAGGGGAGGGGCCCTCGGGGGCACGTGTTGCTCGGCCCTGCGGTCGAGCGCCCCGGTTGAGAAGCCAACGAGGGGACCAGACAGATGTACGCGTTCAGAGCTGTGGGCACGTCTGCCCACTGGCGCATCGCCCGGCAACCTGTCGCCGCGGCGGTGTGCGTCGCCCAGCAGAGGCGCCGGGCATGACCATGACGATGCCGGTCACGCAACCGCCGAGCTCTCGGGCCCAGCTGCGGATCCTCATCGTCGAAGACCACATGCTCTTTGCGGAGTCGCTGGAGCTGGTCCTGTCCGTCGAGGGGTACGACGTACGTCGTATCCCCGTCCCGGACAACTCCGGCTCGCCGGGCACCCTGCTCTCCTCGCTCGTGCGTCTCCGACCGAGGATCGTGCTGCTCGACCTGGACTTGGGGAGGTTCGGCGACGGCGTGCGTCTCATCGCGCCGCTCGCGAAGGCCGGCGTCAACGTCGTGGTCGTCACCGCGTCCGCGGACCGCGCCCGGTGGGGCGAGGCGATCCGGTACGGCGCCCGCACGGTGCTGTCCAAGGCGCAGCCGCTCAGCAACATCCTCGCGACCGTCCGTCGGATCAACGAGGGACTGCCCGTGCTGACGCACGAGGAGCGGGAGGACCTGTTGCGCACGTGGCACCAGCAGCGCTCGGAGCTGCAGGAGCTGCTCGGCAGGCTGGCCCTGCTGACGGCCCGCGAGTCGCAGGTGCTGGGGCGCCTGATGCAGGGCCGCACCGTCCACGACATCGCCGTGCTGAGCGTGGTGTCCGAGGCCACCGTGCGCACGCAGGTGAAGTCGATCCTGGCGAAGCTGGAGGTCTCCTCCCAGCTGGCCGCCGTGGGCCTGGCGCACCAAGTGGGCTGGCACCCGCCCACACTCTGAGGTCCGGCGACCCGACGGCGGGGCGTTGGTGCCCGCCGTCGGACCGGACTCAAGGCGACATGCGTCGGTTCGGAGTCGGACGACCGGACGCTTGGTCAGCCGACACTCGTCCGGCCGACCGCTCCCGAGCCGACGACTCCGGCTGACGGGGCTTCGGCGGCCGGATCGCCGGGCGACGGTCGAGCACATCGAGCACGTCGTCGAAGACCGCGACGGCGGCGAGCTGGGAGTTGACGTCGAGCTTGCGCAGGACCGACTTGACCTGGCTGCGCACGGTGGCCGGCGAGACCTCCAGCATCTCGGCGATCTGGGCGACCGAGGATCCGGTGTACATCAGCCGCAACACCTCGCGCTCGCGCGGGGAGAGCCGCGCGAACCGCTCAGCCACGGCATCGTGATGGGCGCGCATCTCCGACCAGGCCGCCTCGAGCTCGACCCGCTCGTCGGCCGGCGTGGCGAGCTGCTCCTGCGCGACGGCGGAGAGCAGCTCGCTGATCCGGTCGAGCCGGGTCGTTCCCGGAAGCACCAGCCTTGCTCCAGCGGACAGCAGCGCGCCCCACGCAGGTCCCCGCTCCGAGGTGGTCAGGGCCACCCAGGGAACGCGGATCCGCTCGACGACCAGCATCGCGGTGCGGATCCGCGACCACCGGTCGACGTCGCTGAGGAGCAGGCCGACCTCGAGGGCGGCGTCCTTCCGCGGGATCTGACGGGGCCCCTGGGCCCGGCTCTCGCCTGGGCGAGGCTCGCCGGACCGGGCCTCGCCCGGCCATCGCACGACGAGCGCGTCGTGACCTCGGCTGGCGAGCGCCGCGCGCACCGCCTCGGCGATCAGTGCCTGGTCGGAGGCGACGAGCACCCTCAGGCGCTCCGGTGCCGGCGACGTTGCCATGAGCTCACCCGCCCGAGCCGGCCACGTTGACCCGACTGCCGACGGCCCTCCCGTCGCCCGCCATGTTCGTCGGACCGCGGCCTCCGCGGGGGGCCCGCGCCACCGCTCCCCTATATTTGGGGATGCCCGCAGGGCGGCTCCAGAGGATGCTGGAAGTCGCCACCAGCCGCTCGGAAAGGGAGCCGAAGCGTGCGAGAGGCTTGTTTGCAGCGTCTTCCTCACTTGTCCCCCAGAGGAGGGCGACGGGCCTCGCGTCAGCGTCATCTCCCCCACGGCGACGCCGGCGCCCCCCGGGCGGCTGGTGACTCGCACGGATCCTGAACTTCTCCATTCGCCTTACCTATCCCCACATTGGGGTATAGCGTCGGGGCCGGGGAGAGCGGGATTCTCGGGGTCCGCAATACCTTCGAGCGGTTCTGGAGGATTGACTGACCTGGGGGCCTGCGGTGCGCTGCGCCGCATGACCGGCGGATCGACGGGGACGAGACGCCGGTGTGACCCTCGCTGGGGGCTGGGGGCCTGAGCATGACAGCGGCACGCATACCGGGGGGGAGCTGGACCTGGCGACGCACCTGCCTGGTCCTGGGCATCGTCCTTCTTCCGGTCCTGTCGCTGAGCCTCTTCGCGACCGACAGTGACCGGCTTGCCGGCATGGCGCACTTCGACGGTGTGATCGTGTCCCCGGCGGCGCTCGTCTCCGCCATCGCCTGCTACGCGGCATGGCGGATCAACCCGCGCCCCGGCCTGGCGTGGACCGCCTTCGCCGTCACGCTCGTCGGCTGCCAGGGACTGATGCTCGCGGCCGTGCAGCTGATCCAGTTCCCTGAGCCGGTCGGCGGACTGTGGGTGCTGGCCGCCGATCTGACGGTCGCGCTCGTCGTGCTGTTCGCCGTGACCCTCGGGCACCTGGTGACCGCTCGTCCCGACCCGGCGGCGTCGGGGTTCGCACTCGGTGCCGTCGTGAGCGTCCTCCGTCTCGCGTGGCTCGACGCCAAGCCCGATCTCGGCGACCAGCTGCCGACGGCATTCGTGACCACGGTGGCGCTCGTCGCCTTCGTGGTCACGGGGATCTTCCTGCTGCGCGTGCAGTCGCTTCCACCGTGGGCGCGCCAGCGGATGGCCCTGGCGATCGTGCTGATCGGCGGGGCCCACCTCGCCCTCTATGTCGGCGACGGCACACCGGCCCACGTGGCCGCGGTCGCCGGCGACACCGTGGGGGCCGTCGCTCTGGTGAGCACCTCTCTCTCGCTCTTCTTCATCGAGGTCGAGGTCGACGAGCACAACCGGAGCACACTCAACGACGAGCTGGAGCGTGCGCAGCGTGGCATCCGGGTCCACCGCGCGCAGTTCCACGAGATCAACTCCACGGTCGCCGGCATCACCTCGGCGAGCCGTCTGCTGCGATCCTCCGGCGGTATCACCGAACAACGCCGCCGGCTCCTCGAGGACATGATCTTCGCCGAGCTCAGCCGTCTCGAGCGGCTGATGTCCCGGCCCACGGACGCGTCAGCACCACGCCTGGTCGACCTCGACGAGACGATCAGCACCCTGATCCTCTCCCAGGAGGCCCGGGGCAACAGGGTCCGCTGGTCACCGTCCGGCCTCTGCGTCAACGCACAGCCCGACGCGGTCGCCGAGGTCGTCAACATCCTCCTCGACAACGCCGCCAAGCACGGCCACTCCACGGCCGAGGTCACGATCACCGAGCAGGGCGACACGGTCGAGATCGCCATCCATGATGATGGTCCGGGGATCGACGACTCGCTGCGGCGGCGGCTCTTCGACTGGGGCGCCCGGGGCCCCCGGTCGAGCGGTCAGGGCATCGGTCTTCACATCGCGCACGAGCTCATGCAGCGACAAGGGGGATATCTGGAGATCCGCGACGGAAGGGCAGGCGGAGCGACGTTCGTGATGGGGCTGCCAGCCGGCACCATCAACCACCAGGGGGGACGAGATGGCGACGATGACACAGGCCAAGCAGCCGACCTCGCGTAGCCAGGTCCGCATCCTCATCGTCGAGGACCACGTCCTCTTCGCCGAGTCGCTCGACCTCGCCCTGTCGGTGGAGGGGTACGACGTCCACCGGATCGACGTGCCCGAGGACAGCACGTCGGCGAGCACGCTCCTGACGAACCTGCTGCGGCTGCGACCCCGGATCGTCCTCCTCGACCTCGATCTGGGCGGGTTCGGGGACGGCGTACGGCTGATCGCGCCCCTCGCCAAGGCCGGCGCGAACGTCGTCGTCGTGACGGCCTCGGCCGATCACGGCCGGTGGGGCGAGGCGCTGCGTCACGGAGCGCGGGCGACGCTGTCGAAGTCGCAGCCGCTCAACGACATCCTCGCGATCGTGCGCCGCATCAACGCGGGGCTGCCCGTGATGACCCACGAGAAGCGCGAGGAGCTGCTGCGTGCCTGGCACGAGCAGCGGCGCGAGACCCAGGGCATCCAGGAGCGGTTCGGTCAGCTCACCTCGCGCGAGGCCCAGGTGCTGGGCCACCTCATGCTGGGTCACACCGTCCACGACATCGCGACCATGAGCGTCGTCTCCGAGGCCACCGTCCGCACCCAGGTGAAGTCCATCCTCGCCAAGCTGCATGTCTCCTCCCAGCTCGCCGCCGTCGGGCTGGCCCACCAGATCGGCTGGCGCGCCCCAGCGCTGTGACCGCCCCCGACGGGGCCCGTCAGGTTCTTCCCGCATTTACGGCATGCCCCCGCACGCAGGTCCTTCCTAGGTTGGGCCATGGCCGAGTCAAAGCGGCCGTGGGAGGGGTTCGAGTGGTCACCGTCTCGACCGCGCTGTCGTCGACCGGGTCCGCCGCGCACGTGCGGGGGGTGGTCCGGGTGCGGCACAGCGCGACGGTCCTCCCGCTCTCCGGCCTGACCGCCGGCGCTGGGGTCGCCGCCGTCGCCGGCGGCATCGGCGAGCTCTCGTGGGCGATGACCGGAACCGTGCTCGCGTGGCCCGTGGCGCTGCGCGCGGTCGCCGGGCGTGCGCCCTCGGCCGGTGCGCTCGGACACCATCACCGGCGCGGGATCCTTCGCGCCGTGCTGGCGTTCGCGCTCGCGCAGTGGGTCCTCGGCGCTCGGCTCGGGCTCGACTCGGCGGCGATGCTGGTCGTCGTGGCGAGTCTCGCGGCCGTCACGCTCATGGCAGCGGTCCTGATCGAGCGCGCGCGACGGCGGGCCGACGTCCGGCCGCGGGCACTCGTCGTCGGCGATGGGGGCGACCTGCGAGTCGCGATGTCGCATGTCGCCGTGATGGCTGGCCGCGAGGTCGACGTCGTCGGCGGCTGCACGCCGGACGACCTCCCGGTCAACCTCGACCGGGAGCGCCCCGACGTCGTCCTCGCCGTGCCGAGCCCCCAGCTCTCCGGTCGAGCCCTGCAACGTCTGTCGTGGCAGCTCGAGCACGGGCCGGACGGCCACGCGCTGCCCCTCCTCCTGATGAGCGGCCTCACCGACGTCTCCGTACGCCGCTCGCGGACACTCGACCTCGACGGCCTCGGTGTGACCGAGGTGACCGCGGCGCGGCAGTCGGGCCTCGTAGGCTTCGCGAAGATCGCGTGGGAGCGCGCCGCCGCAGCACTCGCCCTGGTCTTCCTCTCCCCCGTCCTGCTGGGCCTGGCCCTGCTCGTGCGGCTCGACTCCCCCGGCCCGGCGCTCTTCCGCCAGAGCCGGGTCGGCCGCGACGGACGGCACTTCACGATGCTCAAGCTCCGCACCATGACCGCCGACGCCGAGGCCGTGCGCGACAAGCTCACCAACGAGGTCGACCAGGTGCTCTTCAAGGTGCGCCAGGACCCGAGAGTGACGCGCATCGGGAGGATCCTGCGGCGCTACTCGCTCGACGAGCTGCCCCAGCTCATCAACGTCGTGCGCGGCGAGATGTCCTTGGTCGGGCCACGCCCGGCCCTGCCGACGGAGGTCGCTGCCTATGACCATGATCCGCTGCGCCGCCTCGCCGTTCGCCCCGGCCTGACCGGCCTCTGGCAGGTCTCCGGCCGCTCGGACCTCTCCTGGCACGAGTCAGTCCGCCTCGACCTGGACTACGTGGACAACTGGTCGCTCTCACGCGACTTCTCGATCATCGGCAGGACGATGCAGGCTGTCCTCGGACATCGCGGCGCCTACTGACCCTGCGCCGAGCCTCGGGTTGTGCACCGCCGAGCCTCGGGTTGTGCACCGCCGAGCCACGGGTTGTGCACCGCCGAGCCCCGGGTTGCGCACCGCCGAGCCCCGGGTTATGCACCGCCGGGTCAGGAGTTGAAGCGTTGCTGGGTCTTCTCCAGGCCCTCGCTGACGAGGCACTCGACCGCGTCGGCGGCGGTGTCGACCTGGAACGGGAGCACCTTGCGCTCGGCCGCGGAGTAGTTCGAGAGCACGAAGTCGGCCACGTCCTGACGGCCCGGGGGGCGGCCGATGCCGACCCGCACACGGTAGAAGTCCCCCGTGCCCAGGCTGCCCCGCAGGGACTTCAGCCCGTTGTGGCCGTTGTCGCCGCCGCCGAGCTTCACGCGCATCGTGTCGAACGGGATGTCGAGCTCGTCGTGGATCACGACGAGGTGGTCGGGCGTCACCTTGTAGAACGTCGCGAGCGCCTTGACCGGGCCGCCGGTCTCGTTCATGTACGTGCGCGGCCGCCCCAGGACGAGCCGAGGGCCGCCCATGCTCAGGCGGCCCTCGACGACGTCGGCGCGGCCGGTCTTGTGGGACTTCCACTTCCCACCCAGCCGCCGGGCGAGCTCGTCGGCGACGAGATACCCGATGTTGTGACGGTGCCCGGCGTACGTCGGCCCGGGGTTGCCCAGGCCGACGACCAGCCAGACTTCGTCGGACGTGCTCGTGGTCACTCGGCCTCGGCGGCCTCGGGAGCGGCGGCCTCGGGCTCGTCGTGGACGATGCCCGCCTCGGCCTCGGCAGACTCGAGGTCGGCCTCGAGCTGCTCAGCGGTCATGGCGGCGGCCACGTTGACGACCTGGGCGTCGGTGTCCATGGCCAGGGTCACGCCCGGCGGCAGGGTGATCTCACCGGCGGTGATCATGGTGCCGGCCTCGACACCCTCGATCGAGACCTCGATCGACTCGGGCACGTGGGTGGCCTCCGCCTCGAGGGAGATCTCGGCATGCTCGAGGGTGACGAGCGTGTCCGCGACGGCCTCGCCGACCGTGACGACCGGGACGTCCACCGTGACCTTCTCGCCGGCCTTCACGGCGACGAAGTCGATGTGCTCGATCACGCGGCGGATGTGGTCCACCTGGACCTGCTTGGTCAGCGCGAGCTGGGTCTTGCCGTCGATGGAGAGTTCGAGAAGCGCGTTCTGGCCGTGGTGCTTGAGGGCCATCATGGTCTCGTGGCCGGGGAGGGTCACGTGGATGGCGTCGGAGCCGTGGCCGTAGACCACAGCCGGGATCTTGTTGTCGCGACGGATGCGGCGGGCCGCACCCTTGCCGAACTCGGTGCGCTTCTCGGCGGTGATCTTCTCGCTGGTCATGGTGTGCTCCTCGGGGAATCGGGTCAGTGGTCGGCCGCGCCCGGCCGAGAGACTCCGAGAGACACAGAACGCCGCGAGCATCAGGGCGCGCGGCGTGTGAGCCAGCCCTGTCGATCACGGAGTCACTGTGTCAGTGGGGCTCCCTCGCCGAGGCAACTGCAACAGTGTAGGGCTGTCGCAGCCGCACTCGAAAATCGCCGCCCACCCCGGCATCTTCCTGCCGCCGCGGCGCGCCCCTGCCTGGACGCAGCGCAGCGAGGGAGCCCCAGCGACCGAGCGGAGCGGAGGAAGGCAAGGGTCACGAGCGTCGCGGCCGCGCGAGCGGAGCGAGCGCCATCAACACCGCGGCGCGCCCTTGCCTGGACGCAGCGCAGCGAGGGAGCCCCAGCGACCGAGCGGAGCGGAGGAAGGCAAGGGTCACGAGCGTCGCGGCCGCGCGAGCGGAGCGAGCGCCGTCAACACCGCGGCGCGCCCTTGCCTGGACGCAGCGCAGCGAGGGAGCCCCAGCGACCGAGCGGAGCGGAGGAAGGCAAGGGTTACGAGCGTCGCGGCCGCGCGAGCGGAGCGAGCGCCGTCAACACCGCGGCGCGCCCTTGCCTGGACGCAGCGCAGCGAGGGAGCCCCAGCGACCGAGCGGAGCGGAGGAAGGCAAGGGTCACGAGCGTCGCGGCCGCGCGAGCGGAGCGAGCGCCATCAACACCGCGCCAGAGCGAGCGGAGGCGCAGATCAGATCACGCGTGTCCGTCGAACATGCTCGTGACGGAGCCGTCCTCGAAGACCTCACGGATCGCACGCGCCACCATCGGCGCGATGGAGAGCGTGGTGAGCTTGTCGAACTGCTTGTCCTCGCTCACGGGCAGGGTGTTGGTGACGATGACCTCGACGGCGGGGCTGTTCTTGAGACGGTCGACGGCGGGGTCGGACAGGATCGCGTGCGTCGCAGCGAGGATGACGCCTGCGGCGCCGTGGGCCATGATCGCCTCGGCGGCCTTCACGATCGTGCCGCCGGTGTCGATGATGTCGTCGGTCAGCACGCAGATCTTGCCGCTGACGTCGCCGACGACGCGGTTGGCGACGGTCTCGTTGGGCCGCGTGATGTCACGGGTCTTGTGGATGAACGCCAGCGGTACGCCGCCCAGGCGGGCCGACCAGCGCTCGGCCACCTTGATCCGACCTGCGTCCGGGGAGACGACGGCGAGCTCCTGGTCGCCGTACTTCTCCTTGATGTAGTCGGCGAGGATCGGCAGCGCCATCAGGTGGTCGACGGGGCCGTCGAAGTAGCCCTGCAGCTGGTCGGCGTGCAGGTCGACGCTGATGATGCGGTCGGCGCCGGCGGTCTTGAAGAGGTCGGCGATGAGACGCGCCGAGATGGGCTCACGTCCGCGGTGCTTCTTGTCCTGGCGGCTGTAGCCCCAGAACGGCATGACGACGGTGATCCGCTTGGCCGAGGCCCGCTTGAGCGCGTCGACCATGATGAGGTGCTCCATGATCCACTCGTTGATCGGAGCGGTGTGGCTCTGGATCACGAAGGCGTCGGAGCCGCGGACGGACTCCTCGTAGCGGACGTAGATCTCGGAGTTCGCGAACTCGTAGGCGCTGGTCGGGACCAGGTCGGTGCCGAGCAGGTCGGCGACCTCCTCGGCGAGCGCGGGGTGGGCCCGCCCGGTGAAGACCATCAGGTGCTTCTCGGTGGTCTTCTTCATTCCGGTCACAAGCCGCTCCTGACTCGAGGCACTGGATCCGCCGCCCGATCCGTCACGATTCTCCCTCACCGGCCGTTGTCCGCCCAACTCCGGGGTCGGCCTGGTGAGACGCCTCCCGGCCATCTGCCGTTCGCCCGTCGGCCGCCTTGGCCGCCGCCTCGGCGGCGGTCGCCTGCGCCGAGCCCGCGCGGCGACGCTGCGCCCAGCCCTCGATGATCCGCAGCGGACCGGCGCTGACGGCCAAAGCCCCGGGCGGCACGTCCTCGCGCACGACGGTCCCGCCGCCCGTGGTGGCACCGTCGCCGATGGCCACGGGCGCGACGAAGGTGTTGTTCGAGCCGGTCTTGGCGTGCGGCCCGACGACCGTGCGGTGCTTGGCGACGCCGTCGTAGTTGGCGAAGATCGTGCCGGCACCGATGTTGGCGCCTTCCCCGATCTCGGCATCGCCCACGTAGCTCAGGTGAGGCACCTTCGCGCCCTCGCCGATGTGGGCGTTCTTCGTCTCGACGAAGCCGCCGATCTTTCCTCGCGCGTCAAGCACCGTCCCAGGCCGCAGATGGGAGAACGGGCCCACCTCGGCTCCGGCGCCGATGACCGAGAGCGTCGCGTGGGTGCGAACGACGCGAGCGCCAGGACCGATCTCGCAGTCCTTGAGGGTGCAGTCAGGCCCGATCACCGCGTCCTCCTCCACCTTCGTGGCGCCGAGCAGCTGCACGCCCGGCAGCACGGTGACGTCGGCCGACAGCTCCGCGTCGGCGTCGATCCAGGTCGTTGCCGGGTCGACCACCGTCACGCCGTCACGCATCCACCGGGTCACGATGCGCCGGTTCATCACCGCCCCGAGTGCCGCAAGCTGCGCACGGTCGTTGGCCCCCTCGATCTCAGCGGGGTCCACGACGGGACGCGCACCGACGGCCAGCCCGGCCGCCCGGGCGAGCGCGACGGCGTCGGTCAAGTAGTACTCCCCCTTGGCGTTCGCGTTGTCGATCCTGCCGAGCGCATCGATGAGGAACGAGGCGTCGAATGCGAGAATCCCCGAGTTGATCTCGTCGATGCCACGTTGCTCGTCGGTGGCGTCCTTCTCCTCGACGATCGCCTCGACTCCGCCGTCGCCGCCACGGACGATCCGGCCGTACCCGAACGGGTCGGCCACGACGCCGCTCAGGATGGTCACGGCGTTGCCCGCAGCGACATGGTCGTCCAAGAGGGACCGCAGGCTCTCGGCACGCAGGAGCGGGGTATCGGCGTACGCCACCAGGACCGTGCCCCGCGCTTGCCCGAGCGCCTCGACCGCGATCCGCACCGCGTGGGCGGTGCCGAGCTGCTCCTCCTGCACGGCGACGACGCACTCGGGCATCAGGCTGTTGACGTGGGCCTCGACGAGCTCGCGCTGGTGGCCGACGACGGTGACGACGCGGGCGGGCGCGAGGGCGCGTACGGCGGCCAGCACGTGGCCGACCATGCTGCGCCCTGCGACCTCGTGGAGGACCTTGGGGGTCTTCGACTTCATGCGTGTGCCGCCGCCGGCGGCGAGGACGACGACAGTCAGCTCGCTCACGGTGCCGAGCCTACGGTGCGGCCTGCGGCCGGGTCGGCCCGCCTGCGCGGATCGGGCGCCCTGTCGTATCCGGCCGCGCCCATTCGTCGTCTGAGTAGGAGAACGACCGGACCGAACAGGAGGCACCGCCATGTGGGACACCGTCGAGGTCAGCCAGCTTCACCTCTCACACGACCTGCCGTGTCCGCGGTGCGGCCATGCAACGCACACCTACCTGGCCTGCAGCGAGACGTGCGCGTGCGAGCCGACGGTCATGCCCGGCAGCATCCCGCTGGCGGCATGACCGGGTCTCGGCCCCGGCGCGGGCGTACGACGGCGCGGCCCGTCGCTGCGTGGAAATCGGCCGACACGCCGATCGCGTCGGCGTGTCGGGCTCGAGAGACGCACCGAGCGGCCGCTGTGCTCCCCGGGTAGGAGTCGAACCTACGTCGCTAGTCCTGATTCAAAGTCAGGCGGGCCCTGCCGGCAGACCAACCGGGGATTGATTCCGGCCCGCCTGGCGGGACTGGCGCACCAGCCCGGCAGACCAACCGGGGATCGGTTCCGGCCCGCCTGGCGGGACTGGCGCACCAGCCCGGCAGACCAACCGGAGATGAAGTTGTGCATCCTCACGGATGAGGCCAGACCACCCGCATGCGCGCTACGGCCGGATCTGGCTGGTCGAACATATCGGTCCCCGGCCCGATCTCGAGAAACTCCACCACACCCCCGCGCTCCTCGACCTCCCGCCGGAGCCGCTCCGGGTCGAAGCGGCGGGTGAGTCCAGCAGGCTCCGGCAGCGGGAGGTCGACGTCCGGCACCGCCGCCGAGAACTCCAGGAACAGGGCCCCGCCTCGGCGCAGCACCGCGCTGGCGAGGCGCAGGAGGTTGTCCCGAGCCGCCTCGTCCAGGGAGCCGACGAGACCGCGCGCGTAGAGGTGGTGCGGGTCCCGGACCAAGCGCGCGGTGAGGTGCATCGACCGGCGTACCTCGTTGAGGTTGAACAGCTCCGGGGTGATGAGCTCGTCGTCGGCCTGGTCGCACCGCTGCTGGATGTGCGCGAGCGCCTGCAGCGAGTAGTCGGCCGCGAGGACCTCGTGGCCCTGGGAGCTGAACCAGAACGCGTCACGTCCGTTGCCTGCTCCGAGGTCCACGACCTTCGCAGCGGCGCCGAGCTGCGGCTCGACCCAGCGGGCGAAGGACGACGGCCCGTCGGGCAGGACCTCGACCGCAGGAGCCCGGAAGACCTCGGCCCACGACGTCACCTCGCTGCGGAAGCCGCGGAACCAACCGTCGAGGCGGCGCGTGCCGATCCGGCTGTCCTGGTAGCGGAAGCCAGGGTCGGGCACACGCCACCGAGGCCCGTAGACGAAGGCGAGCATCGCCTGGGGGTGCTTGGGCGCGGGGAACTCGAGGCCCTCGAGGGTGATCGTGCCGAGCGGGAGAAGGTCGGCGTCGACGTCGAGGATGCCGTTGCGGTTGCCGAACTGGTAGAAGGTCCCGTTGATCGTGAAGGCCGAGAAGACGTCGATCTGGGTGTCGGTCCCGTCGGAGAGCGCCCAGATGACCTTCATGTCGCCGCCCGACATGCGCAGCACACGGAAGTCGCGGCTGCGCAGGTGCCGCTGGATCCGGAAGCTCTCGGCGATGATGTCGGCCGGCACCGTGTGAGGGGTGTAGTAGGCGATGTCGACGTCGGAGTCGTGACCCAGCATCGTCCCTTGCCGCACCGCACCGAGCAGGGCCCCGTAGCAGAGGTACGCGTCGAGCCCGCACTCCTCCCGCAGCACCCGGAGCACGGTCAGGCTGGCCTCGAGGACCTCCCGCTTGATGTCGTCGGATGTGTCCGCGAAGGCCACGGCGAGGTGGCCCACCTTGTCGACGTGGTACGGCGCCCCGTGCTCGTCCTCGAAGCGGACCCGTCCCTCACCGGCCCCGAAGGAGACCTCGCCGTCGTGGAGCACCACGTCCCCGTCGTACGTCGCAATGCGGATGCGCGTCGTGCCGGACAGGTGCGGCCGCATCACTGCCGGCCACCCGACGACAACGGCGTTGCCCTCGGACGCACCGTCGCGGCCGGGGGTGAACGACCAGACGTACTGCTCGTCGAAGTGGACGAGCAGAGGCACGTTCGGCGCGTCGGTCAGGACGAGCCCTCGCTCGTCGATCTCGCAGCGCGGCACCTCAGACCGATCGGCGCAGCGCCGCGACGAGCTCCTCGACCCTCGCGTGGTCCTTGTCCTCGACGGCCACGAGGATCTGTGCGAGCTGCTCGGCGAGCTCCTCGACCCGCCGGCGGAGGACGCGGTTGTCGGCGACCTCCTGCTCCAGCCGCGCCACGCGCTCACGCAGGGGCTCGGTGCCGACCATCAGTCCTTCTCCTTCGGGTGTGGCCAGATGACGCGCATGCGACACACGGCCGGGTCGGGGCCGTCGAACATGTCGACGCCCGCGGCGGTCTCTTCGTGGATGATCCTGCCACCGGCGGCTTCGATCTCGGCCGCCACCTGTCGAGGATCGAGACGTCGGACGAGGTGGCCGGGGTCGGGCGCGGGAGCGCCGGATGCGGTCGCGGAGAACTCCAGGAACATCGACTGTCCGCCCCGCAGCGACATCCCGGCGATCCTGAGGAGGTTCGCGCGCGTGGACTCGTCGAGACAGCCGAGCAGCTGGCGGGCGTAGAGGTGGTGCGGGTCGTGGGTCAGCCGGGCGCCGAGCAGCAGGGCTCGTCGCAGCTCGTTGAGCTGGGTCTGGTCGGCGTGGACACCCTCGATCTCGCGGGTGCGGATGAAGGAGCGCCGGGAGAAGTCGATCGCGCGGACGCGATGGCCGCGCTCGACGAACCATCGGCTGTCGCGGCCCGTCCCGGCGCCGAGGTCCGCGATCCTCTCGCCGGCTCCGATGAGCGCCTCAGCCCATCGGGCGAAGTCGGAGGGTCCGGAGGGAACCTGGCCCGCGCGCTGGTCGTAGACGTCGTTCCAGAGAGCCAGGTCGCCGCGGAACCCGCGGAACCAGGCATCGAGCCGCGCGACACCGACGGGGTTGTCCCGGTGGACGAACGACGGGTCCGGCACCTTCCAGTGCGGCCCGTAGATGAAGGCGAGCATCGCCTCGGGGTCCTTCGGCGCGGGGAGCTCGACGCCCTCCAGCGTCACGGTGCCCAGCGGGAGGAGGTGAGCTGCCGCGTCGAACTGTCCGTTGCGGTTGCCGAGCTGGTAGAAGGTCCCCGCGATGGTGAAGGCGCCGAAGATGTCGATGTGGCACAGGGCGCCGTTCGACAGCTTGCGGACCACCTTGATGTCGGCTCCTGACATGCGCGTCACGGTCCAGCCCTGGGCCTTGACGATCCGCTCGATCCGGTAGCTCTCCCGGATGATGTCGAC
The DNA here is from genome assembly GCF_054653495.1 of Nocardioides sp. AN3. Classification (NCBI taxonomy): domain Bacteria; kingdom Bacillati; phylum Actinomycetota; class Actinomycetes; order Propionibacteriales; family Nocardioidaceae; genus Nocardioides; species Nocardioides sp. AN3. The sequence continues at coordinate 14,854 of NZ_BAAIGC010000026.1, forward strand.
GGGGGTCGTCTGGTGGCTGTAGTAGCACAGGTCGACGTCGGAGTCGTGTCCGATCATCCTGCCGGTGCGCATGGCGCCCAGCAGCGCGCCGTAGCACAGGTAGGCGTCCGCGCCGCACTGCTCGTGGAGCACGGTGAGGACCTCGCGGGTAGCCTCGAGCAGCTCCTGCTTGATCTCCTCGGAGGTCTCCATGAAGGCACGGCCGAGATGTCCGACCTTGTCGACCGAGAGCGGCACTCCGAACTGGTCGACGACGGCGACGCGGTCGGTGGACGTGCCGAACCGGTGCTCGGCGTCCCACCAGACCTGCCGGCCCTCGACGTCCTGAAGGCGGATCTGCACCACCCCGTCGAGGAACCGCATCAGGTTGCCCGGCCACGGCACGAAGGTGCCGCCCTCGCGCTGCTCTCCGTCGCGCGGCGGCGTGAAGGACCAGAGGTAGCGGTCGTCGAAGTGCACCGTCACCGGCTCGGACGGCGGCTCCTCGAGCCAGATCCCCTCCGAGCTGATCTCAGCGGATGTCACGGAGCCTGGCCTGGTCAGATCGTCTTCCGGTACTGGGCCAGCACCTCGGAGACGCGGGCCTCGTCGCGGTCCTGGATCGGGATGAGCAGCTCAGTGACGACGTCGGAGAGCTCGGCGATCTTGCGGTGCAGCTGCCGGTCGGCCTCGAGCTCACGCTCGAGCCGCTGCACGCGGACGCGAAGGGTGCGGTCGAGCACGCCGGTGTCACGCACCCGGTTGCGCACCTTGCGCGCCAGGTCCTTGGCCTTCTCCGCCTTGGCGTTCGCCATCAGACGCTCTCCTTCTTCTCTGTCGGCGCGGAGCCCGCATCGGCGCTGCGCCGACCGGGCCAGATGACGCGCATCCGAGCCACCGCCGGGTCTGGATTATCGAACATGTCCACGCCGGGAGCCACCTCGAGGTGGACGACACGCCCACCGCTGCGCTCGATCTCCTCGGTCAGCATGTCGGGATCCACGCGCGCGACCAGTCCGGCCGGCTCCGGGAGCGGGGCGCGGGGGTGCGGCACAGCGAACTCCAGCCACATGGACTGGCCGCCGCGCAGCGCTCCGGCGCCGAGCCGGAAGAGGTTGTCGCGTGCGGCGTCGTCGAGGCAGCCGACGAGCTGCCGGGCGTAGATGTGGTGGGGCTGGCGCGAGAGCCGCGCCGTCAGGTGGAGGACGTGCCGCATCTCGTTGAGGATCACCTGGCGGGCTCGGACACCCTCGACGCCCTTGCTGTGCGCCAGCGCGCGCGTCTCGATGGACGAGCGGCGCGAGTAGTCGGAGGACCGCACGGGATGACCCTGGGCGGCGAACCAGACGCTGTCGCGCCCGTTGCCGGCGCCCAGGTCGAGCACCGCGTCACCGGACGGGATCTGGGCGTGCACCCAGGCGGCGAAGTCGGACCCCTCCGTCAGGAACGGTGAGCCGGGATGACGAGCGCCGCGCAGCAGCGGCGTCCAGGCGCCCATGCCCTGCCGGAAGCCGCGCAGCCACCCGTCGAGCCGCTTCATCGCGTGCCGGTCCTCGGCAGGGATGAAGGCCGGGTCCGGGACGCGCCACGAGGGCCCATACCAGTACACGAGCATGGCCTCGGGGTTGCGGGGCGCCGGGAACTCGTGGCCGTCGAGCTCGATCGTGCCGAGGGGCAGCAGGTCGGCCAGGTCGAAGTGGCCGCTGCGGTTGCCGAGGACGTAGAAGAGGTCGTCGATGACGAACGCCGAGAAGATGTCGATGTGGCAGGCGCCGCCGTCGCTCAGCACCCAGATGACCTTGAGGTCGCCGCCGGACATGCGCATCACGTTCCAGCCCAGCGCCTTGAGCTGGCGCTCGATGTGGAACGTCTCGAGGATGATGTCGGTCGGGTTGGTGTGGCGGGTGAAGTAGCAGACGTCGGTGTCGGTGTCGTGCGCGATCATCCCGCCCTCCCGCACGGCACCCAGAAGGGCGCCGTACCCCAGGAAGGCCTCAACCCCGCAGCGCTCGTGCAGCTCGCGGATCACGGTCTGGGTGGCCGCCAGGATCTCCCGCTTGATGTCGACCGAGGTCTCCTCGAACGAGCGGGTCAGGTGGCCCATCTTGTCGATGGCATACGGGTGGCCGTGCCGGTCGACGAACTCCACCCGGCCCTCGCCCGCGCCGAACCGGTGCTCGATGTCGCAGTAGACCTCGGAGCCGTCGAGAGTGGCCAGGCGGACCCTCGCCGCACCCTGGAGGAACGGGAGGAGGACGCCGGGCCACCCGATCGACGTGCCCCCGTGGGTCTGCAGGCCGTCGACGGAGGGAGTGAAGGACCAGATGTGCCGCCCGTCGAAGTGGACGAGGACCGCTGGGCTGTGAGCCCCGACGCCCTTGATGAAGAGGCCGGCGTCGTTCATCTCCACCCGACCGGCCGCCGCGCGAGTCGGCACCGCCGTCGCGGTCATGACGCAGCTTCCCCGCTGCGGGAGAGGTGCCGGCGCAGGGCGGTGCTGGAGGTCTGGATGGAGTACGGGAAGTAGACCACCTCGACCCCCACCTCGGCCATCTGCTTCTCGAGCCGGTCGCCCTTGGCCGAGCCCTTCCAGTCGTCGCCCTTGAACAGGCGGTGGAAGCCGACCTCGCGCCAGGCGTCGCGCTTGTCGAGCGTCACCTCGACGTACGTCGCGTCGACCATGCCGATCGCGTCCACGATCGCGACGCGCTCCTCCAGCGGAACCGTGGGGCTGATGCCCTTGCCCAGCTCGCACATCTCGTCGGAGACGACGCCGGCGACGAGGACGTCACACCGGCTCCGCGCCTGCCGCAGCATGTTGAGATGCCCGACGTGGAAGAGGTCGAAGACGCCTGGGACATACCCGACGATCTCGCTCATGCAACCTCCTCTTCCTTCTTCCCGTGTGTGCCGCTCAGCCTAGGTGAGGGCACCGACGGCCACCGAATCACTCGCGCCGCGACACGCCGCGCTGCCTGCCCGCCGCCCGCGCGACCTTGCGGTCCGTGAGCACGATCCACCATGCGAGTGCGGCCCCTGCCAGGACCGCGAAGGTGAAGAACGCCATGGCGATCGCGGGGTAGCCGAACACCCGATCCTTGCTGGGCACCCGCATCATCATCGCCGCGCCCAGGATGGTGGCGGCGATGATGATTCCGATGGTCACCCGGTTCGCGACACGGTGGAGCACCGTGTGCAGCCGCTCCTCGTCGAGGACCCGCACACGCATGCTGAACTCACCCTCGGCGAGATCGTCGAGGATCCGGTTGCCGCGCTTCGGCAGCATCGAGGCGAACTCCTTCGCCTCGATCGCGGCTGCCATGACTCCGGCCAGCCGAGACAGCGTCTCCACGTCCTCGCGGGCGACCTCGCGGACGTTGGGCCTCTGGCGGCAGCAGGTCGACCCTCGTCGAAGGCGAACTCCTCGAGACCGGCACCGGAGATCAGGTCGGAGCGCCCGTGACGGGCCAGCAGTCGGGCCAGGGCGGCATACCTGCCGACGTTTCGCACACGGAGCGCAGACATGTCCCGAGGGTGCCCACCTCGGCGGGCGGCCGAAACGTGAAGCCCGTCCCGCAGGGCAGCGCTGTCAGCGTCCCGCCGCTCACATCTCTCGCTGCTCGCGCCGCGCGTGAAGACGCTGCTGGGCGGCTGAGAGGTAGGCCATGCACGGCGCGTCGCCGTCGGGGTGCTTCTCCTTCAGGTGAAAGATCCATCGATCCATGGCGGCCATGAACCCGTTGTCCTCCCCGGGGCGATAGGCGGACCACGTGCGGTCGCCCTTGACGGTGCACTCGGAGCAGCTGATCTTGTAGACGAACCGCCCGTCGGCGCCGACGTCGATCCTCACCGTCGCGAGGGCACCGCCCTCAGCGGCGGCCTTCCTCTCGCGAGCGGATCGGCTCGCCGGCATGTCAACCTCGGTTCCTGTTCCACCTGGTGGGCGCAGACGCCCACAGCAGCGCCATGATCGCGGTGAGCCTCAAGCGTAGCCACCGTTCGACGCTCGAGTACGGCGGGGCGTGCTCGCCGCCGCTGCTGTCGCCCTCCATCAACGGCTGTGGGCTAGCGGACCGGTTCAGCGTCGCGCGCGGCACGAAGCGGCAGCCAGACCGAGAGGGCCATCAGGCCCATCGCCAGCGGGATGTGAAGACCGGGCCAGCTCGGGTGGTCGCCGATCCCGCCACCGAGAAAGCCCTCGAGCATCACCAGGAGCAGCAGAGCGGCGGTGCCGACGATGAGGCTCGGTCGTGACCGGAGCCGCCAGACGGCGACCACGAGCGAGACGAGGGCGAGCAGGATGGCGGCGCGGCCACCCCAATCATGGACCTGGACGAACATGGACTGTGAGGAGCTGGCGTCGAAGTCGCGGCCCTCACGGATGAAGAGGCCGGCCCACAGGCCCTGCAGGAGAATCACCAGCGCGGTCAGACCGACAACCGAGGCGAACAGCGGGTCTCGGGTTCTGACCGAACGAGCGGCTTCGCTGGCGGCGGGCTGGCGAGTGTCGGTAGAAGACACGATCTCTCCAAACAGGTTGAGGACTCAGGACCACCCGGACTGGGCAAGAAGATGCCTTTGTAGCCGATCCATTCTGGAGACACTCGCTTCGCCACAGCCCTTGACCCCGATTTAGCCCGCACTTAGGAGAGCCTTAGGGGTCGCGCGTCTGCTCTCAGTGCAACTCGGCCCGTACTCCCGCGTCATCGCCCCACGCGGCAGCGTCTCTTCGCCGCTAGCGGCGTGCCTCCACCCACGTCAGCCGGTGCTCGAACCGCGTGCGAGGCTTGACCTGTGCGGCTCGACTACACCGTCACCCGGCTGTCGGTGACTGCGATCAAAGGACTGTCGCTCCGCCATCCTGACTCGATCGAGCTGACGACGCGCGGCGTCGTCGGCGATCGCCTCTTCTACCTCGTCGACGACGACGAAGCGCTCCAGAGCTGCACGCGCCATCCCGGGCTGTACGGCTTGAGCGCGGCGTATGACGCGGACGGTCGACGACTCGTCGTCGCCCGTGACGATGAGGTGCTGGTCGACGGGATTGCCGAGGTGGGCGCGCCCGTCGAGGACACGTGGACCGGGGAGCGCCTCCAGGTCGGCGGCGCTGTCCTGCGCGCGGGCGGTCCGGTGAAGCGCTGTGCTGCCACTACCCGGAACCCGGACTCCGGAGCGGTGGACCTTCAGACGCTCCGTCTGATCCTGGACTACCGTGGCCGTCAGGACTCCGAACTGGGGCTGGGCGCGAACTTCGGGATCTACGGTGCGGTGCTCGAGCCTGGGACGATCTCGGTCGGAGACAGCCTGAGCGTGTGCGCAGGTGGAACCCCCGTCCGAACGGTCGCGCACTCGCGCGGTCGATCCGGTCATCGATCTCGGCGGGGTCGGGCACACCCCCAGACTAGGCACGGCACGGTGGCCGATGTCTGCGCGCGTGACGCACGAATGCCCCGGACACAGCGGTGTCCGGGGCATTCACAGCGGTGATGTGCAAGCCTCAGATGGCGCGCACGTTCTCCGCTTGCGGACCCTTCGGGCCCTGCGTGACGTCGAACTCCACCTTCTGACCCTCGTCCAGGCTCTTGTAGCCCTGGGTCTGGATGGCGGAGAAGTGAACGAAGACGTCGTCGCCGCCGCCGTCCTGCGCGATGAAGCCGAAACCCTTGTCAGCGTTGAACCACTTGACGGTTCCCTGAGCCATGATGTGAATCCTCGATCTCAGCGGCGCGGACACCATGCCCGCTGCCAGTCAGAGCCACCTGCGCGAACCTGATGCCCAGTTGAACCGAAGACCAAGAGAACAAGAAGATGCGCCGCCGTTGGTCGGCGGCCGAGAGCGCAACCGCTCCCTCCAACACAGGAAAGGTACCACTTGCGCTCGGGTTGGGTACGAGAGCCCGTGACCACCGCGCGACCGACGGCTTCGTGCACGTCCGCGGCGCCAACGAGCACAACCTCCGCAACGTCGACGTCGACGTCCCTCGCAACGCCATGGTCGCCTTCACCGGGGTCTCCGGCTCGGGGAAGTCGTCGCTGGCAGTCGGCACCTTGTACGCCGAGGCGCAGCGTCGCTACTTCGAGTCGGTGGCGCCCTACGCGCGCCGGCCACGTCCCGCTCGTCGGTCGGCACCCTCACGACGCTGTCCATCCTGCTGCGGATCCTCTACTCGCGTGCGGGCAGCTACCCCGCTGGCGCCGACCACCTCCCCGCCGAGGCGTTCTCGCCCAACACCGCGGCCGGCGCGTGTCCGCGCTGCGACGGTCTGGGTGTCGTGCACGACGTCACCGACGAGCAGCCGTCGGTGGTCATCGAGCCCGAACGCGACCGCATCGACCTCGGCCCGGGCGGAGGGGACGCCGGCGGTCGGGTCGTCGCGACCGGCACGCCGACCGACATGTCAAAGGCCGGAGACAGCGCGACCGCGCCGTACCTCGCGAGGCGGCTCGAACGGACCTAGCTGGCGTCGCGAGCGGTCGCCCGAGCACGGGTGTCCTCCCGCCGGTCGACGAACTTGGTCGCTTGGACATCGAGCGCCTGGAGGAAGGTGCTGAGCTCCTCCCGGGCTCGGTCGCCGTCGGGTCCCAGGTCGGTGCGATCGAAGACATTCCAGTGCCGCAGCACCGGCATGATCACCTCGTCGTGATGCAGCCGCAGGTCGTAGATGCCAGCCTTCGCGATGATCATCGAGTTGCGCCGGAAGCCCGCCATGGAGGCACCCGGCATCTCGAAGCCGATCACCTCGTCGGCGATCGCGCGCATCGTGGCGTCGGGCGCGATCTCCAGAGCCGCCGAGACGATGTTGCGGTAGAAGACCATGTGGAGGTTCTCGTCCTTGGAGATCCGGGCGAGCAGCTTGTCGGCGATCGGGTCGCCGGTGACCTTGCCGGTGTTGCGGTGGGAGACCCGGGTTGCGAGCTCCTGGAACGACACGTAGGCCACAGCCTCGAGCACCGTCTTGTCGCCGGGCCTGTAGCCGGACGTCATGTACTCCATCCGGGCCCGCTCGAGCTCGACCGGGTCGACGCCGCGCGTCACCACGAGGTAGTCGCGCATCGCGATGCCGTGCCGGTTCTCCTCCGCCGTCCAGCGGCCCACCCAGGTGCCCCAGGCACCGTCGTGGCCGAAGCGTGTCGCGATCTCGCGGTGGTAGGACGGAAGGTTGTCCTCAGTGAGCAGGTTGGTGAACATGGCGGCCTTGGCCGTCTCGGAGAGTCGGGACTGCTCAGGGTCCCAGTCCTCGCCGCCGAGGAAGGCGAAGTCGCGCCCCTCGCTCCACGGGACATAGTCGTGCGGATGCCACTCCTGCGCCAGGGCCAGATGGCGGTCGAGGTTCTCGGCGACCACGGGCTCGAGGTCCTCCAGCAGATTGGTTGGCGTCGTGCTCACGGAAGCTCCCTTTGATCGCATCGCTTCGAGGCTATGGCAACGCGATGACAGCACGGTGAAATCCGGCGTAGAGATGCGTCACACCTGCCCTAGGGTGGCGGCCATGCTCCGTCGCTGGCTCCCCGTCCTCCTCATCGCAGGTCTGCTGCCGGTAGGAGGCGCCGCGCACGCCGCTCCCGTCGCGACGTGCCAGGTGTTCCCGAAGGACAACTACTGGCACGCCGACGTCAGCCGGCTCCCCCTCGACCCCCGCAGCAGCACCTGGCTCGCCCACATGAACACGGGACGCCACCTGCACCCGGACTTCGGGCCGAGCTACGGCGACGGTTCCGACTACGGCATCCCGATCACCGTGGTGACGAAGAGGCACCGGAAGGTGCGGGTCAGGTTCGACTACCGGTCGGAGAGCGACCGCGTCCGATACCCGCTCGGCCGCGACACCAAGATCGAGGGTGGGCGCAATTCCAGCGGCGACCGGCACGCGATCGTCGTCGACAAGACGACGTGCCGGCTCTACGAGACGTGGAACACCCGGAAGGTGCGGGGCACCTGGCGAGCCGGCTCGGGCGCCGTGTGGAGCCTTAGGAGCAACAAGCTGCGGCCCGAGGGCTGGACGAGTGCCGACGCAGCCGGGCTGCCGATCTTGCCGGGACTTCTCCGGTGGCCCGAAGTCAAGGCCGGACGGGTCGACCACGCGATCCGGTTCACCGTGTCGCGCACGGCCAGCCGTCATCTGTGGCCGGCGCGTCACGACGCAGGGTCGACGACGAGCCAGGCCTATCCCCCGATGGGGGCCAGGTTCCGGCTCGCCGCGGACTTCGACACACGCGGCTACGCGTCGTACACCCGGACCGTGCTGGAAGCGATGAAGAAGTACGGCATGGTGCTGGCCGACAACGGATCGGACTGGTACTTCCAGGGCGCACGCTCGGGCGGCTGGCCCGACCGCGTCATCAGCGAGCTCAAGACCATTCCAGCGAGCGCGTTCGAGGCTGTCGACACCGCGAAGCTCCCGCACCCGGCGCACTGAGGCTCCTCTACGCCACCGGGGTGAGCCGCGGGCACGTGTCGGGAACCGGCGCGCGCGTCGACGCGTCCCATGGCCATGAACCGTCTGGTCGTGGCTCTCGTGCTGCTCGCTCTGACCGCCTGCAGCAACGACGACGCCTACGTGTGCGGAGCCTGCTTGGGGTCGTCCTACTCCCTGGCTGGGATACCCGCCGACGTCACAGCGACCGCAGTCACGGTGTGCGTCGCGGACCTGCAGTGCACCCGTGCCCCTGAGCCCGAGCACATCAACAGCCTCGGATCCCAGTCGCTGCCCCTTCCCGACTACGTCCGCCAGCGGGCGCTGGTCGGCGAGACGATTCGAGTCGTGTTCGAGACCGGCTCCGCGACGTGGTCGGGAGAGAGCACGCTCGGCTGGCACGCCAAGGAAGGCCCCTGTGACTGCTCGGGGCTTCGCGTCGTCGTCCAGATGGCCGGCACGCCCTGACCTGCGAGCCCCGGAGGGCTGACGCGGCTGACATCTCTGCACCCAGGCGACGCCCTGGGCTCAACAACCGGGCGTTCTCCGCACTCGCGATCGCACCAGCGCTGCCGATGCGAAGATCGCGCAGGGCAACATGGCTCCCTGGAGCTCACAGGTCCCGGTCCGCGGCATGCCTGCCAGGATCGAACTGCCGTCGGTGACCGTGGACGTCCTCCGCGGACAGTCCCTGTTCGTCGTCGCCGTAGCGACCAACGACATGTACGGCCGGTTCGGCAGCCGTACGCCGGGTGTCGTCGTTCTTCAAAACGCGACGGTCGCCCTCCCTGTCGTGCACTGAGCGCCGGGGGCGTGGTTCCCGGCACCCTCGGAGTGCGCCATTGCTCCGCCTGCCGGCGGTGTAGGGACCCCGGCCGCGCTCGACGTCGTGTGGTGAGGAGTCGCGGCTGTCAGGTGGCGGTTCGCACACGGTGGCGGACGTAGATCACGCCATTGCGGAACCGTCGATGGTCCAGCAGCTCGAGGTCGAGTCGGACGCCTCGCGGCAGCGCTGGCTTTCCGCCGCCCACGACCACCGGGCACAGGAGCAGCACGCACTCATCGACCAGCCCGTGCTGGAACGCCTCGGCCCCGATCGTCGCGCCGCCGATGCTCAGGTCGGAGCTGGACGACTCCTTGAGCCGTCGTACCGCCTCGGGGTCGAATCGCCTCTCGATGCGCGTCCGCGCCGTCGAGACCGCTTCGAGCGTCGAGGAGTAGACGACCTTGTCGGCGTCGCGCCAGATCCCCGCGTATTCGCGGACGACCGGCGGCTCGGTCGCCAACCAGTCGTCGCTCTCCCAGATGCGCATCGTCTGGTACATCCGGCGGCCGTAGAGCGAGGTGCCGATGTGCCGCTCGTGCTCGTTCCAGAACGCGTGCACCTCCTCGTCAGGCACCGACCAGTCGAAGGAGCCGGTCTCGTCCTCGAGGTAGCCGTCGAGCGAAATGTTGGCTGCGTAGATCAACTTGGCCACTGGTTGCCTCCGGCCCGGGCGAATACGACGGGTGCAGCACAGCAGCCCCAGAGTGAGTATGCCGGTCGTGATCCCCCCGGTCGACGCTTCTGTCTGCCCAGCCAGGGGACTCACCGGGCGCCCTCGTCCCCCAGGTTCGGTATTCGGCCGTGATTGTCGTGACCCTCGGGATGCCCGCTCGTTGCTCGGTCAGCTGCAGAGCTGCAGCTGGTGTGATCGGCGGAGGGAGCCATCATGACCGGAACATCAAGGGTGGTCGCCGGTGCGGTGGTGTGCGCGGTGGTCTCACTCTCCGGGGTCGTCGGCGGTCCGGCGCAGGCAGATGGCGGGGCCACGCCCACCCTGGGAGGCGCCGTCGGGGCGGTCGGGGGCGCGGTGGACAACCTGGGCGGCACGGCCGGCGGGGCCGTAGGTGGCACAGGTGATGCCGTCAGCGGCACGGCGGGCGGGGCGGTTCATCAAGTCACTGGTGTGGTGGGCGGCGCGGTGAGCGGCGCCACGACCTCGGCGGGGAGTACGGCGCACCACGTCGTCGGCTCGGTCGGTGGACGCCTCCCGCAGCAGCCGCACGCCAGCACGCTGACCTCGGGGCCGACGACGAGCGCCGGCACCCCACAGCACGCGACCGAGGCTCAGCCCGGGACCGTGCACGTCGTCCGTGCAGGGGCGGCCGCTCCGGCGGTGAAGGATCCGGCGCCAGCGACTGCCGGCCGCAGGATCTCGCCGAGGGGAGAGCGAGCACGGCGGGTGCCGGTGTCCCGAACAGCACCTGCCCCTGCGCGCCTCCTCATCCGGGCGACGATGCGTCCCGAGTGGTGGAACCGGTCTGCCGTGGCCGGATCCACGGGGAGCATGGAGGTCGCCATGCCGGCGAGCTCCGCTGACGAGTCCTGTCGCTCGGCGAGTCTCGCGTTCGCGGACCTTCGCCGCTGCGCCCACGCCAGCATGCTGATCCCGCAGCTCGGCGGGCCGGGTTCGGTGTGGCTGCCGTTGAGCTTGGCGATGGTGGGCACCGGCGTGGTGTTGGTGGGCCGCCGGCGCCGCGGTTCCACCCGCACTGCGCCGGTGGGATAGGACCGGTGGGACAGGACCGCGCACGCGGGACCCGTCAGGGCCGGTGTCGGGTCGACTCCAGGTGCCCGAAGGCGACGTACCGGTCGTCGGTGTGGAAGAGCTCGGAACAGGTGGTGAGCGTGATCAGCCGGCTGCCGGCGGGACCGCTGGGCGGCCCGACCCCGCCGTCCGGGTTGCGGGGCGCCGGATCGAGCACCCAGCCGGCGGTGAACGGCACCACCAGCGCATCCCCGCCGGTGTCGAGGACATAGGTGAAGACGCTCTGGCGGGTCTCCACCACGATCCGATCCCCCGGCCGGAGCTCGGGCATGTCGCGGAGCGGCTCGCCGTGGGTGACCCGGTGACCCGCCAGCGCGTAGTTGCCCAGACCGCCCGGCGGTGCACTGCCGGCGTAGTGCCCGAAGCCCGCGGCCAGGACCCTCTCCGACGTGCCCTCCAGGACCGGCACAGCGAAGTTCCGGCCGAACCGCGGGATGCGGACGATCGCCTTCGCGGCGACCGGTCTGCCACCGGGTCCCTCGGAGACCACCGCTGAGTCCTCGCCGCGCTTCCAACTGCCCTCGATGGAGGAGATCACCTTCGCTTGGGTCCGGTGGGCGACCCACGTGGTTCCCCAGTACTCCCAGGCGAGCCATCCCGACACGGCGAGACCCGCGCACACCAGGATCATCCCCGCCGCGGTCATCGGGGACACGCGGCGCCCCGAGCGCCCCGAGCGCACCGGCCCGCGAGTGGCGCGGGCCCTCATGCCCACCTCATGCCGCGATTCGCACCCACGGCTCCCCTCTGTGTCAAGACCTGCCGGTGCGGTCGTCGGTTGCGTGGCGCCGCGTGTGCTGACGTCCAGGCGTGGCACGCCGAGCTCAGCCGGACCGTCCCTGCGGGGGCCGGTGCTTGGTCAGCGCAGGAAGGTGGAGGGACTCATCGAGGTCGGGTACGGCGGCGACGTCCGCACCCGACCCGATGCCCTCAGTGTCCGGCGTGAGCGCTGCGACGACGTCCTCCTCGTCCTCGTGGCAGCGTCGGACCGCGGCGTTCAGCAGCCGCAGCTGGCGGTCCAGTGGTCCCTGCCTCTCGGGTGGCGCCACGGCCTTGAGGTCTGCCAGGGCCGCGCACATCTTCCTGGTCACCTGGGGCTCTGCCGCCCCGGCCAGGCGGATCTCGTCGAAGGCCAGCCGTATGTAGCCGTCCCAGCTGACGGTCCGCTCCACCAGGCGCACGACGCCGTCCTCGTCACGGTGCTCACGGCTTGGCAGGGAGCGAGCGGCGATCTGGCGCAGCAGGTCGTGCAGCCGGTGGAGGGCCTGGACCGCCGTCGTCGGGTCGTTGAACGGCTGCGCGATCGAGCGTACGGCGATGTCGACCAGCTTGCGGAAGCCGTAGGCGAGGTCCTCGGTGTGCACACGCTCCGGCCCGAGGAGGACGTGGCGGGTGACGTCGCTGGCCTGGAGCCGAGCGGCAGCATCCCCGTGCGCGGTCGCCGTGGACTCCGTGGCCGGATGCACCCGGAGCAGAGGTGCACCGCCGACCACGAAGTCCCCCATGACGGGGACCAGCTCGAGCACGCAGTCGGCCTGTCGGGCCGCGGCGACGAGGGCGGGGCGATCGACGCGGATCACGTTGCCCGGTTGTGCGGCGACGATCCCGTCCGGGCCGCCGGTGACCACGGGCGCCTCCCCGTGCTCGCGGACGATGAACTCGCGGCTCCGGTCGCCGACGAGGTCGATCAGCCCGGCGACCCGCAGCCCTTGGCCGGCGTGGTGCACGAACAGGACCAGCACGACGATGCTGGCGAGCATGAGGACGTAGGACAGGAGCATCGAGAGTCCTGGCACCGTGCCGGTGTCGGATCCGCGGATCTCCCGCAGGGTCAGCACCACGACGAGGAAGCTCCCGCCGAACAACCCGATCGCCAGCTGGCTCCACCGGTCGGTGAGCAGCGCCCCGACGATACGGGGCGAGAACTGGCCCATCGCCAACTGAACGGCGACCAGGGTGACCGTCAGGACGAGGGTCGTCAGCGACACCAGGGCGCTGGCGAAGGAGGACAGGATGGTCTGGGCGTCGGAGGGCGTCCCGGTCAGGCTGTGCGGAACGAGCTGGTACCCCGTCAGCCGGTCCACGGCGAGCGTTCCGACGGCGAGGAGAGCGCCCGCGATCAGGCACCCGATCGGCAGCAGCCACAGGCTCGAGCGGACGAAGCGCTGGAGCCGCAGCTTGCTCATCGGAGGGGGCCTGCGGCCCGACCGGGCGCCGCCTCGACCGGCGGAACGCCTACTCCTCCTAGGGAACCGACCATCCGCGACGGTACCCGCTGTGTTCGCGCTCACGCCCCGACCGGCGCTTCGGCCGTCCCCTCAGAGTGTGGGATGCCGGGGCGTGGGTAGCGGAGAGAGGGAGCACAGGAGGTGGAGATGTCCAACAGACGTACGCTCAAAGGCCGCCGGATCGCGGTCCTCGCGGCCGATGGGTTCGAGAAGGTCGAACTGACAGTGCCCGTGCGGGCCCTGCGGTCGGCGGGCGCCACGGTCGACGTGGTCTCGCTGCGGCGAGGGCGCATCCGTGGCCTGAACCTGAACCTTCCATCCACTCGCGTGCGGGTGGACAGGACCGTCGAGCAGACCGCCCCCGACGAGTACGACGGCCTCCTCGTGCCGGGAGGCTTCATCAACCCGGATCTGCTCCGCCAGTCGGCACCTGCGCGCGACCTGGTCCGCGACTTCGTGGAGAGCGGCAAGCCCGTCGTCACGCTCTGCCACGGGCCGTGGGTGCTGGCCTCGGCGGGGGTCCTCCAGGGCCGCACCGTGACGTCGTGGGCGGGCATCAGGGACGACGTCGTGAACGCGGGGGCGACCTGGCTCGATCAGGAGGTCGTGCGCGACGGCAACCTCACCACCAGCAGAGGACCTCAGGACATGGCGGCATTCGTGCCGGCGATGCTCGACGCGTTCGCCGCCGGCCCGCTCACCGCCCCCGCGGAGGGCTCGACTCCTGCGTCGGACCCACAACGAACCAGCCCACCCGACGTCGTCACGGCAGCGACGCGCTGGTCGCCGAGGCCGCTGACCGTCGCCGTGGCCGCCGTCGGCGTGGCCGCGCTGGCGAGGCGGGTGCGGCTGGCCCGTTGAGGCGCGGGGCCCGGTCACACCTCGTTGATCGGCGCAGGGAGCGGGGGTAGTTCTATCACCGGTGTCATCGGCTCATGTCTTCGCGTAGGTCTTTGAGCAGTTCGTTCAAGCGCACCTGTCCAGCGCGGACGGCTCGGGTCTCGGCGCTGTAGAGCAGGTCCGCGGCGATGGCTGCGTCTGGGACCGCGGCGCCGCCCTCGAAGGGCCACACCCGCATGGGGTGGCGGATGATGAGGTTGGCGTCGTGGCGACCTTCGTGCCGGGTACTCGGAGGCGGTCAGCTGCACTGAGAGCAGGCCTTGACGGCCCTCGCCCGGATTCCCAGGCTTACCGCCGCTGCGACGACCCGTGGCCACACGAGCGGGTCGCCCAGAGCCAGGTCCTGCTCGGCGCCGGCTCGGTCTCGTACGACCTGGACTCGGCCATCGGTGTCCCACAGCGCCAGCGCCGGCCCATTGGTGTGCGCCGCGTTGTAGTAGACGCCGTGGACCGGCCTAGGAGCTGGCTGGTCCTCGTAGATCGCGCGCGCCCATTCCTGAGTGCGCGTTCTCGGGTAGTCCCCGGTCGCCAGCGAGGGCAGGGCGCCGATCGCCATCGCTGCACCCTGGCCGCGGATGTCGAGCACGTCGATCGGCCCGATAGGCCGCAGCAGCGCGATCCGGTAGTTCGAGCACACCTCGGCAGCCGGCAAGTCGCCGAAGACCTCCCCGATGGCCGTGAGCAGACTCGCGGCCACGTAGAGAACCGAGCGGCCCTCGGGGCAGGGACCTGGCTCGCCGGTGGCGCTGGGCAGCTGCGGGTCCAGGCGATGCAGGGGCCCCCATGCGCGGTGGGTGATGCCGTCGGGTGTGAGTGACGTGCGGTGGTAGATCCGACACCAGCCCCAGGGACTGCGTGAGCTCGGGACACGCCAAGACCACTGCCAGTGCCGGCCTCCGCTCAGGGGCCGGTCCGGCACCGGCAGCGGCTTCACCACGCGGCGGCAGTGAGGCTCTTGGCCGCCAGCACGACCTGGTCGACGTGGCCAGCAGCAAGCTCGCCCGCAGGGGTCGCATCATCGAGGTCGACGCTCGGCGTGGTCACCCATTTGCTCAGAGTCACCACGCCGCCCGGGAAGACCGCACGTAGTTCGGCGAGGCCGGGGACGAAGCCACGCTCGGCGTCGGGGTCGAACTGCCAGGTCGGCAGGCGCCACTCGCGGCCCTTCTTCAGGCCGACCAGCGCCCCTGACTCCAGACGGTCCAGAATCGCCTGCTCGCTGACCTCGAGCAGCTCGGCGACCTCGGCCCGGGTCAAGCTCTCCTCGAGGACCGAGCGGCGGGCCTCGAACTCCAGGCGGAGGTTCGCCAGCGAGGCCGAGCGGCGCTCGGTGGTGGAGGGCTCGCGACCCCACAGCGCCGTGTCCAGTGCAGTCTCAGAACCGACGACACTGGTGACGAACCCGTCCCGGTCACTCGCCGAGACCGCCACCAAGACGTCCTCGAGGACCGTGGCGAAACGGTCATCATCCGTGACCCGGACGTCTCGCGAACGACTGGAGGCACTCTTCAGCTTGCGGCCCTTCGTGGTCGCAGCAGCAGCGCTCGCAGAGCGGGATGTCTTGGCCGTCATGCGTTCAGTCTAAGCCTCAGAGCAAGATAAACAAGGTACGCAACCTATGACGGAGGCGTCCGCTCGAGTCAGCGTCGCGCGCCTTCCTCGAACTCGGGGACGACGCAGCAATGGTTGACATATGCCATCTGGGCGACGCCCGGAATCGGCAATTGCCAACCCTTACCCGCGGGCGTCCGTCGCCGGGCCCGTGGACCTGCGTGGCACACTCTGGCCATCCAGACACATAAGGTCGTGCCGTGGACTTGCGCGTGATGCCCCCGATCCTGCCGATGCTGGCCAAGTCGGTGCCGTCCGTCCCGACCTCAGGCGGGCACAGCTTCGAACCGAAGTGGGACCCATTTTGCTGACCGTTTGTACGTAATCTCACGCTTCAGCATCTTCAGATTAGGTTCGCGAACGAACATAATCGGTCTATGAGCAGCCGACCAGACCTCTTGAGCACTCAGGAAGCAGCCACGCTCTTAGGCGTGACGGTGCAGCAGGTCCGCAGGCTGGCCGAGAGCAGCGCGATCGACCGGGTCGCCCGCGGCGTCATCGACCGCCAGTCCGTCGAGCGCTACCTCGCCTCCCGAGGTGGAGGCCGAACCCGAGTCTGGGCCGAGCACACGGCCTGGGAGGCGATCGCTCTACTCTCCGGACTGCCAGCCGAGTGGCTGACACCAACCCAGAATTCCCGCGTCCGAGCCGCCCTGAGCGCGATGCACGACCCACGCGAGCTCGCCACCCGCGTCCGAGACCGCGCCACCGTGACGACCTACGTCGGTGACCCGACCGCAGAACACCTGATCAGGCAACGCCTCGCCGACCCCGACATGCTAGGCCCAATGCTGGTGGCCACCCAGCCCGACCGCCTCGATGGCTACATCACCAGGGACGAACTACCCCGGCTCGCCCGCATCCTCGAGTTGCACCCCGACCCCGCAGGCACGATCACACTGCGGGCCACATCTTTCGAAGTCACCCGCGTGCGCCACATCAGCGAGGCGAGTCCGGTCCTCGCCGCCCTCGACGCAGCCGCATCACTCGACCCGGCGCAGCGCGCCGTCGCCGGCCGCCGCCTCGAGGGACACCTCGACGAATATCGGAATCGAACCGCGAAGCCTCAGGCGCCAAGGACCCCGGCGCTTGGTCGCGCGCTCCTTCAACGATGAGCGAGGACGCAGGCAGCAGAGAATTCACGGATCGGCAGGCTGTACTTGTGTCGGATACGCCGATGAAGGCTGCAGATTCCGGCCCGCCAGCACGCGGGCGTGGTGCCGCACGCCGACTCCCAGCATGGGCGCAGCCGCCGGCAGCCTAGGCCGGAGGCCGGAGCAGGTAGCCGGTACGCCGTGTCAGAAGGTGTTGATCGGGGTCTCGCCCACTGACCGAGTAGCCCGGCTCATTCGCTGGATGTCAACTCACTCAACGGACCCGAGCAGCGGAAGTTGGATCGAGGTCTCCCTAATCTGTTCGCGCCGCTCGCGTGAGGGCGCGGCGGCCAACGCGACGACCCCAACCGACGGCGTTGGCCACTGGGACGCGATCTGCCTGAGGCTTCGTCCTGCCGGGCCCAGCAGACTGGCGGGCGTCTCAGCCAGCCGACGAGCCGATGCCGAGGCCTGCAAGCTGAACCAATCACTGTCCTCATGCATCATGCCAGCTCCTCACGAGTAGTTTCCTGCGATCGTAGTGTCCACCGCCGACAGACCGTTCTAGCCCGACAGACCTTCTGGCTCGGATGCTTGGGTCACTTCCGGGGAAGACGCCACTGGAGTCGCAGTCGCATCTGCAACGTCCAGCGAGTCGACGATGGTGGCGATGGCAACGCTCACCTCGTCCTCGCGCTCAACAACCGCGGTTTCAGCCCAACCGTGGCCGACGGGCGATGCGGAAGCCGGGTCATGTGCCTTAAGGCCGCCGGTTCCCTTCCGACCCGACGACACAAAGACCTCGTCATAGCGACTCGGACCAAATCCAAGGAACGGCCGAAACGGAACCCTCTCGATATCAGTTCCAGATCTTGCCTCCATCGGAGGAACTGTGTCGATCAGATCGCGGTACATGTCCCCTGCGAGGCTCTTGGGGTACGGTTCGATGTACTGCACCTCGACGATCCCGGCGCCAATGATGAACTTTGTGCACTCGTGGCATGGGAAAGTGGTCGTAAAGAGTTTGGCGCCATCGATGGACGTTCCGGTGCGTGCTGCCTCAACGATCGCGGCCTGCTCGGCATGTAGACACCGAGTGAATTCGATCAGTGCCTTTGCTCGAGTGCCATCGAGCACGGACGCCCCGTCCGGTCGCGCCGAGGCAGCCTCCATGAGGACGGCATCCCCGCCGGCTTTGTTACGTTCTTCCGTAAAGAATTCGGCCTTCGCTAGCCTATCGAAGACCTCTCTCAGCACACGTTCGGTGTAAGCCGGGTTCGGGTCTACCCCCATCTGGAAATCCCTGAAGTCAGGTTCGTCGCCTTCCCGAAACTGACCCCCGCCTGGCTTCGGGACCTCGTTGGTACCCATGACGTGAGGGGCGCCCGCAGGAGGAACAATCACCGCTCCGACTTGGCGACCAACTGCCGCAGAACGAAGAGCTGCGGCTCGCGCGTGACGCATTGCCTCCTCGTCGGTGCTTGGGCTCAGGAACGGGGCACCGAAGATCCCCTCGAGGAGGCGGTCGACGCCCTGCCTCCAGTCGACACCCCGTCGCACTGGCAAGAAATAGTCGGCAACAGCGAAAACGTCACGAACATGTTGGCCGTGCTTCTCATCTTCTTCTTGATCACGAGTAATCAGCTCGACAGCCTTAGCCTCTGGCACTCCTTCGAATCGATTCTCGGACCTCGCGAGCTCTTCGGTAAGATTTGATTTCCGCTCGGAAATGTCCTGCACTACCGCGACGATCCAAAGCGCCGAACCGTAGACACTCCTTAAGAGTTCCGCTTCACGTGGATTCTTCAGACTGTCAATAATGTACGCGACAGGCGTTGGCGGTGGCGCGTCATCGGAAGACGGGCGCCGCGCAGCTCTCGCGGCAGCGATTCGCATTACGCCGACACCGGCAAGCGCACTCCAATCTCCCGCCTGATTACGTAGACGGTTACCTGCATCCATCCTTCGCTGGTAATAGTCTGGCTCCGTGCGCTCTGGCAATCCTCCGACCGCAAGATTCGGGACTTTGCCCAGGAGAGATGCGAGATGAATGTGGTCGGTCGAGTAGCCGTACCGAGTCAACGAGTCGTTGAGCGCCGTGAGGACTTCGGGCCGGCTCGACCCGATGGGAGCGACGAGGGCGATGAAGATGTCATGCCTGTACGGCTCATCGTCGGCCAGCCTTCGAAGGCTTTGAGACGCAGTCTCGGTCACGTTGCCTCAACTCTGTCGCTCGGTTATCGACAGCACGGTACCGGGTGCAGCGCGAGAAGCCAGGCGAAATGCAAAATTTCAGCGCTAGGGCCCAATCGGCGGCAAGCCCCGCCCGCCGCGCGTGTGTTTCAGCAGGCAGCGAACCTCGGCGCGCAAAGGCCGCTCAGAACGGCCGCCACCACACGAGCGAGTCTCGCCACGGCTCCAATCCACTAACCCGATAGGCCGCATGCAAGCGAGCCATCGCCTCGTCCCGCTCAGGACCGTCCTCGTACGGTCCACCCTCCGGCCTCTGGGGCTCGGGCTGCAGAACCACCGCCGTCGACCCAGGGTCGAGACGGAGAAGCGCCATCAGACTGTTGATGATCGCACCGCTCAACCGCCGACCGCGCCATACTGGCTCCAGATACATGCGGTCGATAAGCAGGGCTGCGTCAATGAAGTCGTCGAAATGGGTGTCGATGATTTCGGCGGCGGCGGCGCCGAGCTGAGCTGCGTCGAAGCTAATCGCGTCGCCAGCGTCGGCCACATCCTCCTCGAGGATCGACCAGCCGATCCAGCCGTGGACCTGGCCGATCTCCTCCGTTCCACGATCGCCGTGATAGTCGAAGCTGGCCGAGAACTGACGTAGTACGTCGGCGCCGCCGTCTACAGGTCGCCGGATCTGCACCGTGGTGTCGATCAACGAGGGGTTCAGTTCGTTCACAACGGACAGTGTGGTCCATGCCCGTCCACCAGTTAACCGATGACAGGCTGGACCATATGAGCGAACAAGAACTGTGGAAGGCGGCCGAGACCCATACCTGGGAGCAGGATATGAGGCGCGGAGACTGGCCAACACAACGGACCGCCCAGATGCCCGACCCGCCGTGGCCGAGCCCGGACAACCCTATTCTCGCGGCTCTCCTTCACGACGCCCGAAGGAGCATCGCCGACGGTCTGAGCCCGGACTTGGCGATGCTCCAGCTTGCGACGCATTGCTGGTTTGAGGGCGGGATCGAGGGCTACGACCGCGGCCAGCAGGCCGCTCGAGCGAAGGGCATCAGGTAGGTGGACTGGTCAGAGCGCCTCGGCGCGCTTTCGGCGTTCCGATACGAGCACTGAATTGCGACCAGCTCTCTGCAGCTCCCCGTTACCCGGATCAAGTCCGCAGGCGCGCGAGCGAGTCGAGGAGCTCTGGCAGCGTCGACTCCTCGTGCACTGCACGACCCTTGTCGCGGAGAGCCGAAGCGAGCGCTCGGTCCCAGTCAGCCTCGGACTCGCGACCGACGAGCGGCGGACCGTCAGGGCGTACGGCGGCCAGATACTCGGTGACGCCGTACGCGAGCGGCTGGGCACCGAACCGCGCGATGACTCGATTCGCGATGGCGATGCCTGGCCAGTCGAAGTCTCCGTGGTAGCGCAGCGGCGCCCCCGACTCGACGAGCAGCTGGAGTACCTTGTCGACGACCAAGTTGGGTTCTCCTGCAATACACACCGCCGACCACCCGGGCAGTCCCTCCTCGGCGACGGCCTCCAGGACCCGCGGGTTCTCGCACACCAGCACCCTGTGGTCGCCGGACGTGAGTTCGCCGATCCGGCGCAGGTCCCACTCGGTGACGTGGACCGGATCGCCAGCCTCGGCGGCAAGGTTCAGACGCTGGACCGCGGCGGATGCCCCACAGCCAACGATCCGCCAGAGGAGTGCTGTCCGGGAGAGCAGGTCCGGGTCGACTCCGTAGGCAGCCCACAGGTCCTCGCGCTCCCTCGCTCCTCCTGGCAGTGGCAGGCCCCCGGCGGCGGCGAGCCCGCGTACGACCACCTGGTGGACGGCGCGGTCTGCGTCGAGGCCGTGGGCGTCGCCGAGCACACGCGCCGCCAACTCCACCCGAGATCCGCGCAAAGCGTGCCCGTCCAGAAGCTCCGTGAGGACAGCGGCTGCATCGCGGACCACGCGATCTGAATCGGCCCTTCCGGTGAGCAGCCCCGTGCGCTGGAGATCCGCCACCCACGTAGCGACCCACGGGCCCGACACGAGCGTCGCCGCGACATCGAGCGGAGCCTGCCGCGCCTGCATCCGAAGGGCGCGCTGCTCGGGTCGGCTCACGGGCGCAGTGCCATCGAGAACAGTGAGCACCTCGACCAGGCCCGTGACGCCGGCACGCTCGCGCAATCGGCTATCGAGAGCACTCAAGTCGATACTGACTCGCTCGGCGGTGACACCGCGACCGAGGAGATCTCCAGCGGCGCGGCGCAGGTCGCGGGTCGGGGTCTCGACCACGACCCGACCATTCGGTTGGAGGCCAGCGCGCTCCAGCCGATCACGTACGCGGCTCCACAGCGGTGCCAGCATGGGATCGCTGACCCACCTCGGCAGAGTGCGTGCGCCCGAAGCAGGTCCAGACATCTGCGCGGACATCCCCTCGCTCACAGATCAGCCGATCGACCGCAACGTGCGCCCGTCCCACCGGTAGGCGTACTGAGCGATGCCGCGCTGGCCCGGATCGCGTAGGGCCTCATAGATCGCCAGTTCGGGCACGGTGTCGTGGTCGCCCCACAGCCGCTCGGAGGTGATCACGAAGTCGAGGTCGAGCTGCACCAGCAGACCGAAGAGCAGCGGATGGGTACGGATGTCGATCTTGGGGAAGGCGTCATCGAGGAGCACCAGCCTCGGGGCGTGCGGCGCGGCGCCGGCCAGAGAGGTGAAGTGGGCGGCTGCCGCGGCGAAGAGCGGCAGGTAGCACAGCACCTTCTGCTCGCCTTGGGAAAGGGCCGATCGAGCGTGCAGCCGGTCCCAGACCCCTTCACGCTCGGGCCGGTTGTAGCGGATCTCGAACTCCGACCAGGTGCGGTAGTCCAGCGCCGCGGCCAGGTGCTCGCCGTAGGAGAGCTCGGGATGCTCGACGCGGGAGGCCTCGATCAGCCGGTGGAGGACGTCGCGTAGTGTGGCGCGCTCCTCGGGCAGGAGCGCCCCGACCGGCTGGGTGAGCAGCTCGACCGCACGCTTGACCTCACCAGGCACGTCGCCGCGCAGCTTCCAGGTCAGCCGCACCCTGATCCCTTGGGACGTCGTCACGCCCCCGAGCTGGTCGTTCATCGCCCGGACCAGCTCGTCGGCCTCATAGCGGCACGCGCGGATCGCTTCGCCGAGCTCGCCGAGGATGTGCTGCTCGAACTGCTTCTTCTCTCGGTCGGTGAGCAGCATCCGGTCGCGGTCGACCCCGGCGCGCACTCGCGTCGCGAGCTGGAGGATCGGGGCCTCGCCGGCCTCGTCGCGTCCGGAGGCGGCCAGCAGGGTGCCCGCCTCTCCTCCGGGATGGTCGGTCACGGTCGGCTGCAGGTCGGCCGCGGCACTGCTCGAGGCATCCCGATAGGCCAGCCACAGCGCATTGAGCGGGCCGTCGGGCGTCTCCGCGGACATGTCTGCGAGCAAATTGATCGGTCCGGACACGGTACGCGGCAGTGGCTCGCTCTCGGGATGTCCCTGCAACCCGGCGAGCACCGAGGCGTGGTCGCCCGCCCCGGCGGCATCGAGCAGCCCGGGCACCGCCACGACGGCCACTAGGGATCGCAGGAGAGTCGCACGCAGCGTCACATGCTCATCGAGACGTTTCGCGGAGGTGGTGACCTTCGTCTGGGCAGACCCGACCCGAGTCGATGCGTCCTTGACCCGGTCTCTGGCCTTCGCCTCGGCAGCCTCCTGCTCCGCCAGCGCACGCTGGGCGCGGGTGATCTTTGCCTCGAGGTCGGCCACCGAGTCTCCGACGGCGGCCTTGAGTGCCTCGTACGCCGACCGGGCCGTGGTCGCGTCGGAACCCGCACTCTCCGACGCCTCGGCGGCCTCGGTCGCCACCTCCTGAGCCTCTGCCTCCTCCGCCAGCGCCTCCGCCCACAGGGCGAGCTCAAGGCGGAGGCCGTCGATCCGAGCGGCGTCGCGGAGGCCGTCGGACAGGCCGCGCAGGGCATGCTCGGCGGCATCGAGCGACACAGGGTCTGTCGGCAGCTCCTGGACCTGAGCGCTATGGGTGAGCCGCTCGCGCGCTTGCGCAGCGACCTGGCGCGCCGCCTGCGCCTGGTGTTGTGCCTCGCGGTTGGCGGTCTCAGCCTCGCCCTCGTTCACTTGCCGGGCGGTCAGGGTCGCCCACTTCTGCTGCAGATCCGCGCCGGACGGGACCTGCTGGACCCACGTGCCGAGCCGGGCCAGCTCGGCCGCCGCCATGCCCGCCTGCTCGGCGGCCCCGGCCGCGGCCGACTCCTGCTCGGCGATCGCGCGGTCGATCTCTGCCAGACGGCGAACCCGCTCCGCGGCCCGCGCCGTGGCTCCGATGAACTGGGCCGTCTCCTTGGTTGCACGCCCGTCGGCGGGGCCGAGCCGCCAGGTTCCGTCCGTCGCCACCCAGGCAGCGGCTCTGGTGGTGGCGCGCCCGGCCTGGATGGCACGGAGCGCGCGGCGTACGTCCTCCTCAGTGAGATCGGAGCCATCGGGCAGATCAACCCGAAGCCACCGCTCCAGCCCTACCGGGTCCGCCGAGCGGTTGACGAGGCTGACGGCCTCCGGCGCGAGGACCAGGTCGCGGTCGTCTGGCCCGAGCAGCCGACCGCCGGATCGCAGCCAGGCGTCGAGCAGGCCCGAGGACTGCAGCGCAGACTCCAGTCCGGCACGCTCCTCCGACGTGAGCCCCTCTTGGAAGTCCACAACCTGCCACAGCGCCGCTCCATCGACTCGCGGCGTACGCGCCAGGGCCGGTGGCGGCGGTGCCGAGTCCCGCGCTGCCTCGACCCGGGCACGGTCGTTGCGCAGCCGCTCCACCTCGGCGAGGGCGTCCCGTTGGCGCGCCTCGGCCTCCGCCTCGCGGCGATGCCATCGGGACAGGTCCTCTGCCGCCGCGCGGCGCGCCAGGTCGGGCAGCCCTGCCACCGTCTCCGTCGTGAGCTCGTCGGGAAGCACCAATCCGGCAGGGGTCTCCGCCGGGGCTGCCCAGTCGATCAGCGCGGCCCGCAGCGCGACTGCGGCCGCCTCCGCGGATCGCTCGGCCTCCAGCCGTGCTTCGCGGGCCCGCTCCCACCGGTGCTCCTCGCGCTCGGCCTGGTCCTCGGCGACTTTCCGGGCGGTCTCGGCCTTGTCCACCGCGGTCAGTGCCTCGCGCACCAGCGCGACCCCGCCCAGCCGCCGGTTCACGGCAGCCCTCGCATCCGAGATCGAGACCGCGCTCTGGTCCAATGCGGCCTCGAGCAACGGGACCTGTGCCGCGGACTCCAGTGCCGTAGCGGCGAGGCTCGTCGGAACGGCCACTCCTGAACCGGGCACCCATTCGCGCTGGGTCCGGTCCAGCGAATGGAGCCGCTCGGAGTAGCGGCGCAGCCCCGCCTCCGCCGTTCCGCGGCGCTCACGTTCTCGCGTCGTGCGCCGCTCCAGCACCGCCGCTGCCCGCTTCCGGGCCGTCTTCGCGGTGTCGGCGGCGACCTCCGCCTTCTCCGCAGCCTGGGCAAGCCGTGACAGCTCCCGCTGATCGCGAAACGCCGGGTCCGTCTCGTACGCCTTGAGCCTGGCCCGGTCCTGTCGCTGCGCCTCCCGCGCGGCGACCGCATCGGCCTCCGCCTGCGCAAGCTCGGACTCGACCTCTGCGAGCTCATCGGTCGCCGCGCTGATCTCGCCTCGCATCCGCCTCTCCACCCTCAGCGCCTCGGCGACCGACCGTGCCCGGTCTGCGACGACCGCACGGGCATAGCCCGCGTAGCTGGTGGCGAGGGTCGCAATTGCGTCGGCAGCCGCCGCGCGACGGTCGATCTGCTCACCGAACGCGGTCAGCTCGTCGAAGGCGTCGCCGGCCATACGCACAGTCAACTCGTCGAGTTGAGGGAGTGCGCTGGAGAGCTGCCGGGCGAGCTTGGCCGGCTCGATGTCCTCACCGACCTGAGGCTGGCGCAGCCAGTAGAGCAGTCGAAGCACCTCGTCGTAGGCGCCTGGGTCCAGGCCGAACAGCTCGCGGCCGACGTACTCCTTGTAGGACGCTGCCTTCTCGAAGACGTGCTCGGGGCCAAGGAGTGCCTCCAGCCGCGGTCGCGAGAGCGGACCGGCCTCGTCTTCGAGCGAGAAGTCGACGCCCACACGGCCCTCGGTCGCGAACTGCCAGGCCGTGGCGGTGGCGCCTGACGCGCTGGACCGGATCCCGACACCGCAGGTGAAGGCCACCGGGGTCCCGTCGGCATCGTTCCGCAGGAACTCCACCCAGACGTAGCCTTGCCGCGCCTGGCCGTCGTAGCCGTCGGTCATCAGCCAGAGCAGCGAGGTGTGATGCTTGGCCGAGGCGGTGATCTTGGCCTTGTCGCCGTCGAGCGCGAACGGCAGCAGCATCTCCAGCGTCTTGGACTTTCCTGCGCCGTTCGCGCCGCGGAGCAGCAGCCGCCCGCCAGCAAGGTCGAAGACCTGGTCGTCGTACTGCCACACGTTGAGAATCCCGGCTCGGTTGAGCCGGAACCGCGAACTCGCGACGGACTTGTTCGCCCACCGCTGAGGCGCTGGTGCGATCGTCATTCGTCCTCCTCAAAGAGTGAGCGCTGCCCGCCCGGCGCCGTGATCAGTTCTGGGCGCGGCGCGTAGCGGGCTGCTGCGGCGTGCACGAGGAGACTGGACTCCTCTTGCCTCACCAGCCCGGCGGCTTCCAAGATGCCCACTGCGTCGGCATACGCCGCGTTGGGATCCTCCTGGTAGGCCTTGCGCAAGCCCTTGCGCCAGGTGACGACGATCCGATCCGCAGCGCTGCGGGCCGTTGACGCAGCAACCCGTCCCCACGTAACGCCTTCTAGCTCCTTACCGGTGGCGGCGCGAAGGATCTCGACCAACTCACCGAGGAGCAGCAGCGCCAGATGGCGCGCGGACCCCGCGCCGGGGAAGACCAGGTCGGTCAGGTCACCGCCGGAGTCGATCGCGACCGCGCCCTCGGCACGAAGCTCCAGGTCGAGACCGAGCACGCGGCGGAACCACTCCCGCTCGCGCTCCCGGTTGCGCCGCCACCAGCCCTCCTGCTCGTCGGTCAGGTCCTCAACGCTCAGGACTGGGCGCTCGGCGAGCAGCCGTCGCACCGCGACCCGCGCGCCGCCGGCCGACGACGGCACCGAGGCCACCTCGAGCAGCTCCTCGGGCGTGATCACACCGCTCATCGGCGCGCTCAGCAGCACCGCCAGCCGGTCGCGATGGATGTCAAGCAGCGAGGCGGTCTGTCGCTCGGCCCAGTGCTCCAGATCACCGTCGCGCTCGGACAGCACGCCGATGTCGATCAGCGCCAACAGTGCCGAGTGCAGTGCTCGACGCTCTGTGATGCTGTCCAGATCGACGTCGACACCGGCGTCGACCGCGGCGGAGCGTACCCCCGCCACCAGCTCGTCGACCATCACCTGGCGCCGGGCTCGCAGGAGCGCCGCCAACGTCAGCGCCAGCATCAGGTAGCGGCGCGGTGTGAAGGGCACGCCGTTGCGGCGAGCCAGGCCCCGGCTGACATCGGCGGGCAGTCCGGTCTTGAACAACCGGGCCAGCCCCGGCTCGACGACTAGCCGGTAGCCAAGGCCGTCGGCGAAGAGTCGAGTCAGCTCCGCTCGGTGGCGGCGTACAAGTGCCAGATCGTCGTGGTCGCGACCGCTGTGGAGCAGGGGACGACGCATCAGCGTCCGGACCGCCTTGCGCAGGTCCGCCTCGAGGATGAGATCGTTCGGCTCACTCATCCGACACTCGCCTCCTCCTCCGGCTCGACGTCGACCTCGTGGTGCAGCTCCACGGCCACGCCGGTCAGGGTGAGCACGCCCGCGGGGCTGTGGACGGCTACCGTGCCGGACTCATCACCGCTCAGGGTCATCGTCAGCGTCGAGCCCTCGAGCCGGGCACGGCTCACTGCTCGCTGCTCACCCACCAACGGCCGCCCGTGACGCACGAGTGCCTGGGAGTAGAGCTCGAGGAAAGCCGCGCGAGCCTCCTCGCTCAGCTTGATCTTCGTCACCCCGCCTGCGCTGTCGGCCAGCTCGCGCAGCGCCTCCTCACGACGCTGTTGCGCTGCGGCCCGCTCGGCGATGCGGGCCGCCTTCGAAGCGGAGTAGTCCACCCTGGCGCCCGTGCGACCACCGGGTTGCCGGTCGCCGTGCGTGCGCAGCGAGACCGGTACCTCGGCGACCGCCGAGCGCCACCACGACCGCGTCGCCGGGACCGGGTCGCCCTCGGGGTCCGCGGGGAAGGCCAGATGCCGAGCCGAGTACAACCCGAAGGCCCCAGCCCAGATTCGGTGAGCCTGGTCGTCATCGGCTGCTGCGAACCACCGGGCCAGTCGGACCATGTCGGCGTACCTGCTCTGCTGCCGGTCCGCCCCCGCTGAGATCCGCCGTAGGTTGGTCAGCAGCGAGCGCATCGCCTCCGTCGCCAGCAGCCGGACATTGTCAGCGTCCGAGCGCCGTCCGGTGCTGCCGACGAACCAGGCCCGCAGCCCTTCCCAGTCCTCAGGTTCGAGGCCGGGGGCGCGGCGCGCCCGCTCCCCGTCGATCCCGACCAGCCGCTGGTCCGCGCCTGCCCGGGAGCACAGCGCCTCGACGTGCACGGTCAGCGCCCGCACAGTGTCGCCGACCTGCGGCATATGCCGAGCGACCTCGTCAATGAACCGCTGCAGGTAGTCGATCAGCGCGGTCTTGAACGCGACGAACTCCTCCCGCCCCAGATCGAAACGGCTCAGCACCTGGTTGAGATAGGAGTAGAACTGGCGCGTCGAGGAGACCAGCACCCCGAACTGCGCGAACAATGTGGTGATCTGCCCCGACAGCTCGCGCGGGTCCGCCTGCTCCAACCCTGCCTCCACTGTTCGGAGCAGATCCCGCAGTCCCGCGAGAATGCCCGGCAGCATCTCCGAGGAGACCTCGCGAGCACCGTCGGTGTGGGCCAGCAACTCCTCGACCTGCCGGTGTACGAGCTCACCGCGCGCAGTGAGCTGGTAGCGCGCCCGGTTGGTCAGGTACTCCTGCACCGTGCGCGCCTCGGTCTCGCGCGGGCTCCGCGCCAGGTTGCCGTGCTCGACGAGGTAGGAAAGCCGAAGTTCCACCGCATCTCTGTCGAGCTCGATGCCCTGGCTCCCGAGCTTGCTAGCGATCTCCTCGGCGGACTGGTCGGACAGGAACCCGCTCATGCCGCCGGTGAACAGCCGCATGATCGCGAGATACGTCCCAGCGTCCTCGTTCACTGCATAGCGAAGAGCACCCAGCGTCTGACGCTCCTCGGCTCCGAGGACGGGATCCCCCATGTGCCCAGACCATAACGGGCACCGCCGACACTTGAGCGGCGAACCAGACAGAGGCAGCGTCAACATTTCGGAGGTGGTGACACAGGCCTTTCACACCAGCCTCGGCTGAGACCCACATCCCCTACGGTGAACTCGTGGACCTGCCCGTGATGCCGCCGATCCTGCCGATGCTGGCCAAGACGACCACGCTCGAGAAGGCGCTCTCGATGCTCCCTTACGTACAAATAGAGCCCAAGTGGGACGGCTTCCGGTGCCTCGTCTTCCGCGACGGCGATGAGGTCGAGCTGGCCTCGCGCAACACCAAGCCGCTCACCCGCTACTTCCCCGAGGTCGTCGCCGCCATCAAGGAGCAGCTCCCGCAGCGGTGCGTGCTCGACGGCGAGCTGTTCGTCGCCGGAGGTGGTCGCCTCGAGTTCGAGGTGCTTCAGGAGCGCATCCACCCCGCGGCATCGCGCATCAAGCTTCTCGCCGAGACCACGCCTGCGTCGTACGTCGCCTTCGACCTGCTCGCTCTCGGCGACGACTCCTACCTGGCACGGCCCTTCAGCGAGCGGCGCGCGGCGCTCGAGGCCGCCCTCGCCGACCTGCCGGCGGACGGTCCGTGCCACCTGACCCGGACGACGACCGACCCGGCCGAGGCGGAGCAGTGGTTCCGCCAGTTCGAGGGGGCGGGGCTCGATGGCGTCGTCGCGAAGCCGCTGAGTGCGGCGTACTCCCCCAACCAACGCACGATGCTGAAGATCAAGCACGCCCGCACCGCGGACGTGGTCGTCGCGGGCTACCGCCTGCACAAGACCTCGACCGAGGCCCAGCCGCTGCTGGGCAGCCTGCTCCTCGGCCTCTATGACGGCGACGGCGACGAGGCGGAGCTCCAGCACGTCGGCGTCTCGGCGTCCTTCACCGCGAAGCGCCGGGCCGAGCTCATCGAGGAGCTGCGCCCGCTCGAGGTGTCGCTGGAGGACCACCCATGGGGACGGTGGGCCGAGTTCCTGACCGCGAACCCCGACCGGGTGCCGGGCACGCAGTCGCGCTGGTCGCAGGGCAAGGACCTCTCCTTCGTCCCGCTGCGTCCCGAGCGGGTGCTGGAGGTGGGCTACGACCACATGGAGGGCCGACGCTTCCGGCACACCGCACAGTTCAAGCGCTGGCGGCCGGACCGCGACCCGACCTCCTGCGGCTACGACCAGCTGGAAGAGCCGGTCTCCTACGACCTGGGTGAAGTGCTGAACGGCTGAGGCGGTGCGTGCCATCGGGCCGCGGGAGCCCTAGGCTCAGACGCATGAGTTACGACGTCGTGCTTCTCGTCGAGCAGGCGCTCTCGTCCCAGGACGCGACCCAGGTCCGGTCGCTCCACGAGGGTCTCGACGAGCCCGTGGCCTATCACGTCATCCTCCCGATGGAGGACGCCGCGGCGAGGATCGAGGCCTCTCTCGGCACGCTGAACGGCGGCGAGATCCTGGGGACGCCTTCGATGCTCGTCAACGAGGTCGACCTCGACGCCGTCCGCAAGGACTGTCTCGACCGGGCGACCGACGAGCTCTCGAACACGCTCGACGCCCTCCGCACGGCGGGCGCGACCGCGGAGGGTCAGGTCGTGGACGCTCCTCCGATCGAGGCGCTCAAGGCCAAGGTCACCGAGGTCGACGGGCGCGAGGCCATCATCCTGACCCGCCCGCACGTGGTCGCGGAGTTCTTCCACGTCGACTGGACGTCGCAGGCGCGACGCAAGATCGGGGTGCCGGTGCTGCACCTGCTCGAGCACGAGAACTTCGACGAACAGGCCGGCGAGGGCGAGGGCGTCACCGGCGTCTGAGCCTTCCGCATCTGGCCTGGTCGGGCGATCGTTTCCGATCTGTTACCAGATGCTGGTCGGCGCGTGGGCGCGCCTTGACCAGACACTGCCTAGCGTTACTGAGGTCGGACGTGTCTGGGGGGACATCTCGACAAGGGCAGAGCGCGGACAGGTCTCGATGGGGCCTCGAGGACTCACCCGCCGAAGTGACCGGGAGCGTGCTCCTGCAGTGACCGTGTCGGGGGGCACGGGAAGCACGGTGGCTTCGTCAGGGCCCGCTGGGAATCGGGGGATCTCCAGCGGGCCCTCAGCCATGTGGACTCCAGGCGTCTATGCCTTCTCGACCCGGTTGCCCTCCTCGTCCCAGTGCGCGGCGACCTTCTTGCTCGGCTGCACGCGCGGCGGCTCCCCCGGCATCTTCGGGTAGTCCGGCGGGAAGCTCTGCTCGACGCCGTCCCACAGCGCGATCAGCGGGTCCAGGTCGTGGGCCACATCCTCGATCCCGGCCCAGGGGTCGGCATCTGCCATCCGGTCGGGGACGGTGAAGAGGTTCAGATCGCGGGGGTCCTTCAGGTCTGCGAGCTCGGCCCACGTCAGCGGTGTCGAGACCGGTGCCCCGGGCCGCGGACGCAGGGAGTACGCCGAGGCGATCGTGCGGTCGCGGTTGTTCTGGTTGAAGTCGACGAAGATGCGCTCCCCGCGCTCCTCCTTCCACCAGTTGACCGTCACACCGACGTCACGCCGGGCGAGCTCCTGACCGAAGCCGATCGCGGCGTGTCGGACGTCCTCGAAGCCACGCTCGGGCTTGATGCGGATGTAGATGTGGACACCCCGGTTGCCGCTCGTCTTCGGGTAGCCCGTGATGCCCAGCTCCTCCAGCAACTCGCGCGCCACGCCGGCGACGCGGACCGCGTCGGCGAAGCCCGTGCCCGGCTGCGGATCCAGGTCGATGCGGAGCTCGTCGGGGTGGTCGACGTCGGGCCGACGTACGGGCCAGGGGTGGAAGGTCAAGGCGCCCATCTGGGCGCACCACACCGGCACGGCGGGCTCGGTGGGACAGATCTCGTCGGCGGTGCGGCCACTCGGGAAGGTCACCTTGACTGTCTCCAGATAGTCGGGGGCACCCTTCGGCACCCGCTTCTGGTAGAAGCCGTCCCCCTCCCGATCCGTCGGCCCTGTCGCCAGGCGCATGCCCTCGCGCCACCCGTCGGGCCACCGCTCCAGCGCGACGGGACGCTCTCCGATCGCCCGCATGAGCCGCTCCCCCACGTCGGCGAAGAACTGGGCGACCATCAGCTTCGTCACCTCGGGGGTGCGGTCGGTGGCCTCGTAGACGACTCGGTCCGGGCTCGAGATGCGCACCGCACGGTCGCCGGCGACGACCTCCGCGGCAGGTGTCTTCGGCATGGGCCTCAACCTAGCGGGACGTCAGACGAGTCGGCTGCTGCGGCAGCCGCTACGTCTGACGTCCCCGCGTAGACTCGACCCGTGGCCTACAACGTCGAGAAGAGTGACGCCGAGTGGCGTGAGCAGCTGTCCCCCGAGGAGTACCAGGTCCTGCGCAAGGCCGGCACGGAGCGGGCCTTCACCGGTGAGTACACCGACACCGAGACGGTCGGCGTCTACCGCTGCAAGGCGTGCCAGGCGAAGCTCTTCGAGTCCGACACCAAGTTCCACTCCGGCTGTGGCTGGCCGTCCTTCTACCAGCCGATCACGGACACGATCGAGTACATCGAGGACAACTCACACGGCATGAAGCGGGTCGAAGTCCGCTGCGCCAACTGCGGCTCGCACCTCGGTCACGTCTTCCCCGACGGCTACGGCACACCGACCGGGGACCGCTACTGCATCAACTCGATCTCCATCACCCTCGAGCCGGCGGACCGCGCCTGAGGCGCGGGCGGAGTTCCCGGTGAACCGGGTACTCCGCCCGCGCCCCTACACCAGCCGGTGCGGTCGCGTGCCGCCGACGGTGTGGAGGTCGTACGCCGTCTCGGCGTGGACGGCGAGGTCGATGCCGGACATCTCGTCGTCGCGGTGGATGCGGAAGCCCATGAACCGGTCGACGGCGAGCCCGATGACGCCGGAGACCGCGAACGAGTAGACCAGCACCACCGCCGTCGCCACGAGTTGCCGCCCGAGCTGGTCGAGCCCGCCGCCGTAGAAGAGGCCGTCGACGCCGGTCGGCGCCGCCGCGGACGCGAGGAGCCCGATGCCGAGCGTCCCGACGATGCCGCCGACCATGTGCACGCCGACGACGTCGAGCGAGTCGTCGTAGCCCCAGCGATACTTGAGCCCGATGGCCCAGGCGCAGACCGCTCCGGTGAGTCCGCCGGTGACGAGGGCGCCCAGCGGGGTGAGCGAGGCACAGCTCGGGGTGATCGCCACGAGTCCGGCGACCATGCCCGACGCGGCGCCCAGCGTCGTCGCGTGGCGGTCGCGCACCCGCTCGACCGTCAGCCAGCCCATCGTCCCGGCGGCACCGGCCGCCAGCGTGGTGGCGATGACGTCCGCCGCGGTCCGGTTCGCCTCCAGCGCCGACCCGGCGTTGAAGCCGAACCAGCCGAACCAGAGCAGCCCGGCGCCGAGCATCACCAGCGTGAGGTTGTGGGGCCGCATCGCCTCGGCGGCGAAGCCGATCCGCCTGCCGACGACCAGCGCCAGGGCCAGGGCCGAGGCCCCTGAGCAGACCTCGACCGCCGTCCCGCCGGCGAAGTCGATGAGCCCGATCTTGTTGAGCAGCCAGCCGCCGGGGTCCCCAGGATGCGCCGGATCGAAGACCCAGTGCGCGACGGGGGCGTAGACGAGCACCGTCCAGACGCCCACGAAGACCACCCACGCTCCGAAGCGGGCGCGGTCCGCGATGGCGCCCGAGACGAGTGCTCCGGTGATGACGGCGAACAGCCCCTGGAAGATCGCGAAGAGGATGAGGGGCACGTGCAACCAGCCGGTGCGGCCGTCCAGCAGCCCCTGGAGGCCGAAGAACTCCGTCGGGTCCCCGATGAGGCCGCCGACGACGTCGTCGCCGAAGGCGAGCGAGTAGCCGACCACCACCCAGACGACCGTGACGACCCCGAGCGAGACGAAGGTCATCATCATCATGTTGAGCACGCCCTTGGAGCGCACCATCCCGCCGTAGAACAGCGCCAGCCCGGGCACCATGACGAGGACCATCGCGGTCGCCGCGAGCAGCCAGGCGGTGTCGGAGGGGTCGGCCGACGCGGCAGCAGCAGCCGCGGTCGCAGGGGTGGTCACCGCGGCGAGGGCGAGGGGAAACACGATCGTCGACTGTCGCGACCGGGTGTTACAGACGCACGCGTGGTGTGTTACGTCAGCGTTAACGAGCAGATCCGCGGCTCAGGCCGCCGCCCGCCGTACCGCTCGGAAGCCCTGCGTCAGGGCAGCTGGGCGAGCAGGTCGGCGACCTCGACACGGTGACCGGTGTAGAACGGCACCTCCTCGCGGACGTGACGGCGCGTCTCCGAGCCGCGCAGGTGACGCATCAGGTCGACGATGCGCGAGAGGTCGTCGGCCTCGAACGCGAGGATCCACTCGTAGTCGCCGAGCGCGAACGACGGCACGGTGTTGGCGCGGACGTCCGGGAAGTCGCGCGCCATCTGGCCGTGCTCGGCGAGCAGGCGACGACGCTCGTTGTCCTCGAGCAGATACCACTCGTAGGAGCGGATGAAGGGGTAGACGGCGACGTACGCGTGCGCCCGCTCCTCGGCCAGGAACGCGGGCAGGTGGCTGCGGTTGAACTCCGCGGGACGGTGCAGCGCCATCTGGGACCACACCGGCGCGAGCCGGGAGCCGAAGCGGGTGCGGCGCAGCCGGTGGTACGCCGCCTGGAGCTGCTCGGCCGAGCCCGCGTGCCACCACACCATCACGTCGGCGTCTGCCCGCAGGCCGGCCACGTCGTAGACCCCTCGGACCACCACGTCGTCCTCCGCCAGCTCGCCGAAGAGCTGCTGCACCTCGACGGCCTCGAGGTGACGGTCGGACTCCTCGCCGAAGCGCTCCTCGAGCCGGAAGACGGACCACATCGTGTAGCGCAGCGTCGCGTTGAGCTCGTTGATGCGCGCGGCGTTCGACTTGATGTCGGCCTGAGGATCGGCGTGGGGGTCGGTCTGCGTCATGCTGCCCATTATTCGACCTGGCTCGTCAGCGGCCGTAGCCGGCCTCCCGGGCCTTGATGATCGCCTCCGCGCGCCCCGCGGCGTGCAGCTTGGCGTAGATCCCGGAGACCGCGTTGCGCACGGTCTTCGACGACACGTAGAGCTCGCCCGCGATCTGGTCGTTCGAGCGGCCGGCGGCGAGCAGTCGCAGCACCTGGCGCTCGCGCTCGGTGAGCTCGGGGAACGGCTCGGGCTGCTCGGCGCGGGCGGCACCCGCGAGCTGCCCGGAGAAGTACGCCGCCACGCGAGCGGCCAGGGACGCCCCGAAGACCATCCCGCCGGCGGCAGCGGCGCGGATCGCGTTCTCGACCTCCTCGGCACCCGACCCCTTGAGCAGGTAGCCGCTCGCGCCTCCACGGATCGCCGCCAGGACCGTCTCGTCGTCCTCGTTCATGGTCAGCATCACGACCTTGACCGACGGATGGCGCGACGTGATCCGGCGCGTTGCCTCGAGGCCGTCGAGCCGTGGCATCTGGATGTCCATCACCACCACGTCCGGCGAGGTCTCCGCGACCAGGTGAACGGCATCGACGCCGTCGGCTGCCAGCCCGACCACCTCCATGCCGTCGAGCGCGCCGAGCAGCGCGTTGAGCCCGTCGCGCACGATCTGGTGGTCGTCGGCGACCAGCACGCGGATGTCGCTCATCTCTGTCCTCCGTCTTGACGCTCGTCCCAGCCTTCCTGCGCGCCTTCCTTTGGCACGCCTCCCCGCTCGGGCAGCGTGGCGATCGGCAGGGTCGCGGTCACCACGGTGCCCCCAGACGCGGGACAGGTCACCTCGAGGTGTCCGCCGAGCTCTACGGCGCGCTCGCGCATCGAGCGGAGCCCGACACCGGCCTGGACTTCCTCGCTCAGGCCGCTGCCGTCGTCGCGGACCTCGAGGTGGAGCGCCCCGTCGGCCGCACAGAGCCGCACGTCGGCTCTCGTGGCGCCGGCGTGGCGAACGATGTTGGTGAGCGCCTCGGCGACGATCCGGTACGCCGCCACCTCCACCGCGGCCGGCAGTGCCGGCAGGCCGCACTCGGCGATGGAGACGGCGGGGCCACCACGCTCGAGCTGGCCGGCGAGCTGACGCAGCGCGCCGGTCAGACCCAGGTCGTCGAGCGCAGGGGGGCGCAGGTCGTGCACGAGGCGGCGTACGTCGGCCACCACGTCCTGCACCGTGCGGCTGGTCTCCTGCAGCCGGGTCGCGGCTGTGGCGGGGTCCCTCTCGGCGAGCAGGCGGGCGCTCTCGAGCTGGAAGACCACGCCGCTGAGCGCCGGGCCGAGTCCGTCGTGCAGGTCGCGACGGATCCGGCGACGCTCCTCCTCGCGGGCGGTCACGAGCCGCTCGCGGCTGCGCTGGACCTCCTCGGCGAGCCCGCTCGTGCGAGCGGCGGCCGCGGCTTGGCGGACGAGGTCGTTCAGGAGCTGGGCGTCACGCCGCGACAGTCGGCTGCGGGCGCCGCGCGCCGGCAGGACGAGGCGGCCGACCTCGGCGCCGCGATAGACGATCGGCAGGCTGCGGGTCTGGGCGGGCGGGTCGCCGTACGTCGCGAGAAGACGCTCGCCGGTGCCGCGGTCGACCTCGACGGCGACGTATCGCACCCGGAAGGCGACCGCGACCGCGCGGGCGACAGCCGCGAGCTGCTGCGGCCCCTCGTCGATGGACTCCAGCGTGGAGGCCAGGCCGGCGACGACGTCGTACGGGTCGGTGCGCTTGCCCAGCATGAGGGCCTGCACGGCGTGGGCCAGCCGCCCGCGCAGCGGACTGTAGAGAAGGACCGAGACGAGCAGCACGATGAGGACGATCTGACGCTGGCTGAGCGAGTCGCCGAGGACCGCGCTCAGCGCGGTGATGACGGCGAGGTCCGCCAGCAGGATGACGCCGGCCAGCACGCCGTAGACGAGCGTGCGCGCGAGCAGGTCCTCGATGGAGACCAGCTCGGGGTCGACGATCGCGATCGTCATCGCGACCGAGGGCAGCACCATGATCGCGAAGATCACGAAGTCGCCCCCGCCGGGAAGCTCCAGGCCGACGGAGAGGGCGAGCAAGAGGGCCATCGCGACGACGCTCCACAGCAGCCAGCGCATCTGGTCGCGCTCACGACCGCGCGAGCGCCGGTAGCGGACGACCACGGTGACCATCGAGAAGAGCAGACCGGCGACCGACGTCGCCACGACCAGCGGGGCACCCACGTCCACGACCGCGGCCGGCAGGCGAAGCGTCGCCCAGTCGACGTCGACACCTGGCGGCAGCGCGACGTCGGGGAGGTTGCGGGCCGGCGCGATGAGCAGCACCAGGTTGGCCAGCGTCATGCTGCCGGTCGCGACCCAGCTCGCGACCCGCCACGCACCCGGCAGGAAGCGTCCGGTCGGGAAGGTGAAGAGGATGAGGGAGCCGGCCAGCGGAAGGAACGACCCGATCCGGTTGAGGTTCCAGAGCGCGAGGTTCATGCCGGGCAGCGCGTCGGTGGCGCTGATCCCATACCGGATGTAGGCCTGGGCCAGACCGTCGGTCGCCCAGAAGAGTCCGAGCCAGCCGAGCCCCCATCCGAAGCCCTGCCGCGGGTCGCGCACGAGGATGACGGCCGCGAGCATGGCCTGGATCGCGCCGATGAGGGCATAGCTCCAGGCCCAGCCGGGTGCGTACTGCGCGCCCACACCGGTCGGGTCGGTGTGCAGGTCGAGCCAGATCGTCAGCGCGAGGCAGACGAGGCTGGGCGCCAGCAGCAGGACCCCCGCCCACACGGCGCGCTTCTCGGCGTTGATGGGGAGCACCGGGACATTGTGGTGCCGGCCCGGCCCCGAGGGGGCCGGACCGGCAGATTCGTCGGTGATCACCGGCGGTGCTGCTTGTCCCCAACAGTGAACCCGATCGCCGTCACGAGGACCATGAGGGCGCCGGTGACGCCCGAGATGTACTCGAGCGGCGAGACTCCGAAGAGGATGGTCAGACCGCCGAGGACGAGGCCGACCCGCCCGATCCAGCGCGGGACGCCGCCGCGGCGGGAGACGGCGTACGTCGCCAGGCCGGCGAGACCCGAGAGGACCCAGACCCACGGGATCGTGCCGATCCAGTGGTTGTACATGGCGGCGCTGTAGACGTCGACCGACTTGTCGTCGAAGCTCAGGCTCATCATGAACTCGGTGTCGAGGCCCGCTCCGAGGACGACGACCACGGCGGTGCCGAGGAGGCCGGCCAGGGCGACCAACGGAGCCGCCGAGTCCGGGGCGACCGCACGGAGCCGTTGGAAGAGTCCGGCGCCGAAGACGACCAACAGCAGGGCACCGATCATCGCGACCGAGTGGAAGGCGAACATCGCGCCGGTCTGACCGGCGATCTTGTGCGCGATCTGGTCCGGGTGGCCGACCAGGTCCTTGTCGTAGACGCCGTTGACCATGGTCGTCGTCACGACGATCCCGATGCCGGCCAGGCCCGCGCCGATGCCGGCGAGCGACCAGCCACGGCCGGCTCGACGGGTCGGGGCGATCTCGCCGCCGAAGGTGAGGTCGTCGCGTGCCGGGTGGCGGGTGGTGACGTGAGTGCTCATCGCTGCTCCTCAGAGGTGGTGCTCGGCGTGGTTGCCGATCTGAGAGAGACCTTGGCGGGCCGGTTGTCCCACCGCCCAGGGACAACGGGGCAACGTTTGCCGGGACGGCGGCCCCGGTTGTCCGTTCGCCGAGGTAGCCGTGCGGCCCTCAGCTCGCCAGCAGCTCGTCGACCGCGCGGCGGGCCGAGGCGATGACGGCGGGGATGCCGACGCCGTCGTACGCCGCACCGGCGACGACCAGACCCGGGACCTGTGCCACGGCTTGGCGCAGGGCGCGCACGGTGGCGAGATGTCCGACGGCATACTGCGGCAGCCCCCATGGCCACCGCTGGACGTGCGTGTCGACCGGCGTGGCCCGCAGCCCGGTCGCCTCGGCCAGGTCGGCGAGCGACTGGGCGATCAGCTCGCTGTCGGTGAAATCGAGGCTGTGCGACTCGCGCGCGCGGCCGATGCTGGTGCGCAGGATCACGACGCCCCGAGCCTCGCCGGCGCGGCGCACCCAGTCCCACTTCGCGAACGAGAACGTCGAGGCCTTGATCCGCCGGTGCTGGTCGGGCGGCACGAGGAAGCCGCTGACGCTGTGATCGAGGGGCCAGTCGTCGATCCGGAAGGCATGGGTGATGACGGCGACCGACGCGTGGTCGATGAGCGCCAGCTCGCTGGCCGGCGAGGCGCCGCGCGTGGATCCGGCGAACCCGGCGATCAGGTGCACCGCCGCATGGGCCGGCACCGCCAGGACGACCGCATCGGCACTCTCCTCGCCTGCGGGCGTGGTGACGGTGAGCCGCGGCTTTCGAGCGGTCGCCATCACCGGCTGGCCGGTCCGGACGTCGAGCCGGGCGGCGAGCGCCTCGGGGAGCAAGCCCATCCCGCCGTCGATGCCGGCGAAGACGGGCATGTCGCCGCCTCGCGGGATGGCGTGGAGCTGCGGCGTCAAAGGGCCGTTGTCATGAAGCGCGGCGAGCTGGGGGACGGCGGCTCGGACGGAGATCTCGCGGGCGCGGCCGGCGTACACGCCGCCCAGCAGCGGCTCCACCAGGCGGTCGGTCACCTCCGGTCCGAAGCGCTCGTCCACGATGCTGCCGACGCTCCGGTCGCCCGAGCCGATCGGCTCGGCCGGGTCTTTGCTGGCCTCCGCACGGGCACGCGCCATCCCCTCGACGGAGAGCACACCCGAGGCGTCGAGAGCGTCCAGGTCCATCGGCGCGCCCATGAGGGTCGGTGGGAGCGGTCGCAGGGCGCCGTCGACCCAGAGTCGCGACGTCGCCTTCGTCGGGTGCACGATCGGCAGGCCGAGGTCGCGGGCGAGGTCGGTGCCCTCCGCACGTCGGGCGAGCATGGCCTCGGCGCCGACGTCGACGATCACGTCGGCGACCGATGCCCGGCGCAGCTTGCCGCCGATCCGCTCGCCGGCCTCGAGGACGACGACCTCGTGTCCGGCCTCGACGAGGAAGTGTCCCGCGGCCAGCCCGGCGACGCCTGCACCCACGACGAGGACCCTCACGTCGCCAGTGTTCCAGAGGCCGTGCGGGGGTGAGCCATCAACCTGCCGCCGCCCCGAGACCGTAGCGGACTCACCCCTCGAGGGCCGCCACGAGACGGATCAGGCGCGAGTCCCCAGGAAGGCCGAGACGAGGGGTGAGGTGGCGGCGAGCCAGTCGGCGTACGCAGCCGGGTCGTCATGCTGGGCGTCGACGACGTAGAGCCCTCGTCCGGGGACCGTCGCGCCGATCTCGGTGAGCACCGGTCGCAGAGTGAGCTCCGGCGCGAGCGAGTGGGCGGGGCTGCCGCCCAGCATGAGCGGCACCGCGAGGCCGCTCAGGCCGGTCCCACCGGCGAACCGGTCGAGGAACAGCTTGAGCAGACCGGTGTAGGCGCCCTTGTACGTCGGGCTGGCGACGACGACCAGGTCGGCAGCGCCCACCTCCTTGACCAGCCCCGCGACGGTCTCGTCGGACCAGTCGAGGATCGCGGGACCGAGGGTGGCCAGGTCGACGACCAGATCGGGGTCGGCGCCGGACAGCGAGCGGGCGACGTACGTCGCCGCGCTCAGCGTGCGGCTCGCCGGCTTGGGGTTGCCGACGACGACGGCGGTGACAGGTGCGCTCATGGGGCGGGCTTCCTCTCTAGCGGGGCGACACGGGGCGACGCGTGGCGAGTGACGCCTGCGCTCGACGCCTCGATCTGATTGTCGACCGGTTTCGTCTATTTAAGTGAGCGTAGCAGTCGGGAACCGGAATCGCGCTCCCGCCGTCTGATCGACATGTTGACCACGAAAGTCCGGGTCGCGGCGGCGATCGCCGTCCCCCTGCTCGCGCTCGCTGCCTGCTCGTCAGGCTCGTCCGGCGAATCAGCCGGCTCCTCGGACGCCTCGTCGCGGTCGGTCGCGAAGGGCGCACCGCCCGGTGGCTCCGCAGCCGACCTGTCCGGCGGCGCCACGGCGGTCGAGGGCGCTGCCGCACCCGCAACGGGGTCCACCTCGAACGGGAAGGCGAGCAGCGATGCCGCCGCCGGGCAGCCCGACATCGAGCAGCCCGCCATCATCTCGACCGGGAGCATCGCGCTCACGGCCAAGGACGTCGCGCGGGCGCGATCCGAGGTCCAGCAGGTGGCGGACTCCTACCGCGGCATGGTGAGCGACGAGGAGACGTCGACCGCGGACGACGGCCGGATGGGACAGGCCCGGATGGTCCTGCGGATCCCGGCGGCCTCGTTCGCCCAGGCCATGGCCGACCTGGAGAAGGTCGCCCACCTCGTGGACTCCTCCACGACCAGCGACGACGTCTCGACGCAGGTCATCGACGTCGATGAACGGGTCAAGGCCGCTCGTGCGAGCATCGACCGGATCCGCCTTCTGCTGAGCCGCGCGGAGAAGATCGGCGACATCATGGCCATCGAGTCCGAGCTCTCCAGCCGCGAGGCCGACCTCAACTCGCTGCTGCGTCAGCAGGCCCACCTGCAGGATCAGACCGCCCTCTCGACGATCACGGTGAGCATCGAGCGACCGCCGCTCGCCGCGAAGACCCGGCACGTCTCCCACGCGACCGGATTCGCCGCCGGCCTGAGTGCAGGGTGGGACGCGCTGCGCGGCTTCGCGACCGGCGTCGCCGTCGTCGTCGGCGCGGTCCTCCCCTGGATCCCGGTCGCCCTGCTCATCGGCATCCCGGTGTGGCTCGTCCTTCGCCGCAGCCGCCGCGGGGTCGAGACCGAGCCGAAGCCAGAGCAGTCCCAGATGGCCGGCTGAGGCGGTCATCTGCGTCCGCTCGCCGGACACTGAGGCGAGCACTCAGGCGTCGGCGAGCGGGTAGGACTGGACGTGCTCGGTGAGCCGCTTGAGCTGGTCGGGGTTCGTCGAGGGGATGACGCCGTGCCCGAGGTTGAAGATGTGGCCGCGCGCCGCGCGGCCCGCCTCGATGATCTCGCTGGCACGGGCCAGCATCACCTCGGTGGGGGCGAAGACGAGCGTCGGGTCGAGGTTGCCCTGCACGCAGTGCCCCTGAGGGCCACCGACCCGGGCGATGCCGTCGGCGAGCGGCGTACGCCAGTCGATGCCCACGACGTCCGCACCCGCCTCGCCCATCAGCGTGAGCAGGTTGGTGGTGCCCACGCCGAAGTGGATGCGCGGGACGCCGAGCGTGCCGACCTGCTCGAGGACGGCGGCGGAATGCGGCATGACGCTCGCGGCGTAGTCGGCGGGGGTGAGGGCGCCCGCCCACGAGTCGAAGAGCTGCACGGCTGAGGCGCCGGCAGCGACCTGCACCTCGAGGAACGCGGCTGAGATGCCGGCGATCTTGCGCATGAGCGCGTCCCACACGTCCGGCGCGCCGAACATCATCGCCTTGGTGAGCGCGTGCTCCTTGGAGGGTCCGCCCTCGACGAGGTACGACGCCACAGTGAACGGCGCCCCCGCGAAACCGATCAGCGGCGTCGGCCCGAGCTCGGCGACCAGCTGACGGACCGCCTGGGTGATCATCGGCACCGCGTCGGAGGTGAGGTCCGGGATCGCCTCGACGTCGGCGAGCGTCCGCACCGGCCGGGCCACGACCGGGCCGACGCCGGGCTTGATGTCGAGATCGACGCCGACCGCCTTGAGCGGCAGGACGATGTCGGAGAAGAAGATCGCCGCGTCCACGCCGTAGCGGCGCACCGGCTGCAGCGTGATCTCGGTCGTCAGGTCGGGGTCGAGGCACGACTCGAGCATCCCGACGCCCTCCCGGACCTTCAGATACTCCGGCAGCGAACGACCTGCCTGGCGCATGAACCACACCGGCGTGTGCGGCACCGCCTCGCCTCGGGCAGCCTTGAGGAAAGCGGAGTCGGCGAGTGTCGTCACCAGCCGATGGTCCCACCCGGTCCGGCCTGGCTGCACATCCGGACGACCGCCTGCCACCCATCCCGGCCACCCAGCCCAGCCACGCAGCCCGGACATCGAGCTCGGCCGCGCACGCCGTCCGCCGAGGCTGAGACACGCCTGAGACGCACCTGAGACGCGCCGGGCGTGTCGCGGTCCCGGGGATCCGCCGACCTCGGCTACTAGGGTGGGGGCATGGTGGTGCGTCAGGAGACGCGCCCGGGCACGGGTGCGTCCTCAGGGAGCGGCGAGGTGCCGCCGGAGTTTCGGGCGGCGGTCCTCGCGATGCAGGCGGCGACGTTGCGTCCGGAGATCTTCTGTGAGGAGATGCCGGCGCCGCAGCGGATCGCGCCGTACGCCTCGGCTCTCAGCGCCGATGTGACCGTCGAGGACACCGAGGTCGGCACCGGCCGGCTGATCCTGCTGCACGACCCGGAGGGCAACGAGGCCTGGGGCGGCGGCACGTTCCGCTGCGTCGCCTATGCCCGCGCCGAGATCGATGTCGAGCTGATCACCGACCAGATGCTCGGGGAGGTCGGCTGGTCCTGGCTGATCGAGGCGCTGGCGTCGCACGGAGCGGTCTACACGGCGGCGTCCGGCACCGTCACCCGCGTCGCGACCGAGAGCTTCGGCGGCATGGCCGACGAGGGCGGCACGGCGCAGGTCGAGATCCGTGCGTCGTGGACGCCAGTCGCGGGCGAGGACGGAGCGCTCGGGATCGGCGCGCACGTCGAGGCGTGGGGCGAGCTGCTCTGCACCGCGGTCGGCCTGCCGCCCGTCCCGGACGGCGTGGCCGTGATGCCGAGCCGCCGAGGCCAGCGGGGTCGATGAGCACCCCACTCGACCTTCCGCTCCCCCGCCCCTGTCCTCCGCGCACCACCGAGCGGGGATCCCGGTGAGCTCGGCCGACCTTCCCGACCAGCTCGACGGCGTCCCGGCCGAGTCCGACGGCGACCCTGTCGAGTCCGAAGCCCCTCCCGCGCCGCTGTTGACGCTGCGCGACGGCCTTCCCCGGGTGACCGACACCGACGAGGGGCTCGCCTCGGCCTGCGCGGCGATCGCCGCCGGCGACGGCCCGATCGGGATCGACGCCGAGCGCGCATCCGGCTACCGCTACTCCAGCCGCGCCTATCTCATCCAGCTCCGCCGTGAGGGGTCGGGCACCTGGCTCATCGACCCCATCGGTCTGACGACGCTGGCGCCTCTTCACCGTGCGCTCGACGGCGCGGACTGGATCCTGCATGCCGCGACCCAGGACCTCCCGTGTCTGGCGGAGCTGGGCCTGCGTCCCACAGCGTCGCTCTTCGACACCGAGCTCGCGGGCCGGCTCCTCGGCTACCCGCGGGTCGGCCTGGCCACCCTGGTCGAGACGGTGCTCGGCTACTCCATGCTCAAGGAGCACTCGGCAGCGGACTGGTCGACCCGGCCCCTGCCGGAGTCCTGGCTGGAGTATGCCGCTCTCGACGTCGAGGTCCTCGTCGAGCTGCGCGACGCGCTCGCCCGCGAGCTCGAGTCCGCCGGCAAGGCCGAATGGGCGCGCCAGGAGTTCGAGCACCTGCGCACCTTCCAACCGCCGACTCGCCTCGAGGCCTGG
The DNA here is from genome assembly GCF_054653495.1 of Nocardioides sp. AN3. Lineage (NCBI taxonomy): Bacteria > Bacillati > Actinomycetota > Actinomycetes > Propionibacteriales > Nocardioidaceae > Nocardioides > Nocardioides sp. AN3. The sequence continues at coordinate 58,581 of NZ_BAAIGC010000026.1, forward strand.
CGTCGCACGTCCGGCACCCACAAGGTCCGCGGGCGGCGCGGGCTCGCTGCCGTCCGGGAGCTCTGGGAGGCCCGGGACGTGGTCGCCCAGCAGCGCGATGTCACGCCCGGCCGGATCCTTCCTGACTCCGCGATCATCGCGGCGGCGGTCGAGCTGCCCACCGACCGCGGCTCGCTGCTGAGCACGAAGGGGTTCCACGGTCGGGGCGCCGAGCGCTACTCGACACGATGGCTGGCTGCTCTGCAGCGCGCGGCCGAGCTGCCCGAGGCGGAGCTGCCGGCGCGTGCGCCCCGCATTGACGGACCGCCGACGCCGCGTGCGTGGCCCGAGCGCGACCCGGTCGCCGCACGGCGCCTCACGCTCGCCAAGGACGCGATGGCCGAGCTGAGCGAGCGCGTGCAGGTCCCGGTCGAGAACCTCCTGACGCCCGACTACATGCGGCGTACCTTGTGGACGCCGCCGGCGACGCGTGACCCAGGTGAGCTCATCGACCAGGTCACCGCGCAGCTGGCGGCGTACGGCGCCCGCGGCTGGCAGATCGCGCTCACCGCTCCACTGTTGACCACCGCGATCCTCGACGCCGACGCCGACGCCGACGCGGGCGCCGACGCCTGAGGCCTCGGCCGACGCTCAGCCGATCAGCCCGTCGGACTGGCGCTCGGGCTCGCGTTGGGGGAAGCGCTCGCGCTCGGCGGCGCGAGGATGGTCTGCGACAGCGCGTCGATCTGCGTCGTCAGGCCGTCAAGATCGGCCGTGGGACCGCTGGCCATGAGCTCGCGCACAGGCGCGGCGACCGCCTGCTCGAGGGCCGGCCACTGCTGGGTGAGCGGCAGGATCTGCATGTTGCGCACCGTGTTGACGAACACCGCTGCGTGGAGCGGCTGCAGCAACGGCTGGCGGAAGTCCTCCGACAGTGCGACCTGCTGGTTGACCGGCACCATGTAGCCGGTCTGCGCGACCGTCTTCACCATCGGCTCCGACGACAGCGCGACCAGGAGGTCGGCGGCGTCCTCGATCCGCTTCGACGTCTTCGACAGGCACAGGCCGGTGAAGTCCCCGACGGTCGCGGCGTGGTCGACGGTGGGCATCGGCAGGACGTCCCAGTGCAGGTTCGCAACCTTGCGGAGCTCGGGCACGAGGCTGCGGTCGCCCGCGATCATCGCGAGGCGCCCCTGCTCGAACCACTTCAGGGCGGGCTGCCTGGCGAGCTGCTGGGCGGTCAGGGTCAGCTGCGGGTTGCTGAGCGTGCCGAGGATCTTCTGAAGTGCCGCCTTCGTGCTGCCGTCGGAGAACGCCAGCGAGGTCTGCTGGTCGTTGACCAGCTTGCCGCCGCCGGAGTAGATGAAGGGGGCCAGCCCGGAGACCGTCGGGTCGATGGCGAAGCCGCGCATCCCCTTGCGGACGGTGGTCGCGAAGGTGGCGGCGGTCTGGAACTGGTCCAGCGACCAGCTCTTGTTCTCGGTGCCGGGCACGGAGAGGCCGGTCGCCTTCATCCGCGGGAAGTCGACGACGTCGGTGTTGTAGTAGATGACGCGGGGTGAGACGGCATACGGCATGCACTGCAGGTGGTGCTGCGCCGAGAACGCCTCCAGCGCGTCACGGGAGTAGACGTCGCCGATGTCCACGGCGCGCGCGTCGAGGAAGGAGTCGACCGGCTCGACACGCTGATCGACTCCGAGGCGCTCGAGGTCGCCGCGGGAGACGAGGAACACGTCGGGAACGGGCTCACCGGCCGACATCGACCGCATCATCGAGGCGTCGTCGGGCCACGACTTCAGCGTGACGTCGGCGAGGTCGGTCCGACTGTTGTAGTTGCTGACGACCTGCTGGTAGGCCGCGATCTCAGTGGGGCTGCCCCACACGCCGAAGGTCAGCTTGGCCGGGTCGTTGACCGGTGGGCTCGACGTGGTCGGCGTGGGGGCCGGCTTGGCGGCGGGCTTCGCGTCGCTGTTGCAGGCCGTGAGGCCGAGAGACCCCACCAGCCCCGCCGCGACGAGGACGGCTGCGCGGGTGACGGCGGTGCGCAGGGTCATCGACGCAGGTCCTCCTGAGGGGGTGGTGGCAACTTGCTCACCCTACCGACCGTCGGAAGGAGGCCTAGCCCAGGCCGGGCAGGTCGTGATAGCGCCGTGCGGCCTGGATCACACGGCGGAAGGTCGCCTCGTCGAGCGCGGCACCCTCGCGACGCACGACGGTCGGATCCACCTCGATCAGCCGGTCGAGCCTGACCTCGCTGGGCCGTCCCTGCCGATCCCAGCCGCCGGTGCCGACATCCATCCAGAAGCGTCCCCACCGTGCCTCGTCCGCGGCGTCACGGTCGTGGTCCTTGCTCGTGAGCATCAGGCCGGCGAGGCGCCCTCCGTCGCGGCCGATGAGCAGCACGGGCCGGTCCTTGCCGCGAGTCGGGTCGTCCTCGTAGGCGACCCACGTCCACACCACCTCGCCGGGGTCGGGCAGACCGTCGCTGCGTGGCGCGTAGCCCACCACGAGGCCGTCAGAGGTGCCGGTGGCGCTCGACCCGGTCCCGCCGACGAACCGGCGGAGCTGGCGGAAGAGAGAGTGCACGCCGGACCGGGAGCGCCTCACGGCGCGTGGCCGCTCGTAGCGGCTGATGTTGGGACCCGGGGCTGCCGCGGCCCGGCGTGCACGGACATCCTAACCTCCTCAGACCAATCCGTATTCCAGTTCCACATGACCGGCCTCCTCCAGTTGCTCTGAGAGGGCGAGCATGCGCCGGATGTCGTCGTCCGGCGCGTCGTGGAGCACCGCGCGCCCCGCCGCGACCACCCGCGCGAACGCCGCCGCGCGGAGCAGCACGTCGGCGAAGTCGCCACCCGCGATGCCACGCAGCACCTCGTCGACCATCGTGCGAAGCTGCTCCGGCCCCGGCGGGTCGGCGACGCCGGCGATCACCCGGGCCACCTCCGCGGAGGCACGGCCGGCCTCGAACTCCCGGGCCACCCGGACCGGCGCGGCGTGCACCCAGGAGCGGAGCAGGAACAGCCGCCACAGGCATCCCGCGAGCGTGTCGGCCGGCGCGCCGGACCACACCTCGGCGATCGTCTCGATGCCCTCGGTGTCGGCCAGGTGCAGGAGCCGCTCGGCGGTCTGCGGATCGTCGGACTCGCGAGCGCCTCGCACGAGGAGGGTCGCGGCCTGGTCGGCCGCCTCCCGCACGCGGGCCGGGTCGGTCCCACTCTCGATCGCGTCGAAGAACCGGTCACCCGGGTGCATCGGACGGTGGTGCTGGCGCATGTGCTCGACCCTAACCCCCACGACCGCGCACCTCCGGCGACCGCCCGGGGCATCACCCCGAGACCGCCGCGGCGCGCCCCTGCCTGGACGAAGCGAAGCGAGGGAGCGCCAGCGACTGAGCGGAGCGGAGGAAGGCAGGGGTCACGAGCGCCGCGGCACGCGCCAAAGCGAAGCGGCGGCGCAAATCCAAATCATCCCAGCAACTTCCGGATGCGCGCATCGCTGACGGTGACGGCCGTGCCGAGCTGCTGCGCCCACAGGGAGACGCGATACTCCTCCAGCAGCCACCTGACCTCGCGCAGCCGCTCCCCCGGTGGGCGCCCCTCGGGCAGGGCGGCCACCTGGTGGAGGTAGAGGTCCTGCAGGTCGGTGAACCGTGCCATCAGGTCCGCATCGACGCGCAGGGACTCCTCGAGTCGGCGACGCCGGATCACGATCGCCTGGAGGTACGTCGGATAGCGCCGCAGCCACGTCGGCCCCGCCTCTGCGATGAACCCGGGCTCGACCAGCCGGGCGAGCTGCGCCTTCATGTCGGTGACCGCTGGAAGCTGGTACATGTCGACCCGACCCGAGAGCGCCTTGTCGGCCTCGCGGTGACCGGCCAGCGCCTTCAGGGCGTCGGCCAGGACGGCGCGGACGGCGGCCTCGTGCTCACGAGGGCTGCCGAGTGCCGCCAGCAGGGCGGCGTACTCCTCCTCGGTGCGGACCGGCGGGCGGGCGTCGACGCCCGCCCGCACCACAGCGGCGCGGCAGTCCTCGACGACGTCGGCGGCAGACGGGTACGGCGCCGCGACGAGGCCGAGCTTCTCGGCGGTGCTCAGCGACTCGATGATGCGCTTGGTGGTCCCTCCGCCGAGATCGAGCCGGTCGACGCCGAGGAGCAGGAGGCGTACGACGCCCAGCCGGTGCCGGGCCTCGGCCTCCTCCTCGGTGCCGACGACGGTCAGTCCGACGGTGCGGCGCCCGGTCGTGACGGCCTCGTCGACCAAGCAGGGGTGCACGGTGACCTCGTGGCCGGCGCGCTTCTCGGTGACGGTGCGCGCGATGGTACCGAACGTCCAGGTGGTCTGCCCGGTCGCCGTGAGGCCCGCGTCGCCGGCGACCTCGGCGATCGCGCGCCGGAACTCCCCGGCCAGCGGCGCCTTCAGCGCCTCGAGGTCCTTGCCGCGCGCCTGTTCCCGGCCGCGCTCGTCGACGATGCGATAGGTCGGACGAAGATGCTCGGGGACCTTCGGCCAGTCCCAGGCGTCTCTGGGGATCACCACGCCGGCCGTGCTGCGCGCCCAGCGCTCGAGTGCGTCGAGAAGGCCCTCCTCCCCCGGAGGGACGGTCGCCAGGAACTCCCGCGCCTTGTCCGGTGCCGGCACGAAGTGGACACGCAGCTGCTTGGGCAGGCTGCGGATCAGGGATGTCACCAGCTCCTCGCGCAGACCCGGGACATTCCAGGAGAAGTCCTCACCCTCGACCCGGTTGAGGGTCCCGACGGGGATGTCGATCGTGAGCCCGTCGTCGGCAGCACCCGGCTCGAAGTGGTAGCTCACGTTGAAGGTGAGCGGTCCTCTCGCGTCACCGGCGAGCCACTGCTCGGGATAGTCCGAGACGTCGACGTCGCGGGCGAGCATGTCCGGATCGAACGTGAGGAGGCCCGGATCCTCACGGCGCTTGTCCTTCCACCAACGGTCGAAGTGGGCGCCGCTGACGACGTTGCGGCCCACCCGGGCGTCGTAGAACTCGAAGAGGGCGTGCTCGTCGACCACGATGTCGCGGCGCCGAGCCTTGTGCTCGAGCTCGCGGGCCTCGTCGAGCAGCTCGGCGTTGTCGCGGAGGAACCGGTGGCGCGTCTGCCACTCCCCCTGCACCAGGGCGTGCCGGATGAACAGCTCGCGGGCCACCTCTGGGTCGACGCGGCCGTAGGAGACCAGACGGTCGGCGACCAGGGGCACGCCGTACAGCGTGACCTTCTCGTGCGCCATCACCGAGGCGCGGCGGCGGCTCCAGTGCGGCTCGGAGTAGGTCCGCTTGACCAGGTCTCCGGCCAGCTGCTCCGCCCACTCCGGCTTGATGGCCGCGACCTGCCTCGCCCAGAGACGGCCCGTCTCGACGAGCTCGCCGGCCATGACGAACGGTGGGTTCTTCCGGCTCAGGACACTGCCCGGGAAGATGGCGAACCGGGTGTTCCGGGCGCCGACGTACTCCCGCGGCCCGGGCCTGCTGCCCTTCTCGCGCTTGTCGCGCTCCTCGAGGATGCCGATCTGCGAGAGCAGACCCGAGAGCAGCGCCTGGTGGATGCCGTCCTCGTCGACCGCCGTTTCGCTGGTCGAGTGGTCCGAGCCCGCCGCCTCGTTGGTCGAGTGGCCCGAGCCACTAGGCGAGGGCGTATCGAGACCGCCCTTGCCCAGCTGGATCCCCATCTCCTTGCAGACCTGGCGCAGCTGCGACTCGAACTCCTGCCACTCCCGCACGCGCAGGTAGTGCAGATGCTCCCGCACGCACATACGCCGGAACGCGCTCGACGACAGCTCGCGCTGCTGGCTGCGCAGGTAGCGCCAGAGGTTGAGCCAGGTGAGGAAGTCGCTCGAGTCGTGCTTGAAGCGCGCGTGCAGCTGGTCGGCCTGAGCCTGCTCCTTCGGGCGGTCCGGGCCCGGCCGCTCCCGAGGGTCCTGCAGGCTGAGCGCGGCGGCGATGACGATGACCTCGCGTACGACGCCCAGCCGCTCTGCCTCGAGCACCATCCGTGCCAGCCGGGGGTCGATGGGCAACCGCGCAAGCCGCCGTCCGACCTTGGTCAGCCGCGGCCCACCTCCTTCACCCGCCGGTCGAGTAGCCCGCGAGGAACGAGCGGGCGTATCGAGACCACCCCTGACCCAGAGCGCACCGAGCTCCTCGAGGAGCTGCACGCCGGCGGAGATGTTGCGCCGGTCGGGCGGCTCGACGAAGCCGAACCGCTCGATGTCGCCGAGCCCGAGCGAGGCCATCTGGAGGATGACACTGGCCAGGTTGGTGCGGAGGATCTCGGGGTCGGTGAACTCAGGTCGGCCCTCGAAGTCCTCCTCCGAGTAGAGCCGGATGGCGATGCCCGCCTCGACACGACCACATCGGCCGGAGCGCTGGTTGGCACTTGCTTGGCTGATCGGCTCGATGGGGAGCCGCTGCACCTTCGTGCGAGCGGAGTAGCGGCTGATGCGGGCGACGCCGGTGTCGACGACGTACCTGATCCCGGGCACCGTCAACGAGGTCTCCGCCACGTTGGTGGCCAGCACGATCCGGCGGCCCGTATGGGACGAGAAGACGCGGTGCTGCTCGGCGGCGGAGAGACGGGAGTAGAGGGGGACGATCTCCACCAGACCGGTGCGGCCGGCGCGGTCCAGTCCCAGGCCGGAGGTGAGCGCGTCGGCGGTGTCGCGGATCTCCCGCTCGCCGGGAAGGAAGACGAGGACGTCGCCGGGTCCCTCCGCGGAGAGCTCCTTGACGGCGTCGACGATCGCCTCCGTCTGGTCGCGGACGACGGGCTCGCCGTCCGCGTCCTCCTCCGGCAGCTCCAAGAGCGGCCGGTAGCGGATCTCGACCGGGTAGGTGCGGCCGCTGACCTCGATGATCGGCGCCGGCCGGCCATCGGCGGCCGCGCTCCGCCCATCGTCGCGAAGCGCGAAATGCTCCGCGAACCGCTCGGGGTCGATGGTCGCGCTGGTGATGATCAGCTTGAGATCGGGACGGCGCGGCAGAAGGCGCTTCAGGTAGCCGAGGAGGAAGTCGATGTTCAGTGACCGCTCATGCGCCTCGTCGATGATGATCGTGTCGTAGCGTCGCAGGTCCCGGTCACGCTGAAGCTCGGCGAGCAGGATGCCGTCGGTCATCAGCTTGATGCGACTGGCCTTCGAGGTGCGGTCGGTGAACCGCACCTGGTAGCCGACCAGGTCGCCCAGCTCGGTGCCGAGCTCCTCGGCGATCCGCTCCGCGACCGAGCGCGCGGCAATCCGGCGGGGCTGTGTGTGGCCGATCATCGTGCGACCGAGCTCGAGGCAGATCTTCGGCAGCTGCGTCGTCTTTCCCGACCCGGTCTCACCGGCGACGATGACGACCTGATGGTCGCGGATCGCCTCGGCGATGTCGTGGCGACGCTGGGTGACCGGCAGCTGCTCCGGGTAGCTGATGGTCAGCTGCGGGACCGAGGATTCTGGCATGACGGCGCCATTGTCCCCGATCGCCGGTCAAGCCCCACGCCGAGCAGTCCCAGATGACCACCCCATCCACGCCGAGCAGGCCCAGATGACCACCGCGGCGCGGTCATCTGCGTCCGCTCGGCGCCGCATCCCCAGTCATCTGGGGCCGCTCGGCGCCGCATCCCCAGTCATCTGCGACCGCTCGGCCTCAGGGGGTGGGGGTGGGGGTGGAAGTGCCGCTCGCGCCCGAGCTCGGGCTGGGGGTCGCCTGCGGAGGCTGCGGGCCGTTGGGGATGCGTGGGCGGTTGCCGAAGCCGTAGCCCTGGCGGTGGTGGAAGCCGGGCCCCATCCCGGGTCCACCGCCGGGGAAGCGCTGGAACCGGCCGGGTCCGTCGTCATCGTGGCCGGTCGCGTGCCCGGTCGCGAACCCCACACCGAGCCCGACGATGAGGCACGCGAGGCCGACGACGAGCGCGAGCCACAGCTTCGTGGTCCGCTCGGTGAAGGGCGGTCGACGTACGGCGGGATACCACTGCGGCGGCTGGCCCGCTCCCGTGCCGGAGGCCGGCGTGCCGTACGGTCCCGCGGCGTATGGTCCGGGTGCGCCAGGCGCAGGCGTGGCCGGACTGGGATGCTGCCCCGGCGGCAGCGAGCCAGGTGGCGGCCCCACCGGCCCGTTGCTCTGCTCACTCATGGGTCAATGGTGACCCCGGAACCTGTGCACGTCCTATGAACGCGCGATGAGTCAGCTCCCGAGGGTGGAGGTCGTCGTGCCGGAGGCCGTGCCAGAGCCGGCCTGGGCGCCAGAACCCTGCCCAGAACCCTGCCCAGAACCCTGCCCCTGACCGGGGTCGTTGCCAGGCCGACTGGGGCCCTGCCCGTCGAAGTCGCGACGCCCGAAGCCCTGTCCCGGGCCTTGGTTGCTCCCGAAGGACGGCTGGCCGCTGCCGCCCGAGCCGGACGTCTCGTGGCCGATGAGGACGCCGAACCCGAGTCCGACGATGAGGCATGCGGCACCGACGACGAGCGCGGCCCACAGCTTGACCACCTGACGGCGGAAGGCCCCCAGCCGCTGCCGGACGCGCGACCTCGGCGCCTCCGGCGCAACGGGAGAGGACAGGCCCGGAGCCCACGTGGGCGGGGCGTCGTGGGGACTCGACGGGATCTCGGTCATCGTCGATCCCTCGGGTGCGCCCGCCGCAGGCCCGAGCGCCGCGGGCGGCACGGCCGACGCGGCCGCAGGCCCGGAGGGAGTCGAGGTGGAGGTGGGTTCCGTCATGCCCTCACGCTCGCCCGCGGACCTGTCCGGAGGCTGTGCCCGCGGCAGGAGCAAGCCGAGAGTCAGCCGCCGGCCGGCAGGGTCGCCGCGAGCGCCGGAAGCGCATCGGCGATGAGGCGGACGAGCTCGTCGCGTCCGACGCCGCCGCGGGACTTCCAGTCGAGCACCATCTCCTCAGCGAGCGCCGACCAGCCGCGGACCACCAGCCGTGCGCTCGGCGTGTCGGCGAGCAGGTGGCCGGTGTCGGACTCGAAGACGCGGTCGGTCAGGGCCGCGCGGGCCTCGTCGTAGATCGCTCGCAGCGTCTCATTGCCGCTCTTGGCGCCGGTCACGAGCGAGAGGTAGCCCTCGTAGCTCTCGTCGACGAACTCCACGTAGGCCCGCACCGACACGCGCAGCCGTTCCACCACGTCGCCCTCGGCCGGAGGTGCGGTCCGGGCGATGAGGTCGTCGGCGGCGCGCCGGACGACCGCCTCCTGGAAGCCGGCCAGCCCGCCGAAGTAGTGGTAGAGCAGCCCGCGCGAGATACCCGCGGTCTCCGCCAGCAGGTCGATGGAGATCTCCGCGAGGGGCCGCGCCGCGAAGAGGCGCACGCCGAGGTCGAGCAACTGAGAGCGTCGCTCCTCGGAGCTCAGTCGGGTGCGGGGAGCCGTGGCCACGGCCCCACTCTATTGACATCCGTTCAGCAATTCTATTGACGCTCGTTCAATAACTCGCCTACGGTGGTGCCACCGCCCCCCGCTCAGGAGATCCGCATGAAGTCGCTCAAGGACAAGGTCGTCGTCATCACCGGCGCCGGCTCGGGCATCGGGCGGGCACTGTCCGTCGAGATCGCCCGCCGCGGGGGGCTCCTCGCCCTCTCCGACGTCAACGAGGCCGGCCTCGCCGAGACGGTCGAGCTCGCGAAGCAGGCAGGCGCCGGCCAGGTGAAGGCGGACCGGCTCGACGTGGCGGACCGCAGCGCCTTCACGGCGTACGCCGATGACGTGCTCGCCCACTTCGGCCGGGTCAACGTCGTGATCAACAACGCCGGCGTAGCGCTCTCGGGCCGGATCAACGACCTCGAGTGGGACGACATCGACTGGATCATCGGCATCGACTTCTGGGGCGTCGTCCACGGCACCAAGCTGTTCCTGCCGGCGATCATCGAGTCCGGGGACGGCCACGTCGTCAACATCTCCTCGCTCTTCGGACTCGTCTCCATGCCGGACCAGGGCTTCTACAACGCGGCGAAGTACGCCGTCCGCGGCCTCACCGAGGCGCTGCGCGAAGAGATGCTCATCGACGGCCACCGCGTCGGCGTGACGTCCGTGCACCCGGGCGGCATCAAGACGTCGGTGGCCAGGTCGGCGCGCTACTCGGCCAAGGACGACGCGGCGAGGAGCGCGAAGTTCTTCGACGAGAAGCTGGCCAAGATGGAGCCCGAGCGCGCCGCCGAGATCATCGTCAAGGGCATCTTGAAGAACCGGGCCCGCGTGCTCGTCGGCCTCGACGCCCACGTCATCCACCACATCGGGAAGCTGACCGGCTCGCGCTACCAGGACCTCGTCGCCCTGAGCGTCCGGCGTCTCCTGCCTCCGAAGAACGGCTGACACCCGCGGCGGCAACCAGGGACGGGCGGCGGCTCAGCTCGCACACGTCGACAGCCGCTGGGTTCCCACGGGGACGACACGGGCCTGCACGTGGGAGGCTGGTCGCGTGCGGATCGAGTTCCATTCCTCGCCCGAGCCGACCCTCGGCGTCGAGTGGGAGCTGGCGCTCGTCGACCGGCACACGCGCGACCTGTCCAACGACGCGCCGCACCTCTTCGCCCGCGCCAAGGCGCGGATGCCGGACCCCTCACGGCTGCACAGGGAGCTGCTGCTCAACACCGTCGAGCTGGTCACCGGCGTGTGTCACACCGTCGCCGAGGCGATGGACGACCTGCGGCGCAGCCTCGCGCCGGTTGTCAACGCCTGCGACGACCTCAACGTCGACCTGTACGGCGCCGGCACGCACCCGTTCGCGAGCTGGACCCAGCAGCAGCTCTCCCCCGGGCATCGCTACGAGGAGCTGATCAACCGGACGCAGTGGTGGGGGCGCCAGATGCTCATCTGGGGCGTCCACGTCCACGTGGGGCTGCCGTCCCAGGACCGGGTCATGCAGGTCATGTCGGGCCTGCTGACCTACTACCCGCACTTCCAAGCGCTCTCCGCCTCGAGCCCGATCTGGGCCGGCGTGGACACCGGCTACGCCTCCAACCGGGCGTTGATGTTCCAGCAGCTCCCGACCGCCGGCCTGCCGTTCCAGTTCGAGACCTGGGAGCAGTTCGAGTCCTTCGCCGCCGATCAGCTGACGACCGGCGTCATCGACGAGCTCTCCGAGATCCGCTGGGACCTGCGGCCCTCACCCCACCTCGGCACCCTCGAGAACAGGATCTGCGACGGGGTCTCCACCTTCTCCGAGCTGGCGGCGCTCGTGGCGCTCGCGCACTGCCTCGTGGTGGATCTCGACGAGCGGGCCGCGGCCGGCGAGCAGCTGACCACCATGCCGCCCTGGCACGTGCAGGAGAACAAGTGGCGGGCCGCCCGCTACGGCCTCGATGCCATCGTCATCCTCGACGCGGAGTCCCACGAGCGACTCGTCACCGACGACCTGGCCGACCTGTTGTGTCGCCTCGAGCCGGTCGCCGCGAAGCTCGGCTGCACCGACGAGCTGGCCTCGGTCGCCGACATCTGCACCAGAGGCGCGTCCTACCAGCGGCAGCGTGCGGTCGCAGCGCGCAGCGAGGGCGACCTGGTCGCCGTCGTCGACTCGGTGGTCACCGAGCTGCGCGAGTCCCTGGGCTGAGACCGGCCGGGCGCGCGTACACGGGTACACCGAAGTCGACCCGCCGCCATCGCCCCAGGCGGACGGGGCGACCCCGTCCGCGACTTCGGTGTACCCGGGTACGCGGCAGCCGAAGCCGAAGCCGACCCTCACACCGGCGGTGGCGGCAAGGCGTCGGTCGCCTCGAACTGGCCCATCCCCGTCAGCTGCAGCAGGTCGACGATGACGCTGCGCAACTGGAGCAGGACGCCCTCGGCGGTCATCACGTCGCTGCGCTCGACCTTCGACGACGCCTCCCCGAGCGCGAGGAGTGCCGGGCGCGCCGCCTCGGCGAGCGCGTCGTCGCCCGTGTCGCGGGCGCGCACCAGCTCCTCGGCGAGCAGATCAGCGGCGTCGGCGAGGTCGACGGCGAGCGAGGCGTACGACGCCGGGATCGGCCGGCCCCGATAGGCGGCCACCGCCACCTGACGGACGAGCACACGCGTGCTGCGCAGGGCGCGGTCGAGCGGCTCGACGATCTCGGTCATGCGGCGCACGTGCGGCTTGTGCCTGATCCGGAACGGCGAGGAGGCGACGACCGCCATGCCCTCGTCTGCTGCCGCCTGCAGCTCCCGGATGAGGCCATCGGTCGCACGCGCGTCGGAGAGCACGGCCATGGCGTGCACCGCATCGGCCTCGAGCATGACCTCGCCGGCCGCGCGGAGCAGGTCGGAGATCTTGTGGATCACGACCGCGGCTCTCTCCCGGGGTCGGCGCAGGGGCGCCGCCGGCACGACCGTCGCCGCGACGAGCGCCACGCAGCCGCCGATCAGTGCATCGGTCCAGCGCAGGACCACGGCACCCGAGGTCGGCAGGAGTGTGGCGACGAAGATGGACTGGACGGCCGCTTGGTTCACGAAGAGCGGGGAGGTGTCGAGCAGCACCGCGATCGCCATCGCGAGGCCGACGATCAGCGTGATCTGCCACGCCCCCGAGCCCAGCCACGCGACGAGCAGGTCGCCGAGCAGGACGCCGATCGCGACGCCGACGGTGACCTCGGCGACCCGCCGCAGGCGCTGGCCGTACGACGTGCCGAGACTCACCACGGCGGCGATCGAGGCGAAGAGCGGTGCCGGGTGGCCCAGCAGGTCGTGGGCCACGAACCAGGCGACGCCGGCGGCGATCGCACACTGCGCGATCGCCCAGCGCTTCGATCGGAAGCGGTTCAGCCGGGTCCGGCCCGACCTGCGACCGCGGTGCTTCCAGGTGTCGAAGGAGGCCCGCGGCATGTCCCGCATCCTCCCAGAGAGGGTCAGCCCGCCCGTCATCCGTGCTCGTCGAGACCGCCACCGACGCCGGCCGCGACGGCGCGCAGACGGGCCCGGGTGATCTCGGCGACGGTGCCGAGGCCGGCTCGCTCGGCGTTGGAGCCGGGGCGGGTCGGCTCGCCGTGGTTGACCGACAGGCAGGTGCGCGTGCCACCGTCGGCCGCGTTGGCGAGCGCCACGGCATGCCCGGTGGTGCCCGACCCGGCGAAGAAGTCGATGACGCGGGCGTCGGGCGGCATCGTGGCCAGGATCCGGCGGATGAGCCCGGTCGGCTTGGGCGACTCGAAGACGTGCCCCACCAGCGCCTTCAGCTCGGCGACGGCGGTGTCGGTCGAGCCCACCTCCTCGGCGAGCCAGATCGTGCGGAGCTTCTTGCGCCGGCCGGTGCCGTCGGTGCCGTGCAGCCAGTCGCGCTGGAAGACATCGACACGCTCGCCCTTCCGCCCGGCGATCCGACGGCAGACCAGGTCGTCGGGCCGCTGCTCGATCAACGGGCGCGACCAGCGCCAGACGGCTGGGGTCCCGTCACCGAAGACCGGCGTCACCTGGTGGCCGCCCTCGAACGGCGCGGTCGCGACGCGACCGGACTCGGGATCGCCGTACACCGGGAAGTGCAGCGTCGGCGCCGTCACTGGGTTGAACTTCTTGTTGGTGTTGCGCAACGGCAGGTGGCGGTAGCGTCGCCCACTCGCGTCGACCAGCGGGAAGTCACGCTCGTCCACGAGGTCTGCGCTGGTGGCATCCAGCGCGCAGGCGCGGGGGTCGCGGGCGTAGACGAGCAGGTACTCATGCGACGTCGCGAAGCCGCCGCCCAGTTGACGGCCCTTGGGGTTGAGGTTGACGACGATCTGCGCCAGGAAGGACGCCTCCCCGAAGACGTCATCGAGGAGCAGGCGGAGGTGGGCCGCCTCGTTGTCGTCGATGCTGACGTAGATCGCCGCCCGCTCGCTCATCACCGCCCGCGCCGCCTCGAGGCGCGGGCGCATCATCGCCACCCAGGCCTCGTGCCTGCCGCGACGACGGCCGTCCGCGCCGCGGATGTCGTCGGCGTAGGCGAAGTCGTTGCCGGTGTTGTACGGCGGGTCGATGTAGACCAGGTCGAACCGCTCGCCTCGCGCCTCGAGACCGCGGAGCACGTCGAGGTTGTCGCCTTCGACGAAGGTGTTCCACGGCTCCACGAACAGACACGCTAGTCACCTGGCACCCCCGGACGTGGGAGAACCGGCCGTGCGGTGGCCGACCCGTGCCGCCGTGGCCGAGCGGCCGTGCAGTTGCCGACCGAGGTGACCGCGGCTGTCAGGGCGTGGGCGCGGCGTCCAGCACCACCAGCGCAACCGTCGTGACCGGCGCGAAGCACTCCGGCAGCGGCGAGGCGACCGGGTCCGGGTGCACGACGACAGGATCGCGCTCGACGGTGACGCCCGGCGGCACGTCGCAGCCGATCGAGACGACCTGGCCGTAGAGCTCCTCACCGGAGGCGACACTCGTCGCCGAGGCCGCGGCTTCGACCTTCGCGGCGAGCTCGGCCGAGAGTCCGTGGGTCAGGTCGGCCACGGCTGCCGCATCCTGGAGCGCCGTGGCCCGATCGGCCACCGTGCCGCCACCGCCCGTCTGCGAGACGAGCTGCTCACTCACCACGAAGCCCGTGTCGGGCTGCGTGCGCGGGCTGCGCGGCGCGTCGCCCGGCCCGTCGCCAAGCGACGACCCGCTCCCACAGGCGACGAGCAGCAGGCCC
>NZ_BAAIGC010000027.1:0-71917 GCF_054653495.1 Nocardioides sp. AN3
AAGTGCGGTGACCATCGCCCAGCCGAGTAGCCCCCACAGCCACCACGGGCCGGTGCCGGAGACGCCGAGCACCGTGGTGGAGAAGTCGCCGACTGCCACAGCGAAGAGGGTGAACGTGCCGGCGCCCAGCGCGATGTAGGTGAGGATGGCGAGGAAGGCCGCGCTCAGGCCGGGCGGTCGCCCCAGGCCGCGCGCGACGTAGGCGTAGAAGGCGCCAGGTCGCACCATCCGCGTGGCCATCGCGTTGAGACCGGCGGAGAACACGAGGAGAAGGACCCCCATGGCCAGGAAGGCGACCGGCGCACCCAGCCGATTCCCGGCGCCCGTGATCACCGGAATGAACCCACCCACTACGAGCAGAGGGGCGTTGAACGCCAGGGCCGTGAAGGCGAGCTCGACCGTGCCGAGATTTCCGCGGAGCCTTGCCTCCGCCGGAGCGGATGCTGACACCGCGACTCTCGCGTGCGGACGAGTGCCGTCATCGCCATCGCGAGCCTGCGGCTCCGAAGTTGCGTGGCTCATGTTGTTCCTCACTGACATTGCGGCGGCGGTGCCGCCGAGATCGATTCTGAGTTGACGAGCGTCCAGCGGGTTCCAGGCCTGCCGTCTGAAACCGTCCGACTCCGAGCTGCCGAGGGCGTTGTGCCTGACCGGGGGATGGTCGCTCTGGTCGACCTCCTCGATGTGTGCTGTGCGTCACCCCGTTCTGTCGGCTGCACCGACCCTAGGAGGATGAGACGAGAGACACTTGACGTCCAGTGACAGCCTGCTCAGCACTGCGCGTCAGGCGCCGTGGTCGCAGGGTCGCTGCATCGCGCTCCGGTCGGCACCTCGCGAGAATCGACGAACCCGGCAAGACACGCGTGATCATGCGGACGACCCGACGATCGCCTGCGGCAGATTGTCACGAATCTGGCAGGAGTCAGTCATTCTGTCCGCCGTTGCGGGCTCCTGGCATGATCATCGTGGGAGGATGGTCGCCAGTCACTGCAGGCTCCATGACACTTCTGGGGATGGCGCGAAGCGCACGGGCCGTGGTGTGGCACAGGGACAGGGAGATTTCATGAACGCCACTCCGTCGAACTCGAGATTCATGACGGCAGTCCGAGACTCGGCCTCGGCAGAGGTGCCCTCGCGCACCGTCGGCGACTGGTCGGACGAGGTCTGGCGGGTCTACGGTGCGCTCGAGGTCATGGTGCCGAGTGACGGCCGGTTCGGCGGATCCCTGACCCAGCGCCGCTTCGATCATCTGCAGACCGTGGACATGCGATCGAGTCCGTTCGCGGTGCGCCGCACGGACTCCATGATCCGCACGCACCCGGTCGAGTCGATCGTTGCCACGATGCTGGTCGCGGGGGAGGGCTTGGTTGTCCAGGACGGCCGTTCCTGCGCGCTGCAGGCCGGAGACCTGACCTTCCTCGACAGCCGGCGCCCCTATTCGATGGTGCTCGACTCGACCCCGCGGGTCCTGGACTTCGTCTGGCCCCGCGAGCACTTCGGGCTCTCGGACACCGAATGCGAGGCCGTCACCGCGCGGCCGCTCCTCGCCGCGTCGCCCATCGGCCGGTGGCTCGCACCCGCGTTGGTCGGCCTGCATGAGATCGATCAGGGTCTGTCGGAGGCAGGCGCGATCCGCATCGCCGACGGGGTGCGCGGCCTGCTCGTCACCGCTGCCCTCGAGCTGGCCACTCCCGAAGAGGGCAACGGCCGCTGGCGGCAGCAGTACGACGACATCGTCAAGTTCATCGCCCGGAACCTCGACTCCGACGAGCTCTCGGTCGACCAGATCGCCGAGACGTTCTTCATGTCCAAGCGCTCTGTGCACCGCCTGTTCGCCAGGTTTGGCAACACGGTCACGGCTGTCATCCGCGACATCCGCCTCGAGGAGGCGAGGCAGCGGATGGTCTCGAACGCCTACCGTCACCAGTCGGTGAGCTTCATCGCGAGTCAGCTCGGCTTCTCCAGCCTCCAGGTGTTCAGCCGCGCGTTCACAGCAAAGTACGGGATCGGTCCGAAGCAATACCGCGCCGCTCAGGGGTAGTCGTGCGGGTGCCGCCGCGTAGGGTCCACCTCGGCCTGGCGCGGGCGGTGCAACGGAGTGGCACGTTGAGGCAAGCCCCGGCTCCGGTGCGGGCCTAGCGTCGGTACAGACGGTTTCGTCATTGCACCCGGCAGCTGCCGACGCGGCGAGGGAGGGATATGAGTCTGCAGCCGGCATGCCCCATTGCCCCAGGTCGGTGGCCCGCCCTGCCGGCGGGCCGTCACGACAACGCGACATCGACTTACGGAGAACCCTCAGATGACTTCGAGCTTCCTCTTCTTGCTCGGAAGCGCCCGCAAGAACGGCAACACCGAGCTGCTCGCGTGGCGGGCCGCCGCCCAGCTGCCCGATACCACCGAGCAGCGGTGGATCCACCTCGAGGACCAGGTGCTGCCGCGCTTCGAGGACCACCGTCACACCGGGTCGCAGGTGCCGCAGCCGACAGGTGTCGAGAAGGACCTCCTCGACGCCACGCTGGAGGCGACGGACGTCGTCCTGGCCACGCCGCTGTACTGGTACAACGTCTCTGGCTCGACCAAGGCGCTGCTTGATTACTGGGCAGGCTGGCTCAAGGTTCCGGGGCTGGACTTCCGCGACCGCACCAGGGGGAAGACACTCTGGGTCGTGATGGCGCTGGCTGATCGTGACACGTCCACCGCGGACCCCGCGCTCGCCACCTTGAAGATGGCTGCGGACTACCTCGGCATGACGTGGGGCGGTGTCCTGACCGGCTACGCGAGCGCCCCGGGGCAGGTGCTCGACGACGTGGAGGCGCTGCGCCGTGCCGACGAGTTCTTCGTGGCGGCCGCCGATCGGCAGACCACGCCGGTCTGATCCCGGCGAGGATCGAAGGAGATGACGATGCCTTTTGACCCCAATGCCGTCCAGGTCCACGGTTACGTGATCGACCCCGCCCGAGTGCTGGAGGGTGATCCACGTCCCTCGGTGGCGCTGCTGTGGCACTCGCCCGGCGGTGACGTCCATGGCGGGATCTGGGAGGTTTCCGAAGGGGTGCTCGCGGGGGTGGACGTCGACGAGCTGGTGCACGTGGTGCGCGGTCGCGTCACCGTGACCTACGACGACGGCGAGTCGTTCGAGCTCGGCGAAGGGGATGTCGCGACGTTCTCCCGGGGACGCTCGATGACGTGGCGCGTGCATGAGAAGTTTCGCGCCGTGTTCGCAGGGCTGGCCTGAGGCTCGGTCGCCGCTCGACAGCGCAGGAGCCCGCACCGGGTCGGTCCCGTGCGGGCTCCTGCGCCTTAGGCACCTCCCGCAACCGGGCGGCGGTGGCTGGCGCGCGGTGTGCACAGCAGTGGCGCTGCGGGACAACATCAGAGCGGAGCGCCGGCGATACGTTCGAGGCATCGCCCACCAGGCACCGCAGGCTCGACGGCCATCGCGAGCCCTGCGCGCCAGGGACCGGTGCCGCCGCCGGTGTCTCGCGTGTAGGAGCCTCGCCGGTGGTGCGCGAGCCGGAGGCGTCCACGGCCGGACCGGCACGCCTCCAACACAGACCAGAGGAGAGATCAGATGTTCCCGATCATCACGGCCGACAGCGGCGCGCGCGGCTCGTCGTCGCGCGCAGGCTCCACGCCTCTCGTGTGTCTCGAAGGGGCTCTCGGATGAGCCGGCCCGTCGCGTTCATCACGGGTGCCGCCCGCGGCCAGGGCCGCTCGCACGCGCTCCGGCTGGCGGAGCTCGGATACGACCTGGCCCTGGTCGATATCTGTCAGGACGACCCAGACATCCCGTTCGCGCTGGCCAGCGCCGACGAGCTGGCGCAGACCGCCAAGGAGGCCGAGGCGCTCGGCGCCGACGTTCTGTCGCTGCGGGCCGACGTGCGCCGCGGTCAGGAGCTGGCCGAGAGCGTCGCGCAGGTCGAGAGCCGCTTCGGGCGCGTCGACGTCGTCGTCGCGAACGCCGGGGCCTACTCGTTCGGGCCCTTGAGCAGCCTGGAGATCGACGATGCCCGTTGGGAGGCGGTCGTCGGCACCAACCTGACCGGCGTCTTCAACACGATCCGTGCGACGGCTCCGCTGATGATCGCCGGTGGACGGGGCGGGTCGATCATCTTCACCAGCTCGTCGGGCGCCCGCCGCGGACTTCGCACGATGGCGGACTACACCGCCAGCAAGCACGGTGTGCTGGGCATCATGCGCACATTCGCCAACGAGCTCGGCAAGTACTCGATCCGGGTCAACTCGGTAGCCCCCACCGGGGTTGCGACGTACATGATCACCAACCCGGCGATCCAGCAGTGGTACGCGGAGAACCCGGAGATGCTCGAGAACGAGACCGGGAACATCCTCCCGGTCGGCATGATCGAGGCATCCGATGTGACAGACGCGGTCGTGTGGCTGGCCAGCGACGCCGCGAAGTACATCACGGGTGTCGACCTTCCCGTCGACGCCGGCTTCCGGGAGGTCACGCCCTGACACGCGCCGCCTGGGCACCACCACGTCGCGGGGTCCAGATCCGCAGTGCTGCTCCGGACCTCGCTCGTTCGCCGCCGGCGACGATGTCAGAGGATGTCCGACGCCAGAAGTGCCAGGTGGAGGGAGGCCACGATCTCGGGGTCGTCGAGATCCACTCCCATCACGCGCCCCGCCTTGGCCAGGCGGTCGTAGAAGACCGGGCGCGACAGGTGCAGGCTCGCGGCGGCATTCGACTTAACCGAGCCGTGCTCGACCAGGGCTCGAAGCACCGAGAGGTGGTCGGTCTATGAGCTTCGTCGTTGGCCCGGAGACGACCCAGGTCTCGCTCGACGAACAGTCGCAACCGGTCGTCGTCCGCGATCGGTGCGAGAAGGCCCCGAAGGTGCAGGTCCTCGAGCCGGTGAACGAGCCTGTCCTCGGCCTTCTTAACCGAGTTGAGCACCTGGAGGCTCTCGCGTAGGGTGCGGTCCACGTCGTTGATCGAGCTCACCGACCGACCAGCGCCGACGACGACCGGCAGAGGACGATGGGCCGCCTCGGCGACCGCGTCGACCAGGGACTGGGCGTCCGCGCTCGGCCCTGAAACCAGGAGCCCTTGGACCCGCTGGCCGGTCTCGCAGACCAGGGCCGGCGTGCGTGCGTGCGTGCGGTGTGCACCTTGGGCCGGACCGGCAGGCGGTTCGGGATCGAGCACGGCGACGTGGTGCCGGACCTCCTGACGTTCGCCAAGGGCGTCAACTCCGGCTCCGTGCCCCTAGGTGGCGTGGCGATCAGCGAGCGGATCAACGAGACCTTCGCCGAGCGCGCCTACCCCGGAGGTCTGACCTACTCGGGCCACCCCCTCGCCTGCGCCGCAGCTTTCGCCACGATCCGCGCGATGGAGGACGAGGACGCGGTCGAGAACGCGGCGGGCCTGGCCGAGTCGGTCTTCGGGCCCGGTCTGCGGAAGCTGGCCGACAAGACGAGTGGGTCGGAGAGGTCCGGGGGGTGGGCGCGTTCTGGGCCGTCGAGCTCGTGCGCGATCGTGCGCCCCGGCAGCCGCCGGCACCCTACGGCGGCGGCAGCCCGGAGAACGCGGTCGGCGCCGCCTGCAAGAAGCGAGGACTCCTCCCGGTCTCGAACTTCAACCGCGTCCACGTCGTGTTGCCGATCATCATCGGCGAGCCTGACGCCCGACTCGGGTCTGAGCAAGCTCGACCATGCGCTGACGGAGGCGAGCGCCGGCCGGGTCTGACCGGTCTCCCCCCTCGCGGGTGGCGTGTCCCGGCCGCCCAGGGCCCGCCACCCGCTCACGGTGCCGGCGCCCGCCCCGGGTGGCGCGCCGCGTCCACACATCCGTCGCTGAGCGGCAAAACCACTGCCTGAACCTTGCATAGTTTCGAGTGGGCCACGCCCATGCCGAATCCACTGCGCGAAAGAGGAACCCATGGCTTACGCGATCGTCGACCCTGCCACCGGGGAGACGTTCAAGAACTACCCGACTGCCACGGACGCCGAGGTCCGGGCCGCCGTCGACGCCGCTGAGGAGGCGCACCGTGGCTGGAGCCGGTCGTCCGCCGTCGCAGAGCGTGTCGCGATCCTGCGCGAGGTCGCCCGGCTGCACCGTGAGCAGCGTGACGACCTGGCGCGCACCATGCAGCTCGAGATGGGCAAGGCGCTCGACCAGGGACTCGGCGAGGTAGACTTCTCCGCCCTGATCTTCGAGTACTACGCGGACAACGCGGAGGCCTTCCTCGCCGACGAGCCGATCGAGCTGCTCGCGGGCAGCGGGTCGGCGGTGGTGCGCCGCTCGCCGGTCGGCGTGCTGCTCGGAATCGCACCGTGGAACTTCCCCTGCTACCAAGTGGCACGGTTCGCCGCGCCGAACTTCGCGGCCGGCAACACGCTCCTGCTCAAGCACGCGTCGCAGTGCCCGGGCACGGCCGAGGCGATCGAGAAGATCTTCGCGGACGCAGGCGCTCCCGCAGGCAGCTTCGTCAACATCTTCGCGACGACCGACCAGATCGCCGACGTGATCGCGGACCCCCGGGTGCAGGGTGTCTCGCTCACCGGCTCCGAGCGAGCCGGCTCGGCCGTGGGCGCCCTGGCCGGGCACCACCTGAAGAAGGTCGTGCTCGAGCTCGGCGGCTCGGATCCGTTCATCGTTCTGGACGACATCGACCTGGACGCCACCGTCCAGGCCGCCTGTGCGGGTCGGCTGAGCAACGTCGGGCAGGTTTGCAACGCGCCCAAGCGATTCATCGTGCTGGACCGCGCCTACGACGCATTCCTCACCCGGTTCCAGGCGGCGCTGCAGGAGCGTGCGCCGCAGCTGGCGCCGATAGTGTCCCAAGCAGCGGCCGACGAGCTGGCCGACCAGGTGCAGCGCGCCGTCGAGGCGGGCGCCGAGCAGTTCGTGACCGGCGAGCGTGACGGTGCCCGGTTCCCAGCGGTCGTGCTGACCGGAATCGACCCGGAGCACCCGATCGCCAAGGAGGAGTTCTTCGGTCCGGTCGCCATGGTCTTCCGTGCGAAGGACGAGGCAGAGGCGCTGGCGATCGCGAACAACACCGACTTCGGCCTCGGCTCTTACGTATACGGCGCCGACACCGAGCAGGTCGCTCGCGTCGCCGACGGCATCGAGGCCGGCATGGTGTTCGCTAACTGCGTCCAGGCCGACGGCGTCGAGCTGCCGTTCGGCGGGATCAAGCGATCCGGGTTCGGCCGTGAGCTCGGCAGGTACGGCATTGATGAGTTCGTCAACAAGAAGCTGATCCGGATCCGCTGAAGCGGCTCGGCCAGCTCGACAGGAGAGTCATGAAGAACGGCCAGATCTCGTACTGGATTGCTCGCCCGGGGATCGACGCGCCTCGCTTCGCTCCGGTGGATACGGACCTCGACGTCGATGTCGCAGTCGTCGGGGGTGGACTGACCGGGCTCTGGGCGGCCTGGTCGGTCGCCGTGAAGGACCCGTCGCTCACAGTCGCGCTGTTCGAGGCGGAGTCGATCGGCTACGGAGCCTCGGGCCGCAACGGCGGCTGGCTTTCCGCCAAGCCGGTGGGCCTGCGGCCGGTACTCGCCAGGCAGCCTCAGGGTTGGGCCGGCGTCCAGTCGGCAGACCGCATCCTGGTCCGGTCCCTCGACGAGGTCGTCGATCTGCTCGGAGTCGAGCAGATCGATGCTCGCCGCGGCGGGTGGATGCAAGTCGCGCGCACGGCGAGCGAGATGCGGCGAGTCGAGGAGTACGAGGCCAAGTCGCGCAGCTGGGGTGTCGCGCCGGAAAACCTGCGGGTGCTGTCGGCTGCCGAGACCACCGCGCGGGTGGCGGTCAGCGAGGCTAGGGGCGCCATCTACTCGCCGGACTGCTACCGCATCGATCCCGTCAAGGCGCTGGCCCGTCTGGCCCGGCTCGCGCGCGACGCTGGCGTCGCGATCTACACCGGATCACGGGTCACCGACCTGGTGGATCATGGTCTGGTGGTGAACGGGCACTCCGTCCGCGTGGGTCGGCACACCGTCGTGGCGACCGAGGGGTACTCGAGCTGGGAGAAGGGCGAGAAGCGGCGCCTGCTCCCAATGAACAGCGCCATGGTGGTCACCGAGCCATTGGCGGGGGAGGACTGGGCCAAGATCGGCTGGGACGGCGCGGAGTGCCTCAGCGGCTCGGCGCACACGTTCTTCTACGCCCAGCGCACCGCGGACGACCGCATCGCGATCGGAGGCCGTGGCAAGCCCTACCGCTTCGGCTCGGCGACGGACAAGGACGGCCAGGTGTACCAGCAGACGGTCGAGGCCCTGGACGCGGCACTGCGGGAGCTGTTCCCTGGGATCTCGTTCGAGCTGGCACACGCCTGGTGCGGTGTCATCGGGGTGAGTCGCGACTGGTCGCCGTTCGTCGAGGTCGATGAAGCTGCCCAGGTCACCCACGTCGGCGGCTACGCCGGCCAGGGCCTGACGGCCGCCTACGTGGGCGGGTGCCTCGTCGCCGATCTCATCACGGGTCGCGAGACCGAGCTGACCAGGCTGCCGTGGGTACGCAAGCGTCCGCGCCGGTGGGAGCCGGAGCCGCTCAGGTGGCTCGGCGCGAACGCTTTGTACAAGGCGTACTCCTGGGCCGACCACCTGGAATCGCGCTCGAAGTCCACTAGCACGGCGTGGCCTGCCCGCGTCGCGGACCGCATCGCGGGGCGCTGAGCCCGCGGTTCTGCCGCGGGGCGGGACCACGCGAGCAGCCGGGCGGCCTCCCTCAGGGGTGGTCGGCCGGCTGTTCGTCTTCCACGGCCGAACCCGGCGCGGTGCGACGTGGCTCACGTGGCTCACCTGGTCAATACCGCTGACGCTGACGGGCAAGCCCGGTCCCTCAGGCGCACTTAGGCTCCCCACATCAACGCTCGACGGAAGGCTCCGATGGCACCGTGTCGTCATCGTGGAGGCCCGATGAGCTCTGGACCCACGAGAAGGTGAACATGACCGTTCAGGACGCCCCGAACCAGGTCGAGACCAGCGCGAAGCAGCAGGCTGTCGTGTGGCTCGACGCTCTTTCCTCGGCCCTCGCCGCGTGCGATCGCGCGGCCTTGGAGTCACTGTTCGTCGAGCAGGCCGGCTGGCGCGACCTGCTCGCCTTCACCTGGAACCTGCGCCAGGCCCACGACAACAAGGCGATCGCCGAGCTCCTCCTTGCCACCGCGCCCACGATCGCACCGCGAGACTTCGCGCTCGCGGCCAACTGGCCCGCTCCCACGGTCACCCTGGGTGAGGGCGGCTCGGTCGGCTCGGTCGAGCTGTTCTTCTCCTTCTCGGTGGCGGCCGGCTCGGCCGAGGGTCTCGCCTACCTGGTCCCCGACCCGAGCGACTCGTCGCGTCTCCTCGGCGCGACGCTGCTCACCCGGCTGATCGAGCTCGACGACGCCAAGCCGGTGTGGCCGCCGGAGGGACGCTTCGACGCCCAGAACCCGGACGTCCGCTGGTGGGAGCACCGCGCCGAACGTCAAGCCTACGCCGATCGTGACCCCGAGGTCCTGATCGTCGGTGGCGGTCAGTGGGGGATTTCGACGGCCGCGCACCTGGGCCGCCTGGGCGTCGACGCCCTGGTCATCGACAAGCTGCCCCGCCCGGGTGACTGCTGGCGGCAGCGCTACGAGTCGCTGTTCCTGCACCAGCCGCACAACATGCTTCACTTCACGCTGATGCCCTTCCCGGAGTCGTTCCCCGAGTACCTGCCCAAGGACAAGGTCGCGGACTTCGTCGAGTCGTACATCCGGCACCTGGACATCAACTTCTGGGGCGGCACCGAGTTCCTCGGCGGTCGTCGTCTCGAGGACGAGGGCGTCTGGGAGGTCCAGGTTCGCCAGGCCGACGGCTCGGTGCGCACGATGCGCCCGCAGCACGTGATGATGGCGACCGGCGGCAGCGACGTGCCCAACATCCCGGACTTCCCGGGTCTGTCGGACTTCCAGGGCGAGGTCCTGCACTCCAGCCAGTTCCGCGACGGTCGGGACTACGCGGGCAGGAAGGTTCTGATCATCGGCACGGGCACCTCAGCGCACGACTTCGCTCTCGACATCGTCAAGTCGGGAGGCCAGGCCACCATGGTCCAGCGCAGTCCGCTGATGGTCGTCGACCTGGAGACCGCCAACCAGATGTACGGCGTCTACCGGGACCGCTCGCTGGAGACGCGCCTCGTCGACTTCCGCTTCCTCGCCGGTGGCGTCTTTCACCAGCAGCGACAGGGCTTCCAGGAGTTCCAGAAGTTCATCGACGCGCAGGACAAGGACCTCCACGAGCGTCTCGCGGCCGCCGGCCTGGAGACGTGGGGCGGTGAGGACGGGACGGGCTTCTACTATGGCTACCTCAGCCAGTCCAAGGGCGGCTACTACCTGAACGTTGGCGCCTCGGAAGCGATCATCGCCGGAGAGATCGGCATCATGAAGCTCGCGGACGTGGAGCGCTTTGACTCCAGCGGCATCATCCGAACGGACGGCACGACCGAGCCGTACGACGTCGTGATCCTCGCGACTGCCTACCGCTCGATCAGCGAGGGCGTCAAGAAGTACTTCGGCGAGGAGCTGGCGGCGAAGCTCGGGCCCGCGTGGGGCTTCGGCACCGACGGCGAGCTGCGCAACGTGGTGAAGCCCACGGCGCAGGACGGCTTCTGGATCCTGGAGGGCTCCATCCCGATGGCACGCTGGCACTCGCCACTGATGGCACTGCTGGTCAAGGCCGAGCAGCTTGGACTGGTTCCCGACTCGTTCAAGGTCGAGGACCACCCGAGCCGCACGCCGAAGGAGCCGGTGCCCGCACTGGCGCCGTACTGGTCCGGCCGCTGACCGACCAGCCCGATGGCTGACCGGTCGGGTCGGTGCAGAGCGGCGCATCCGCGCGCTGTGCCGGCGCCGACGGCCTCTCCAGCCGAGATCTCGCCGGCCCCAAAACACGCGACACATCGTCACGCCGCCGCCAGGTGCCCTGCGCGCGGGCGCGGCGTACTCATCACAAGGGGAAGAACATGGGCAAGCTGACCGGCAAGGTCGCCTTCATCACCGGCGCCGCTCGCGGACAGGGGCGTGCACACGCGCTCGAGCTCGCGGGCGCGGGAGCAGACATCATCGCTGTCGACGTCTGCCAGCAGATCGACACCGTCCCGTACGAAATGGCGAGCGAGCAGGACCTCGAGGAGACGGCTCGCATGGTGCGCGAGCGTGGCGGACGCATCGTGGCGTGCGTCGCCGACGTGCGCGACCAGACGTCGCTGGACGTCGCTGTGAAGGAGGGCCTCTCCGAGTTCGGTCGCCTCGACGTCGTCGTGGCAAACGCCGGTACGGTCAACGGCTTCAACCGCGCCTGGGAGATCACGGAGGAGCAGCTCCGTGACCAGTGGGAGGTCTGCGGCGCCGGTGCCCTGCGCACCATCAAGGCGACAGTGCCGTCGATCCTCGAGCGCGGCGAGGGCGGCTCGGTGATCCTGACGAGCTCGGTGTCGGGCAAGACTGCCGAGATCAACATCGCGCACTACGTGATGGCCAAGCACGCCGTCGAGGGCCTGATGCACAACCTCGCGGCCGAGCTGGCGCCGTACCGCGTTCGCGTGAACACGGTGTGCCCGACGAGCGTCAATACCAAGATGATCGACAACCCCGCCTTCAGCGGCCTTTTCGCCGGCAAGGAGACAGCCACCTACGAGGAGGCAATGCCGGGCATGCGGAGCATCAATGCCCTGCCGATCCCGTTCGTGGAGCCGGAGGACGTCGCCAAGGCCGTGCTGTACCTCGCGAGCGACGACGCGCGCTACGTCACCGGCATCAGCCTTCCGGTCGACGCCGGCTCGCTGATGACGTTCAAGCTGCCGCACTTCGAGTCCGCAGGTCACTGACACACATGCATCCGGACTCTGAGCGCCTGAGGCACGCAGGCGCAGATGCCATCGAACTGCTCGAGGGCATCCGCGTTGTGGACTTCACGCAGGCGCTGTCCGGCCCGTACTGCACGCTGATGCTGGCAGACCTCGGCGCGGACGTGATCAAGATCGAAAGCAGAGCGCGGGGCGATGACTCGCGGCACTGGGGACCCCCGTTCCTGGGTAGCGACGCGGCCTACTTCATGTCGGTCAACCGCAACAAGCGCAGCGTCGCCCTGGACCTGAAGGAACCGACCGACGCTGCGATCGCACGTGAGGTCATCGCGACGGCCGACGTGGTCGTCGAGAACTGGCGCCCCGGTACGGCGCGGCGGCTGGGACTCGGCGCCGAGGAGCTGCGTGCGGCGCACCCCAGACTGATCGTATGCTCGATCAGCGGCTTCGGCCAGGACCAGGGAACGCGCTCAGGCTACGACCAGATCGTGCAGGGGACGAGCGGAGTCATGCGCATGACCGGAGCCGTTGGGGAGCCCACCAAGTGGGGGGTTCCGATCGCCGACATCGCGGCGGGCATGTTCGCTGCGTCGGCGATCTCGAGTGCGCTCGTCGAGCGAGTGCGGACAGGTCGCGGACGCGTCATCGACATCTCGATGCAGGACAGCCTGCTGTCGATGCTGACTCATCACGGGGCTCGTTACCTCGCCACCGGAGTCGTCCCGCCGTCGGACCACAACGGGCACGCCACGATCTGTCCCTACGGCATGTTCCCGACCGCGGACGGCTTCGTGAACCTTTGCGTCGGCAACGACTCGCAGTTCCAGCGCATGTGCTCGGCACTCGGACGTGAGGACCTCGTGGCCGACGAGCGCTTCGCCACGAATCCCCTGCGCGTCGAGCACCGTGCCGAGCTGCTGGGAACCCTGACCGAGACACTCGTGCGGATGACCACCGTCGACGCGGTCGCCGTCCTTGAGCAGGTGGGAGTCCCCGTCGGCGTCGTGGCCGATATCGGCGAGGCTCTCGAGGCAGAGTCGACCAAGACGCGCGAGATGGTCATGACGTTCGACCGCGACGACGTCGTCGGTGCTCGGGTAGTGAACACGCCGTGGAAGTTCGACGGGAACGCCCCGACGGTCCGCCTTTCGCCTCCCCGCCTCGGCGAGCACCACGACGAGGTGCTCAGCCAGATCAGGAGCGCGCGATGATCGTGCGGCTCGCACCACCCCGACTCGAAGGAGCAACTTGCCATGACCACTGCGGCAGTGTCGATCAACCCTGCCACCGGCAAGCACGTCGCCTCGTACCCGTTCCTGGCCCCTGAGCGGCTCAGCGAGGTGCTCGCTGTCGCGTCCGCAGGCCAGCGCAGTTGGGCGGCAAGGCCGTTGGCCGAGCGTTGCGACGTCATGCGGCGCGCGGCGAAGATCCTCCGGGACGATGTCGACCGGCTCTCGGAGCTCGTCACCACAGAGATGGGTAAGCCCATCACCGAGGCACGAGCAGAGGTGTTCAAGTGCGCCAACGTCCTGGAGTGGTACGCCGACCTGGCACCCGAGGTCCTCGCGCCGGACCCGACGCCCGCCGGTCCCGGCGTGCGCGTGCACTATCGCCCGCTGGGCGTCGTGCTTGCCGTGATGCCTTGGAACTTTCCGATCTGGCAGGCAATGCGCGGCAGCGTCGGTATCCTGCTCGGGGGTAACGCGTACCTCCTGAAGCCGTCCCCGACGACCGTCGGGTGCGGGCTCGCGCTCATGGACGTCTATGAGCGCGCAGGGGTCGACCGAGGCGCCTTCAGTGTCCTGAATGCCGACAACGACGTAGTGTCGGCGGCGATCTCCGACGACGTGATCGTCGGCGTCACGCTGACGGGTAGCGTCGCAGCAGGCTCGGCGGTCGCGACGCAGGCCGGGCGCGAGGTCAAGCGCTCGGTGCTCGAGCTCGGCGGCTCGGACCCCTTCATCGTGTTGTCAGACGCCGACCTCGACGCTGCCGTGGAGGCTGCTGTCACAGCGCGCTTCCAGAACTCGGGTCAGGTCTGCATCGCGGCGAAGCGGATCATCCTCGAGGAGCCGATCCGGGAGGAGTTCACCCGCAAGTTCGTCGAGCAGGTCGAGACGCTCCCGGTCGGCGACCCACTCGACCCAAGCACGCGTGTCGGTCCGATCGCCCGCGAGGACCTGCTCGACCAACTCGCGAACCAGGTAGAGCGCAGCATCGCGGCCGGCGCGACACTCGTGACGGGCGGTGCCAAGGTCCCCGGTGACGGCTTCTTCTACGTGCCTACGGTGCTCGCCGACGTCGTTCCGGGCACCCCGGCGTTCACCGAGGAACTGTTCGGTCCTGTGGCAGTGCTGATCGCGGCCACTGACGCCGAGCATGCTGTCGAGCTTGCGAACGACTCGGAATTCGGCCTGGGATCCTCGGTGTGGACCGTAGATCTGGACCGAGCCGAGGACGTGGCGGCCCGGATCGAGGCCGGCAGCGTATTCGTCAACAAGGTCGGTGTCTCGGATCCAAGGGTGCCGATCGGTGGCATCAAGAAGAGCGGATTCGGGCGGGAGCTCTCCCACTACGCACTCCAGGAGTTCACGAACGTCCAGACCGTGTGGTGTGAGCGCTGAGAGGTTCCTGACACTACGGCCGTCCTCGCCACCAGCGCGTGCAGTGTCACGCGCGGGTGCCCACGCGCGACCGCGCAACAACTGAGGCGCGTTGCCGCCGCGGGCCTCGTCGAGGTAGCCGAGGGCTGGCGATGGCGATGGCGATGGCGATTCGATACGGCAGCACGCCGACGACTGACCAACGACGCCGTGCGCCACGACATGGCAGCCGTTCGCTGTCCCGTCGGCTACGTGTACTGCACTGAGTCCGACATGTGCGGCTCGTAGACCGATGCCCTCCTCGAGGACTGGCTCGGGGCGACGTCCCCTTCTTCTCCCACCACGTACCGCCGGACCGGCGCGACGCGTCCGCGGCCGCGGTAATGCGAACGATTGACGAACTGGAGTGTGCACGTTGAGCAGGACCTGGGCGACAATTCACGGCCTACTAGAGCGGTATGGCAGTGTCGACGCGTTCCTCGATCTGGTCGAAGGGGTTGAGTATGTTTGCGATCTCGGCGGGCGAGGGGCATTCCTCGAGTCGCTGCAGTTCGACGAGATGAGCAACTGGATGGTGCCCTCACATTCGCCGCGGAAGGCGTGCTGGACAGTGGGCAGCGCGCATTGCTTCGCGACGGCTACGGCAACAGGCACTTCCTGCCCCGGGCTAACGTCCTCTGGCCCCGCGCGCGACCATCAGCACATCGCGGCTGCGTCGACAAGTCTCGGTTTGCCCCTCGTGCCGCGGCGGCGAAGGCCAGTGCCGCAGTGGCGCGTCGGCTCGGCCTTGGTTCAGCCGTCGACTTTGGCTGAGTATGGCCGACTGCTCATCGCGCGCTAGAACCTCCCGACCCACACCGCCCGTTCGGTGACTCCTCACTGTGCGATACGGCATGCCGGAGTTGGTAGAACCGCCTCGGCGTTGCGCACGGTTACGCAATAGCAGCCGGAGCAATTGGGCTGAGCGCCCTCGACGACCTTGCGAGGACTAAGGACGGTGCCTCGCGAGCAGCCAACGCAGTCTGGGGCATCATCCGGGCAGGCTCAGAGGACATGATCGGACTCGACACACACCTATTGCACCTCAGACGTCGCGCGCGGTTCGTTGGGACCCGCTGTTCATGAGTTGTCTCCCCTGCGACCTCCGCAGAGCGAACGGTTGACGGCACGCTGCCAGCAGGCCAGGAACGCGCAGAGCGTCACGCGCTCATCATTGTGAAGCTGTGGTCCGGGTGTCCCGAACCCACCCGAGTCTCTTCGTCTCTGAGGCCGACCCTTTGAGCCTGCTCTGCGTCGAGCATGCATGAGCGAGTTCGAGGATTGCTCGTGCGCCGTGTGTCGTTGAGCATGGCGATCCTGCCACGCCCGGAACGACCCGGTGCGCGAGACCGTCGTCTGGTCGGCATCCTCGTCTCCCGCGGAGCCGGCGTCACGCAACGGCCACGGAGCAACCCTGGTTGAGCACTCCGCTCACGTTGCCTGACCATCTTTAGCTAGGCCAGTCGACGAGCGAGCGAGCACTTCGGAGCGGTACTGAGGCGGTGCGATGCCTGTCGTGAATCATCCAATCCACAAGAGCTGGCGAGGCTGCGAACGTTGGTGTCGTGGCTGTCTGCTGTGCCGGTCGCCCTCCTGGCTTCGGCGGATACGTCATTCCGCGAGCGATGCGGGAAACGCGCTGAAACGCCAGTGTCGAGGAGACCGAGCTTGAAGATGTCGCAGTCGCCGCCCCCGGCACGCCGGTCCACTCCGCCGCCCTTCGACCCGGAGCTTGCGCCGCACCTTCCCGAGCTCCAGGCGTTCATGGCGCCTGACGCCCTCCGGCCCAACACCATTGAGAACGTGCGCGCAGCCTTGGCCGAGTGGCCCGCGCCATCGCTCATAGACTTGGAGCGGGAGGGTCGCTTCGAGGTGACCGAGGTGGGCGTCCTCTCCGGAACGACGACCATCCCCCTGGTCGTGTGCCGGCCCACTGGCCGAGACGGCGAAGAACTCCCCGCCGTGTACTTCGTCCATGGCGGCGGGATGGTGATGGGGAGCAACCGGCTCGGTCTGGATCAGGCTCTCGACTGGGCCGAAGAGCTGGGTCTGGTCGTGGTGTCGGTGGAGTACCGGCTGGCACCGGAGTTCCCGTACCCGGCTGCGATCGAGGACTGTTACGCGGGTCTGGCCTGGGTCGCCGAGTCCGGATCGGCGATCGGTGTCGACCGAGATCGGATCATCCTGGCGGGTGAGAGTGGCGGGGGTGGCCTGGCCGCGTCCCTCGCGATCCTTGCCCGGGACCGCGGCGGCCCGATGGTGCTCGGGCAGGTCCTGATGGCCCCGATGCTCGACAACCGGAACGACACGCTTTCGTCCCATCACATGGCCGGCCTCGGCATCTGGGACCGGATTTCGAACGAGACCGGGTGGCGCGCCCTCCTCGGTGACGCGCAGGGTGGGCCAGACGTCTCGCCGTACGCAGCCGCGGCACGAGCTGAAGACCTCGGTCAGCTCCCGGTGACCTTCCTCGACGTCGGTTCGGCCGAGACGTTCCGCGATGAGGTGGTGACGTTCGCGTCTGGCATCTGGGCCGCCGGGGGAGACGCCGAGCTGCACGTCTGGCCCGGTGGCTTCCATGCGTTCTACCTGGACCTGCCTGAGGCACAGCTGTCTGTCGCGGCCCTGCGCTCGAGGGTCGACTGGTTGAGGCGGCTGCTGTCCAGGGACCGGAGGGCGACGACAGATCGGTCGGACTGAGCACGACCTCACCATGCAGGTGGGAGTTATCACGCGGTACGGCGAAGAGAGTAGGAGGAATGGGATGACCATGGTCACGGTTGAGCTCGACGTTCCCGTCGAGATGCGGGATGGTGTCACTCTTCGGGCGGATGTGTATCGCCCGGTCGGCGAGGGCCCGTGGCCCGTCCTCGTGGCACGCACTCCGTACGGCAAGACGGACCACGACGAGCTCCAGTTCCTGGAGCCGATGCTGGCTTCGCGCCGGGGATTCATCGCCGTGGTACAAGACGTGCGGGGCAGATACAGGTCCGAGGGAGACTTCACCCCCTTCGTCAACGAGGCGGACGATGGCGCCGACACGATCGAGTGGGCCGCCCGCCTTCCAGGGTCGAACGGGTCGGTTGGGATGTGGGGCCTGAGCTATCTCGGCAACGTCCAGTGGCAGGCCGCCGCCAGGCAGCCCGCCGCGCTGCGCGCGATAGCACCCGAGCGAACGTTCCGCGAGTGCGAGGAAGGTTTGGCCTTCCGTGGCGGCGCTCACGAGCTGGGCGCCGTGCGGGCCTGGGCGGTGGCGATGGGCTTCGACGTGCTCGCTCGGCGTCACGCCGACGACGAGGAGACGATGACGAAGGAGATCCTGGCTCTCGTCGAATCGGCAGACGGGATCCCGGGTGCGACCTACCTCGAGCTGCCGACGGGCGTCGACCCGGTGATCCGGCGCCATGACCTGCCCAACCTCGCCTCGCCCGAGTCGATGGCGGCGGCCAGCGTGCCGCCGCACCAGGCGAACGTCACCGTGCCGAGCCTCCATGTAGCGGGCTGGTACGACATCTTCGTCCAGGCCACGATCGACAACTACGTGTCAGCCGCGCAGAGGACGCCGGCCAGGCTGGTGGTGGGTCCCTGGAACCACTTCGGCCAGGAGTCACAACAGGGCGACATCAACTTCGGGCTGGCCGGCAACGGGTATGCGATCGACCTCTCGACGTCCATCCTGGGTCTGACCTTCGACTGGCTCCATGGCTGGTTGACGGGCGAACCGGCCGAGACCGACCCGCCGGTCCGGATCTACGTCATGGGAGCCAACGCATGGCGCTCGGAGACCGAGTGGCCGCTCGCGAGGGCCGTCGAGACCAAGGTGTTCCTCGGTGGACGAGGTGAGCTGGCGTTCGACCCGACGGCTGCGTCCTCCGAGTCGCTGTCCTTCACCTACGATCCCTCCGACCCCGTCCCGACGCTCGGGGGGATCACGCTGCTCGCGCATCCGGCTCCCGGGTCCTACGACCAACGACCGGTCGAGGAGAGGAGTGATGTGCTCGTGTTCACCTCCGACGTCCTCACCGAGGATGTCGAGGTCACGGGCCGGGTGAGGGCGTCGCTGCAGGCGGCCACCGACGGGGAGACGACGGACTGGGTGGTGCGCCTGTGCGACGTCCACCCGGACGGGCGGTCGTTCAACGTCGTCGATGGCATCCGTCGTGTCGAAGGGGTCGCTGGCGAGCCGATGACAGTCGAGGTCGACCTGTACTCGACCAGCATGCTCTTCGAACGAGGTCACCGGATCCGCGTCCAGGTGACGTCGAGCTGCTTCCCTCGGTGGGACCGGAACCTCAACACCCGCGACGGCCTGACGACCGGTGAGATGCGCGTTGCCACGCAGACCGTCTTCGTGGGCGGCAAGCAGCCGTCGTACCTGAGCCTGCCGGTCATACCGGCGGAGAGCTGAGGTCTGTCGATGGGACCGGCGCCAGCGTCAAGGTCACGTCAGGTGCCGGGCCCCGACACGACATGCAGCAACGCACTCACCTCAAGATCCTCAAGCCCTAGCCGGGCGGCCGAGTCGAAGTACGAGGCTATTGCATCGGTGAGCCGGTGCCCGGTGCCGGCTGAGGCGAACGCCTGCGACACGGAGGAGAGAGCCGCAGCGTGCACCGCGTTCGACGCTTCCGAACCGGTGAAGCTATCCCGCCTGATCTGTTCGACCGACGCATCAGCTGTGGAAGCGGCGAGGTTGAGGGGGATCCGCACCAGTGGAGCGACGACGTCGACCGGGATTCCCAGCCGCTCTGCATAGGCGACCGCCTCCAGGAGCGACAAGGCGCCTGCATAGAAGATCGACCCCAGGGCGAGTGCGAGGGCGTTGGCTCGGGTGATGTCTGGTCCCACGAAGTGGAGGGGGCCCAACTCGAGGAGAAGCGGGCGAGTCTCGTCGATCAGATCGGAAGGCCCGGAGTAGAGGATGTCGCCAGTGGCGCTACCGATCGCCTCGGGACGGCACAGGACTCCTCCCTCGACGTCGTCTCCGCCCAGCGCAGACAACAGCTCGGCGAACTCCCGCGCCTCGTCCGTGGTTCCCCAGCTGAGGTTGATCAACGTTCGACCCGCCAGGTCAACTCGATCAGTCAGGGTCTCCCGCAGGACGCGATAGTCTAGCACCGAGGCGATCGCGACGGGAGCGCTCTCCGGGGCAGCCCGCGCAGTCGGCGCAACGTCCGCGCCTGCGCTCGCCAGCGGGTCGCATCGGGCACTCGTCCTGTTCCACACCACGACGTGCCTGCCAGCCGCAAGGAGAGCACGAGCCACAGCAGATCCCATGTTCCCCAGGCCCAGGACAGCTACCTCTGCCATTCGGTCACCTCACGTTTTCGCGGAGGGGTGTCACGTGTCCGTCTGTCAGGGCAGAGCGTGCGATCGAGGGCTGGCCCATCTAGTCGTCGCTCAACTGGGATTCGAACTCAGTGCGGTCCCAGTAGAAGCGCTCGTGGACGATCTTGCCGTGGCTGAAGGTCTCCACCACGCAGTAGCGCATGAGCACGTCGCGGACGTGGGCCGGAGATGCTGCGTCCGCGGCGTATCCAGCATGTACCTCGAGCTCTGCGAAGACTCGGTCGTCGCTTGCTGCGACGGAAGCGGTGGAACCACGGAGTATGAGGCAGTCTGCTGACTGCCGGCTCATCAAACACCGTGGGGGCGAATCTGCAGATTGCGAGGAGCAGACCTTGAGCAACGCGAACCTGCCGGTCTTCGAGGCCCAGATGGCAGCATTCGGCGAGATGGACGTCCTCCTCACCCTGAACGCGGGCGCAGTCGCACGGGTCCAACCAGTCTGCGACACTCGGTGGCGCAGCGGCACCGGAGTGGCAACCAACTCCTCAGTCTGGTTCTGGTGGATCTCCATATGGCTCGTGGTCTCGCAAGTCCGTGAGTAGCCGGCGTGTGGTGTGAGACGATCGGTCGGTGTCCTCTACGTCTCGGTCCAGCGATGCGGTCAGGGATCGACGGCCTCGGGTGAGGCGAGCGGATCCGCGTCGCGAACGGTTGCTGCGGGAGCTGGAGGAGATCTTCCTGAGTGAAGGGTTCAGCTCCCTGACGACCGATCAGCTGTGCAAGAGGCTGCGGTGCTCGAAGTCGACGCTGTACAGCGTGGCGGGGTCTCGTGAGCAGATCAACCAGGCCGTCGTGCGGTACTTCTTCGCGCACTCCAGCGCCGAGATCGAGGCCAACCTGAACGGCACCATCGACCCCGCCAGCCGGATCGTCACGTACCTGGAAGGTGTTGGCCGGGCGATGGACCGCAACTCGCCCGCGTTCTACGAGGACATGGTCGGCTATGCCCCGACGGCGGAGATCTACCGCATGAACTCCGAGGCGGCGGCTGCCCGGGTGCAGGGGATGATCGAGGAGGGTGTTCGGGAGGGAGACTTCCGCGCGACGGATGCTGCTCTCGCGTCCTTGACGGTCGCCTACCTCATGGACGGCGTACAGTCCGGCGAGGTGCTCCGGGCGACGGGGCTCAGCGCGGGGGCGGCGTTCGCCGAGCTTGGTGAGCTGCTGGTGCACGGACTGGCGGTTCGCGACCGCCAGCCCTGAGCAATCAGCTGGGAACGACGGGGAGGACGATCCGCGAAGGACGGCTGCGGTCGTGATGGATCCGTTGCTGCGCCACACGCATCGTGATGCCTTCCGTCACGGGCTCGCCGGTGTTGAGGTTGCGGTCCCAGCGGGGGAAGTTGCTGGACGTGACATGTACGCGCAGGCGGTGCCCGGCCTTGATGACGATGGACGTGGACCACAGGTCGATGTCAACTTCGTCGACGCGCCCCGGCTTGGTGTTGACGCGGGTGATGCCGTCGACGATGTTGCGTGACACGCCCTTGTCATCGACGTCACACAGCCGCACGACCCAGTCGGTGCAGGGTCCGTCGGTCGAGACGAAGAGTGTGGCGCGGACGCGACCGGTGATCTCGAGGTCGGCTTCGAGGGGATCGGTGGTGAAGACGAGTACGTCGTCGCGAGCCTCGGTGTCGCGTTGGTCCAAGGGCCCGGCGGGGAACTCGGTGGCCATGACGAGGTTGCCGCCGCGCGTCAGGACCGGGTCGGCGGGGTCGTAGGTGTACGTCGACTGGTCCTGGTCGACCTCGGGTGCGCTCCAGGTCAGCGTCGAGTCCTTGTTCAGGTGCAGGGCGACATCGGTGGCGCGGGCCAGGGGCCACTCCTCCTCGGCGCGCCACTGGTTGATCCCCATGACGAACAGCAGGACCCCGGACTTGTGGGCAGCCGTGGCCGGCAGCTCCTTGAGCCAGTGGTCGTACCAGCCACGCTGGATGTCGCTCACCGACTGCCCGCCCGGCAGGAGGGCTGACAGCCCGAAGTTGACCTCGCCGACCTGGCCACCGAGAAAAGGAGTCACCAAGTTCTCGTGGTGCCAGGGGCCGACGACGAGGCGCGCGGTGCGGCCGTGGGTCCGCAGCCCGACGTAGTTGTCGAGGTCGCCTTGGAGAAAGACGTCGTACCAGCCGGCGAAGCCGAGGCTGGGCACGTTGATGTCGGCGTACCGGCTCGAGACGCGTGACTCTTCCAGGGTCGCCGGGTCGGCCAGTGCCCGGGTGAGGCCGAGGTCGGGCTGGCCGGTTGCTTCGAGCGCTGGCTGGGCGCCCGCGGGCAGCTGCCAATAGGTCTGCGATGCGAGCGAGTCGTAGTCGCTCACGGTCGCCATCAGTCCCTTGATCATCTCGTCCGGCTCGAGCCCTGCCTTCGGGATCTGATCGAGAGCGGTCATCAGGCCCCACGAGGCGTTGAGTCCCAGCTCGATCGCTCCGCCGCGGAACAACAGACCGTTGTCCGGATCGGCCCAGGTCGTGGCCGGGGCGATCGCGACCAGGTGCGGCGCCCCCGCGATGGCGGCACTCCACTGGGTGCTGCCCAAGTAGCTGCCACCGAACATGCCTACTCTGCCATTGCTGCCCGGTAGGGACGCGGCCCACTCGACGGTGTCGTAGCCGTCCTCGCGCTCATGCTTCCAGGGCGCCCACTCGCCGTCCGAGGTGAAGCGACCACGGGTGTCCTGGGACACCACGATGTAGCCCGCGCGCACCAGGGCCTTGAAGTCGAGGTAGCCGGATTCGAACAGGTCCTTGCCGTAGGGGTGACGGGTCACCAGCACCGGGAACGGGCCCTCGCCGACGGGGCGGAACACGTTCGCCCGCAAGACGGTGCCGTCCCGCATCGTCGCGGGAACATCGAGCTCGATCCTGATCTCCCGCATGGGCTGTCCTCTCTGAGACGGTGCCGGAGCCGCCGAACCGGGAGCTCGAGGCTGGTGATGATGGTAACATATGGAGTACGGTTGTATCAATAGTCGTACTCTATGCAGCAGTCCGAAAGGTAGGGACCGGGGTTGACCAACACGACGCACAGGATTGCGGACGGCCACTTGGCCGGTGCGCATCAACGCGCGCTTCAGATCCACGCCGAGTTCAACGGCGCGGACGCCGCAGCGCCATGGCTGATGTGCGACCGGCACCCCATCCAAGCCGTGGCGTTCCGGTTCGTCAATGCGGAGCTGCAGGTCCGCGACATGACGTATGGCGAGCTCGCGGAGCGCTCGCGCCGCGCCGCGCACGTCCTTGCCGAGCGCGGTGTCCGCGCGGGGGATCGGGTCGCCTCGCTGCTGGGGAAGGGACCTGATCTTCCCGCGCTGCTCCTCGGGATCTGGCGACTGGGGGCGGTGTACGTCCCCCTGTTCACCGCCTTTGCAGCCGCGACCGTCGCAGAACGCATCGCAGATGCCGGTGTCATGCTCGTCGTCACCGACGCCGACCAGCTGCCGAAGGTCCGGGATCTCCGCATCCCGGTCCTGATGGCCAACACCGGAGAGGCCGCCGGTGCCGCCGCTGACGACTTCGGAGCGGCCCTGGACGCAGGGCCGCAGTGGGCCGGCACGACGCCAGTGACCGGTCCGGAGACGCCGATCGTGCAGATGGCGACCTCGGGAACCACCGGCAAGCCGAAGGTCGTCGTCCACCCCCTCGCCTACGCCGCCGGCTGGCAGTCGTACGTCGAGCTCGCCCTCGCCCCCGGCGAGAGCTATTGGTGCGGCGCCGACCCCGGTTGGGCCTACGGCCTCTACACGCTCATCATCGGACCGCTCGCTGCCGGGGTGCCCAGCCTCTTCACCTGCGGCACCTTCAAGCCCGAGGCGACCTGGCAGGTACTCGAACGGCTGCGGGTCAGCGACTATGCCGCCGCTCCGACGGCCCTGCGGGCGCTGCGAGCCTGCGATCCCGGCGTCGATCTACCCGCGCTGCGACGGCTCTCCACCGCCGGTGAGCCGCTGACCCCCGAGGTCAGCGAATGGTCGCGCGAGCGCTTCGGCATCGACGTGCATGACCACTTCGGGCAGACCGAGCTGGGCATGCCGGCCGGGTTCGCGCACCACGCCGACCTTGCCCGCAACGTCGTCGCCCGTGCCATGGGGGAGTCGCTGCCCGGGTGGACGGTGACGGTGCTGCGCTCCGACACCGACGAGCCGGCATCGGTGGCCGAGGTCGGCCGGCTAGCCGTCGACGTCGCCCACAGTCTCTTTTTCACGTTCACGGGCTACGGCATCGCTCGTGACACCCGAGGCTCGCGGTTCACCAGCGACGGGGCCTTCTACCTCACTGGGGACCTCGCCTCGCGTGACGAGGACGGCCTGATCAGGTTCTCCTCACGCGATGACGACGTCATCCTGATGGCCGGATACCGCATCGGCCCGTTCGACGTCGAGAGTGTGTTGGTCACCCATCCGCAGGTGGTCGAGTGCGCGGTCGTCGCGACCCCCGACCCGGTCCGCGGGGAGGTCGTCCACGCCTACGTCGTGCCGGCGAGCGCCCCCAAAGAACCGGACGCCCTGGTCAGCGAGCTCCAGAACTGGGTGCGCACCCGGTACGCCGCCCACGCCTACCCGCGCCTGGTCACCTTCGTCGACTCCCTGCCGAAGACCCCGAGCGGGAAGATCCAGCGCGCGGCACTGCGCGCCGCGCGCAGCGCCGACACCGGGACCGCCGGATGAGCGAGCTGATCGTCGAGCGGCGCGGGCCGGTCGAAACCTGGACCCTCAACCGCCCCGAGCGCCGCAACGCCCTGGACCGGCATCTTGTGACGCGGCTGCAGGCCGCCATAACAGCAGCACAGGCGGCCGACATCCAGGCCGTCGTCCTCCGCGGAGCGGGACCGAGCTTCTGTGCGGGCGCGGACCTCGCGCTGCTCAGCACCTACGAGTTCGGCGGTGCTACACCTCGCGATCACCTGACCGCCATCTGGGAACTCACACTGGCGATGGAGCGCTCCGCGACGATCTTCGTCGCCGAGCTGCACGGGCACGCCGTCGCCGGAGGCCTCGAGCTCGCCCTTGCCTGCGACGTCGTACTCGCCTCGTCTCGAACCCTCATCGGTGACGGGCACGTACGGCGCTGCCTGGTGCCCGGTGGCGGTGCGAGCGCACGGATGGAACGCAACCTCGGCCGCTCCGCCGCCACCTGGCTCGCTCTGACCGGTGAGCTCCTGCCGGCCGAGCACCATGCCTTCGCGTCGTGGCTCCACGCAGTCGCCGCACCCGAGGACCTCGCGGAGTCCACCGCCGCGGTGGTGGACGCGCTCCTCGCCGTCCCGGCCACAGCCCGCGCCGCCTACAAGCAGCTGCTCAACGAGACACACGGTGCCTTGTCTGCCAGCGATCGCGACCGAGAGCTGGACGCCTTCGACCGGCACTGGCGCGCCAACGACGTCCCGAACGCTCTGCGCACCTTCCTGGCGAAGACGAACCGAGAGGCATCCTGATGTCCGACCGCTCCACCGACGACATGCCCAGAACCGCGGCCACGATCAGTGGGCCAACGGGCCGGTACGCCGACCAGGTCGTCCTGGTCACCGGCGGCGCCCAGGGACTCGGCCGCGCGATGGTGCGCCGCTTCGCCGCCGAGGGAGCCCGTGTCCACTTCGTCGACGTCAACGCGACTGCGGGAGCCGAGGTCCTCGGCGAGCTCGAGGGGCACAATCACGGGTTCGCCAAGGTCGACATCACCGATCACGAGGCAGCCCGGCACTGGGTCGACGACGTGGCTCAGAACGAGGGGCGGATCGACGTACTCGTCAACAACGCAGGCATCATCCGCGACAACCGCATCGAGAACATCAGCGTGCCGGACTGGGAAGCAGTCCTCGCCGTCAGTCTGACCGGGGCGTTCTCCTGCACCCAAGCCGCCTTCGCGCACATGCGCGACCGGCAGTACGGACGCGTCCTGTCCTTCTCATCGATGAGCTGGCGGGGCAACTTCGGCCAGGCCAACTACGTCGCGGCGAAGGCCGGCGTCGTCGGGCTCACCCGCGGGTTCGCCCTCGAGGGGGCCCGGCACGGCGTCACCGCCAACGCCATCGCACCCGGACTCATCGAGACACCGATGCTCGCCTCCATGAACGCGCCCGCCCGCGACAAGCTCGTCGGCAAGGTGCCGATGCGTCACACCGGCCAGCCCGAGGACATCGCGGCTGCCGCCGCGTTCCTGTGCTCACGCGAAGCCGGCTACATCACCGGAGTCGTCCTCGACGTCGACGGTGGCATCGGGATCGGATCATCCGTCCGCTAGTGAGCTGAATGAGGAGAGCCATGCGCGCAGCGTTGATCCACGCTTTCGAGGGTCCGACATCGGTCCAGATTCAGGACGTGCGCGAACCGATGCCGGCCCCCGGCCAGGTCCTTGTCGACGTTCACTACGCCGGCGTCGTCTTCCCCGATGTGCTCAACACCCGGGGCGAGTACCAGATGCGCCCGGTGTTGCCGCTCCCCGCCGATGTGTCGCTCGCCACGGGAGCAGCGCTGCCCCTGAACTACCTGACGATGCACTTCGCTCTCCAGCGCAGGGCGGGGCTGCGGGCCGGTGAGACAGTCCTGGTGCACGGCGCCGGTGGCGGACTGGGGGCTGCCGCGTGCCAACTCGCGCGTGTTTACGGCGCGCGAGTGCTGGCCGTCGTGTCGACCGCCGAGAAGGGCAAGGCCGCCCGGGCGGCTGGTGCTGACGAGGTCGTGCTGGTCGACGGTTTCCGAGACGCGATTCGCATGCTGACCCACAACAAGGGTGTCGATGTCGTCGTCGACCCCGTCGGCGGCGATCGCTTCACCGACTCACTGCGTTGCCTGGCTACCGAGGGGCGTCTGCTGGTCCTGGGCTTCACGGGACGTTCGATTCCCACCGTCACGGTGAACCGGCTGCTCCTCACGAACACTACGGTGATGGGCGCAGCCTCAGAGGAGTATTGGCAGAACCATCCGGCCTACCCGCGCCAGCAGTGGAGCGAGCTGCTGCCCATGATCAAGTCCCGGGACGTCGAGCCCCCGATCGGACACGTTCTACCGCTTGAGCAGAGTGCACAGGCACTGCGCATCCTGGACGAGCGCCAGGCCGTGGGCCGAGTGTTGATCCAGATCCGCGAGGATTGATCGCGCATTCCGTCGTGCCAGCGAGTCCTTCCTCGCCGCCTGTGAGATCCCCCGAGTCACGTGAGCGGACTGGTGCGTTCTCCAAGTGACGCGTTCTCGCCACGCCCATAGCGTCCCCGCCAACCACATCGGGCCGGCTGAAGGGGACGAAGATGACCGATCCAATACCCAGTGCTCAGGAGCTGACCAAGAGCCTCAGCGCGACAGGCCTCTCCCGACGGCGGGTGCTCGCGACGGGCGGCCTGACTGTCGGAGCACTGCTGTTCGCCGCCTGCAGCAACTCCGCGTCATCTCGATCGGATCCGTCGG
The DNA here is from genome assembly GCF_054653495.1 of Nocardioides sp. AN3. NCBI lineage: Bacteria > Bacillati > Actinomycetota > Actinomycetes > Propionibacteriales > Nocardioidaceae > Nocardioides > Nocardioides sp. AN3. The sequence continues at coordinate 27,194 of NZ_BAAIGC010000027.1, forward strand.
CCGCGGGTGGCACCCCACGCAAGGGCGGCACGATCAGGGTGGCCGTCAGCGACGGGCAGTCAACGGATTCGCTCGACCCGGGCCTGATCATCTCGCAGAACACCGCGATCGTCTGCAACGCGCTGTACGACACTCTCACCACGGTGGACGACAACTTTCGCCCGGGACCGGCTCTCGCGGAGTCGTGGGAATCCACGCCCGACGCGAAGCAATGGACCTTCCGGCTGCGCAAGGACGTGAAGTGGCACGATGGCTCGGACTTCACGTCCGCCGACGTGGTCGACACACTCAAGCGATGGGTCGACGCAAAGACCGGCAACGAGATGTTCGGCAGCATGAGCCCGTACATCACGGCTGAGGGTCTCGAGGCGCCCGATCCACACACCGTGGTGGTGAAGCTGAAGGCGGCAAACAGCATTCTTCCTGCCTTGGTCGGAAGCAACTGGAATGCCAAGGTCACCAAGGCCGGGACCACAGAGTTCAACGAGAAGACCGCCATCGGGACCGGACCTTTCAAGCTCACTGCATGGACTCCTGGTGTCAGCTGGTCGGCGACTCGCAACGAGAGCTACTGGGGTGGCGCTCCCCATCTGGACGGCATCCAGGTCAAGGTCACACCGGACCAGGGTGCGAAGCTGCAAGGAATCCTCGCTGGATCGACAGACATCACCGACGACGTGCCGATCTCCTTCTGGGCCACTCTCAAGGGGCAGCCGAACGCTTCCATCGAGACGTTCAAGGGGAAGTCCGCCTGGGTCTTCGCCTTCGACCAGCGACACGCACCGTTCGACAACCAGAAGGTCCTCGAAGCGCTGAAGCTGGCGACGGACCGCAAGGCGATCCTCAAGGCCGCGCTCCAAGGGCACGGAACGGTCACGGATGACTTCCCCACCTTCCCGGGAGGGGACTTCTACCCTCAGGGTGCGGCGTCTGAGTTCAGCATCGAGAAGGCCAAGAGCCTGCTCGCGGAAGCTGGCTATCCGGACGGGCTGGACATCGAGCTCAGCACGTCGAACGTCACGGCGGGCATGCTCGACATGGCGCAGGCCTGGCAGCAGGTGGTCAAGCCCGCAGGCATCAACGTCAAGCTCAATCAGTTCCCGTTGAACACCTACTGGGAGAAGGGTTGGATGGCGACCCCCGCCTTCCAGGACTACTTCAACAGGTTCCACCCTGCCGCCGTTCTGCAGTCGTTCTATATGCAGTCCGGTCCGTGGTGGGACACGAAGTTCCAGGACCCTCGCCTGCCGGCCAAGGTCTCGGAGATCATGAGCGAGACCGATCCGAAGCGCCAGGAACAGCTCACGCAGGACGCCCTTCTGATGGTCCGTGAGACGTACAGCTTCGTCATCCCGCTCTACACCGATGGCGGCTGGGCCCAATCGAACAAGGTCAAGGGCGTCGAGTGGAACTTCGTGAACCAGCTGGACTTCCGCAAGGCGTGGATGAGCGCTTGAGGGGCCGCTAGCGCGCAAGGGTGGACGACGTTCCCACCCGCAGTGGGTGCGCCTCGGGAGCGCTGAGGCGCACCCACTGCGCGTGAAGGCAGAGCCTGGTGCCGAGCCGTGCTCCTTGGGGGCCGGGTTCGGCATGACGTTGCCGAGCTCGTCCCAGGGGTCCCACGAAGATCAGCTCTCAGGCCTGGGAGAACTCCAATGGTGGGGCCGGCCGGCGCTGGGTAACTTCCGAGAAGTTGACCTCAGGCGAATGGAGTGGGCAGATGACCGAGACTGCGGGCGAAGCGTCGCGATACTGGCACACGGAGGTCAGTGCGATCACGCCGGAGACGGTCATCATTCGTGGGTACAGGCTCGACGAACTGATCGGGTTGTCCTTCACGGCCGCGACCTACCTGATGATCAAGGGCCGCCTGCCGAGCCCGGCGGAGACCAAGGTCCTCGACGCGGTCATGACCGGCGTCCTCGACTATGGACTGGAGAAGTCCGGGACCGCCGCGGCTCGATACACGGTCTCGTGCAACCCTCACGTCCAGGCGGGGCTCGCGGCTGCCGCGCTCAGCGCCGGGGACTACGGTCTGGCCACCGAGAACACCTGCCGCTTCATCGCGAACACCTACGCCGAGTACGAGGAGTCCGATCTCGAGATGGAGGTCTTCGCCGAGCACGTGGTGGCCCGGGCGAGGCACAGCAAGTACCGAATCCCTGGATTCGGCCATCAGGTGTTCCGGTTCGAGGACCCCCGAGCGCAGATCTTGAAGCAGATCGCTGTCGACGCCGGACTCTGGGGTGACGAGGCAGTTCTGTACGAGGCGGTCCATCGGGCGTTCGTGCGTCAGCCGGGACGCGAACACTTCCCGATCAACGACGTGGCGGTTCTCGCGGCGATCACCGTGGCGATGGGCTTCACGCCCGAGGAGTCGACAGCGCTCGCCATCATCGGGACCCTCCCTGGCGTCGTGGCGCACATCTCCGAGGAACTGGCGTCTGGGAAGGTGCAGCGCATCATCCCGCGAGAGACCGTCGACTACGTCGTCCCCCGGCGGGAGCTGAAGGCAGACCTCAGGGCCGTCGGCTGGGACGTGTGAGCTGCTCCGGGCACAGTTGCGCGCAGCCGGGTCGGTCGAGGCTCAGCCACGGCCACCGAGAGACGTCGCACCCTCGACGGGTGAAGGAAGGCTGCATCCTTTGTCGAACGTCTCGACCAGCCGACGCCCGGTCCACCGGTCGACGTGGAGTGGTTCCGGCGCGTGCTTCCGACAACTGTTGAATGACCCGGCGGCAAGACTCGGTGCGCGACGGTAGTCACTGCCCGCGGCCCGGCGCAGGGTTGGTGCGGGAGGTCTCGTTGCTGGTTCGCGCGAGCGGGTGACGGACCTCCGTCCGTACGGGCGTGCGCGCGTCAGTCAGTACTTCAGGAGGTAGACCATGTCAGTGCCCATCACCGGCTCCGAGAGCTCTGTCCGTATGGCGACGGTGTCGGCGTGACCGCTCCGACCACCTCCATCATCGGATGGAAGCACTCGCCCTTCGGCAAGCTGGAACACCCGGACACCGCGTCGCTGATGGGGTCGGTGATCCCCGGAGCCATCGAGCACGCCGGACTTGCGCCTGAAGACATCGACGGTGTCTACGTCGGTGTCTACAACAACGGGTTCACCACGCAGGACTTCCAGGCCGGCCTCGTCTCGATGGCCGTTCCCGCGCTGGCCGAGGTGCCGGCGACCCGACTCGAGAACGCATGTGCGACCGGCTCTGCCGCCCTCTACGCCGCCCTCGACCACATCGAGTCCGGCCGCGGCAAGGTCGCGCTCGTCGTCGGTGCCGAGAAGATGACGGGCGTCACCTCCGCTCGCGCTGGAGAGATCCTGCTCTCTGGCTGCTACGGCCCCGAGGAGTCGGCGGTGGAGAGCGGATTCGCGGGCGTCTTCGCGGGCATCGCAGCGGCCTACGGCGAACGGTACGGCGACCCCAGCGAGAGTCTCGCCCTCATTGCGGCGAAGAACCATCGCAACGGTGTCAGCAACCCCTATGCGCAGATGCGCAAGGACCTCGGGTTCGAGTTCTGCAACACCGTGTCGGACAGGAATCCGCTGGTCGCTCCGCCTCTTCGGCGGACGGACTGCTCACTCATCTCCGATGGTGCAGCCGCCCTCGTCGTGGCGGCCCCCGACGTCGCGCGATCCGCAGGACGACGCGTCGGATTCCGCGCTCGAGCGCAGGCCAACGACTTCATGGCACTCTCCAAGCGCGACCCGCTCGAGTTCGCCGGCGTACGCCGCGCGTGGAACTCGGCCATCGAGCAGGCTGGTATCACCACCCTCGACCTCGACCTGCTCGAGACGCACGACTGCTTCACGATCGCTGAGCTGCTCCAGTACGAGGCTCTCGGCCTCGCAGACCGCGGACAGGGTCGGCGCGTCCTCGACGAGGGCCTCGTCACACCGGACGGGAAGCTGCCGGTCAATCGCTCCGGCGGTCTCAAGGCCAAGGGGCATCCGATCGGGGCGACCGGCGTCTCCATGCACGCGATCGCAGCCATGCAGGTGACGGGGGAGGCCGGCGAGATGCAGCTCCCCTCAGTGGAGCTCGCTGGTGTCTTCAACATGGGCGGCTCCGCTGTCGCCAACTACGCAAGCATCCTGGAGGCTTGGTGAGCCGCCCACGCACCCCTGCAGTTCCCCGGGGCACCAGCAACCTGTCGACGCTGCTGCGACAGACCGCGGCGCGGCTACCTCAGGAGCCGGCGCTCATCCGTGGAGCAGTCTGTTGGAACTGGGCAGAGCTCGACGGTCGGGTGGACGCTCTGGCGTCGGCGTTCCTCGACGGCGGCCTCGGCCCGGGCGACGTCGTCATGCTTCACGCTCCCAACAGCCGCGACTACCTCACGGTCCTGTTCGCGGCATGGCGCATCGGCGCTACCATCACGCCGACGAACTGCAAGCTGACCTCGGACGAGGTCGTGGCGCTCGCAGGCGTGGTGCGGCCAGCACTCCTCGTCGTGGGGGAGGGCGCTCACGGTCACGCCGCAGCGCTGGCTCCGGTCCCGTCGTGGACCATCTCGGACGACCCCGGCTCCGCCGCGTCACCGCACATCGGCCGGCTGATCGAGAAGCACCTCGGGAGCCGTGTCGACGACGCGGATGTCATGGTCGGCGACCCCGCCTGGTTCTTCTTCACGTCCGGAAGCTCCGGGCGTCCCAAGGCTGCAGTCCTGACGCACGACCATCTCGCTTTCATCGTCAACAACCACATCGCCGACCTCATGCCGGGTCTGTCAGCCGCAGACGCAACCCTGGTCCTCGCACCGCTGTCGCACGGAGCAGGGATCCACGTCCTGACGCACGTCGCTCGTGGGGCTCGTGTCGTGTTGCTGCCTGGGGAGTCACTCGACGTCACGCAGGCGTGGTCGCTCATCGCTGAGCATGGCGTCTCGACGATGTTCACCGTGCCGACCATCCTCAACAGGCTGGTCGCCGCGGTCGACGAGAACACCAACCACTCCTCCCTCCGCCAGGTCATCTACGCGGGTGCCCCGATCACCCGGCAGGACCAGCGGCGGGCCTTCGACATCCTCGGTCCCGTCATCGAGCAGTACTACGGGCTCGCCGAGGTCACCGGCGCGATCACGGTGCTCCCGCCGGAGCTGCACGAGGATGTTCCGACGTACGAGGGAATCGTCACCGCCGGGTATGCGCGAACGGGAATGACGATCTCGATCAGGGACGCCGAGGGCCTTCCCGTGCCTGCTGGCGAACGAGGGGAGATCTGCGTCGTCGGCCCGGCCGTCTTCGCCGGCTACCTCGAGAACGACGAGGCCAACGCGAAGGCCTTCCGGGACGGATGGTTCCGCACTGGCGACCTGGGGGTGATGGATGAACGGGGCCTGCTGTACATCACGGGACGAGCCTCGGACATGTACATCTCGGGTGGGTCGAACATCGATCCTCGTGAGGTCGAGGAGAAGATCCTCGTGCACCCGCAGGTCCGCGCGGTCGGTGTGGTCGGCGCGCCCGACGCGGAGTGGGGTGAGGTCGGGTACGCCGTCGCGGTCGTGGATGGGGAGCTGACCGCTGAGGAACTGCTGGCGTGGTGTCGCGAGCACATGGCGCGCTACAAGGCTCCCAAGTTCGTCCACCTCGTCGGACAGCTCCCGACGACGGCCTACGGCAAGGTGACGACACCTGTTCTTCGCGCGCTGCTCCAGGAAGCCGGCGTATGGCCGGAGGCGCGCGTTCGATGATCGACGCCGATACGTGTGGGCTCCTCGCAGATGCCGTGCGTCTGACCCATCCCGGTCCGGTGGCCGCGGAACGCGTCATCTACCTGCCCACGCGACTCACGGCGTATGACGTCGAGCTGCCCGCCGGGATTCCCCTGCTCGAGGCACTCCAGCAGCTGCTCGATCAGACAGGATGCGTCTCGGCGAACGGCCAGCTCGTGGGGGGTGAGTTGCGCGAGTTCTCCTACTACATCCCTGACGTCGGCCCCGTGGGCGGTCCCGTCGCGAACTTCAGCAGGCCCTACGTGGGGAAGGCGCCCGGACGCATGGTCCGCGGCGGCATCACGATCGGGCGTCGTGATGGTCGGGTGTTCTGCCACAGTCACTCCCTGTTCGTGGACGCAGACGGGACCGAGCGCGCCGGCCACCTCATCCCTGAAGCGGTTGTTCTGGGCGCCGGTGTCCGCGCCCAGGTCTGGGGTGGTGCCGACGTCCTGGTCGAGGCACAGCCTGATCCCGAGACGCAGATGTCGCTGTTCACCCCACGGCGCGTCGCGAGGACCGATGGTGGGGACGTGAGGGCGATCGTCTGCCGGGTCCGGCCCAACGTCGACTTCGTCGGCATGGTCGAGCACCTGACGCAGGAGCAGGGCTGGTCGGGCGCGGATGTGCGCGGCCAGGTCGGGTCGCTTGCCGGCGGTCGGCTCGAGCAGCCCGACGGCTCCGTGGTGACGGTCGATGGCCCTGCGACCGAGGTCATGTTCCTCGATGGCACTGTGCGCCGCCGGGAGGGCAGGATGACCGCCGATCTCGACGCCCACCTGGTCGACCGCCATGGCGAGGTGCATCGGGGCCGGGTGCGCCCCGGCGAGAACGCGGTCGCCGTGACGTACGAGCTGGTCCTGACAGAGGCTCTCGAGGGCGACGCTTCGTGAGTGTCGCCTCTCGACTGGAGCGCTGCGGCGTCGATCCGGCCTCGGTGCGTGATCGGGCCTTGGACCTCGCTGCGGCAGCGGCTGATGCGTCCCATTACCTCCTCACTCCTCAGGCTGTCGTCGTCGCCCGCGACGAGGCTGCGGTCGGCCGAGTGATGGCGGCCTGCGCGGCAGAAGGCCTTCCGGTGACCTTTCGTGCCGGGGGCACGAGCCTCTCCGGTCAAGCCGGCACCGACGGGGTCCTTCTCGACGTCCGTCGCGGCTTCCGCGGGATCGAGGTCCTCGACGACGGCGCCCGGGTCAGAGTGTCGCCGGGCACGACGGTCCGAGCTGTCAACGCCGCCCTCGGCCGTTACGGCCGTATGCTCGGGCCCGACCCCGCGAGTGAGTCCGCCTGCACGATCGGAGGCGTCGTCGCCAACAACTCCAGCGGGATGAGCTGCGGGACGGCGGGCAACGCCTATCACACGCTCGACAGCCTTCGAGTCGTGCTGTCGAGCGGCACCGTCGTCGACTCGGCCGCCGCCGATGCGAACGCGCGGCTCGCCCACGACGAACCCGACCTCCACGCCGGACTTCTGCGGCTGCGCGACACGATTCGCGGCGACGCCGCCATGCAGGCAGAGATCGAGCGGTTGTTCTCGATCAAGAACACAATGGGCTACGGGGTCAACGCCTTCCTCGACCACGAGCAGCCGGTGGAGCTCCTCGCACACCTGATCGTCGGATCCGAGGGCACCCTCGCCTTCGTGTCGTCGGCGACCTTCCGGACCCTTCCGCTACGGCCCCACGCTGCGACAGGGATGCTCATGCTTCCCAGTCTGGGCTCGGCAACAGACATGCTTCCCGACCTCGTGGCCTCCGGCGCCGCCGCGATCGAGCTGCTCGACACGCGATCCCTGCAGGTGGCGGCTCGTGATCCGCGCGCGGTGCCGGTCTTGACCGACACGAAGCTGGTGAATCACGCGGCGCTGCTGATCGAGTACCAAGCCGAGTCGGCAGCAGAAGTTGCCGAGCTCCTCGCGACCGCGCGCCCACTCCTCGGCAACGTCCGTCCGAGCTCAGACTCCGCGATTCGTGCGGATCTGTGGCACATCCGCAAGGGCCTCTACGCGACCGTCGCCGGGGCACGCCGGCCTGGGACGACCGCGCTCCTCGAGGACGTCGCGGTTCCGATGGCGACGCTGACGGACGCGTGCGCGGACCTGGACGAGGTCTTCGTCGCGCACGGGTACGACGCGGGTGACACCGTCGTGTTCGGGCACGCGAAGGACGGCAATCTCCACTTCATGGTCACCGAGGACCTCGGAACCGGGGCGGGGGTCGCCCGCTATGCGGCCTTCACCGAGGACTTGGTCGACGTCGTGCTCGCTCACGGTGGGACGCTGAAGGCCGAGCATGGCACCGGCCGCGTGATGGCGCCCTTCGTCGAGCGTCAGTACGGACCGGCGCTCACCGGCATCATGCGAGAGGTCAAGGCACTGTGTGATCCGGCAGCCATCCTCAACCCTGGCGTGGTGCTGACCGACGACCGGGCCGCCCACCTTCGTCACCTCAAGACGGTCAGCGCCGTCGAACCAGAGGTCGACCGGTGTGTGGAATGCGGATTCTGCGAACCAGTCTGCCCGTCGCGGGACCTGACCCTCACTCCTCGCCAGAGGATCGTCGCCCGACGGGCCGAGGCGGCCCTCCGAGCCGAGGGCGACCACGAACGCGCCGAGGAGCTGGCAGCCGACTACTCCTATGACGGGGTGCAGACGTGCGCGGCCGACGGGATGTGCCAGACCGCTTGTCCGGTCGGCATCGACACGGGCTCGCTCGTACGTCGCCTGCGCTCGTCGGAGCACGGGGCCCTCGCCCAAGCCGCCGGGAGGTCCGCGGCGAGGCACTGGGCAGGTGCCACAAGGGCTGCCGCGCAGGGCCTGTCAGCCGCCCACGCCGCACCGAGGTTGGCTGGAGCCGCGTCGCGCCTGGGCCGCCGGGTCCTCGGCGAGGACGTGGTGCCGCTGTGGAGCCCCGACCTCCCTGGCGGCGGATCCGCCCGGAAAGCCCTCGAGCAGACGGCGGCGGAGGTCGTGATGCTTCCGAGTTGCACCGGCGCGATGTTCGGCGGCGACTCCCGGGCGACGGAGGCGTTCATCGCACTCTGTGAACGGGCCGGCGTGCTGGTGAGTGTGCCGGATGAGGTCGCGTCCCTGTGCTGCGGGATGCCGTGGAGCTCGAAGGGGCTCAGCGAAGGCGCCGAGGTCATGGCGGCCAGGGTCGGCAGCGCCTTGGAGCGCGCGACCGAGCGCGGGCGCCTCCCTGTCGTCTGTGACGCTGCCTCGTGCACCGAGGGGTTGGTGAAGTCGTTGCCGAATCCCCCTTTCACGATGGAGGACGCTGTCCCGTTCACCGCGCGTGTGCTGCTGCCTCGCCTCGCTCCCCGCCAGGTGCTCGCACGGCTCGCGCTGCACCCCACGTGCTCGTCGACCCGGTCGGGCAACAATGACGCGCTGAAGCGCCTTGCCGCGGCCGTCGCCGGCGAGGTGTTCGTACCGCCGTCGTGGGGGTGCTGTGCCTTCGCCGGCGACCGGGGGCTCCTGCATCCCGAGCTCACCGCCTCGGCGACTGCTCAGCAGGCCGCCGAGATCAAGGCGTACGCCGCCGACGGTCACGCGTCGTGCAATCGCACGTGCGAGCTCGGCATGAGCAGGGCGGTCGGCGCGCCGTATCGACACATCCTGACACTGCTGGAGGAAGCGACCAGGGTGCCCCCTGACAACGAGTCTGTGACGGAGACATGACTCATCAGCAATGAGGAGGTTCTAAGGTGATCAACTCTCAAGTGGAGACGACCGAGCTCGAGCTCGTGGAGCTTTCACACGGACAGGTGGACCCTGACGCTGACCTGGCGGACTTCCAGGCAACGCACCATATCTCCGGAAAGGACCTGGCGGCCTACACCTTGGCCGACGACGTGGTCTCTGATTACCGCCTGTGCGCCGATTCGCTGCCGCAGCCGGGCGTTGTGCAAGGAAAGTACTTCCACTTCCGCTGGACCAGTCACACCGTCTATCCCGGCGTTGCGAGGAGTGTCTACCTCTACCTCCCTCACGGTGCCGAGGACGCGGAGTCGGTGAACCTTGCCGTCTTCCAGGACGGTCGCGACTATGTCGGCGAGCTCGTGCGCGCAACCACGGTCCTCGACAATCTCGTGCACCGCGGCGAGATCCCGATGACGGCGGGCCTGTTCGTATGCCCCGGCGAGACGGGTCCCGGCTACCCGCACTTCGGTGGCGACCACAACCGCAGCATCGAGTACGACGTGGTCAACGGAGACTACGGACGCTTCCTCGTCGAGGAACTGTTCCCCGTCGTCCGGAGGAAGGTGCGGCTGACGAACGACCCGATGGGCAGGGTGATCTGTGGAATGAGCTCCGGCGGCGCCTGCGCGGTGACGGCGGCGTTCCATCACCCGGACGAGTTCGGGAATGTGATCTCCCACTGCGGGAGCTTCATCAATGTCAGAGGTGCGCACCAGCTGCCGACCATGTTCCGCCAGACCCCTCGCAAGCCGATCAGGATCTGGCACCAGACCGGCTCGCGAGACGTGGACGTCATCTTCGGCAACATCCCGATCGCGAACCGCGACCTCGACGCCTCGCTGAGGTACCGCCGCTACGATTCCCAGTTCGTGTTCGGCAACGGCGGGCACAGCCTTCGCCATGGCGGCGCCGTGTTCCCCGAAACGCTGCGGTGGATCTTCCGTGACCAGGTAGCACCCTGGTGACCGAAGGAAGGACCGAGGCCAGTGTGGAGCCGGATTCACCATCGGGCCACCTGACAGCCCCACTGTCGATTGCTCGCGCCTCCTCTTCGACAATGCGAGCAAGTCGGCGACGCAGCCCTCGTCGAGCGACCGTAGGCCTGCGACCTGAGAACGAGCATCGTAGGACTACAGATCATCGGACAGGCCAGCATGATCTATCGCATGCGATCGACCTGGCTGGTTGGGAACACTCAAGGGGCGGTGTCGGGGAATGCAGGTTGGCGAGACAGCGGTGAGCGCGGCCGGCAAGGCACCGGACGGCCGTCAGGCGGCTCACGACGACGAGTGGCGGTCTCGGCACGACCTTCGCGGCCGGGCCGCGATCGTCTTCGGAGCGGGTTCGTCCGGCGCCGCTCTGAGCAACGGCGAGGCAGCCGCTCGTGCGTACGCCCTGGCAGGCGCTGAAGTCGCGGTTGTCGACATCAACGCGAGCGAAGCCGAGCGAGTGGCCAAGGAGATCGGCGTCGCTGGCGGCAGCGCGATCGCGATCACGGCAGACGTGACCGACGAGGGCCAGGTCGTGGAGGCGATTCGCCGGGCGCAGCGCGAGCTCGGCGGTCCCGACATCCTGCACAACAACGTCGGTGTCGCCCGCATCGGCTCCGTACTCGAGCTGGAGCTCGACGCCTGGGAGTCCGCAGTCCGCCTCAACCTCACGAGCGCATACCTGAGCGTCCGGAACGTGCTTCCGATGATGCTCGAGGCCGGCCGCGGTGCCATCGTCAACGTCTCGTCCGTCGCGAGCATTCGAGACACCGGCTACACCTATCCCGTCTACAACGCGACCAAGGCGGCGGTGAACCAGTTCACCGTGTCGCTGGCGTTGACGTATGCGGCGCGAGGCATCCGTGCCAACGCGGTCCTGCCTGGGCTGATCGACACGCCGCTCGTCTCGAACCAGATCACCGCGGACCCGGACGCGCTTGCTGTCCGGCATGCGGCAAGCCCCACGGGTCGCATGGGTAGTCCCTGGGACGTCGCCAACGCCTCCGTGTTCCTCGCCAGCGACGCTGCGGCGTACGTCAACGGCGTCTGCCTCCCTGTGGACGGCGGACTCTCAGCCCGTTGCCTCTGAGCGTCGAGCGAGCTTCGCCGGCGGGTCAGTGCATCTGAGTGCCCGTGAACGGGAGCAGGACGTCAGAAGGGAGGCGGTGATGGACGGCCGCAAGCTCCAGGAGGTTGCGCGGCGTACAGCGCTCGCCCTCCCGGCGACCTCGCTCGGGCAGCCCTTCGGCCCTGACTGGGATGTGTTCAAGGTCTGGGGCAAGGTCTTCCTGCTGCTCACGGACGTGCCGGGCGAGCCGGTCGCGATCATGAAGTGTGAGCCCGACTTGAGCGCAGCATTGCGTGGATCCCACGAAGCGATCACCGCTGGCTACCACATGAACAAGCGTCATTGGATCACGATCCATGGTGGCCTCGACGTCGACAGAACGTTGGTCGACGAACTCGTTCAGAGCTCGTATCAGCTCGTGGTCGACGGACTGCCCCACCACTCCAGCCACGACGTGGCTGGGCATCACAGCTAGCGAGCGAGCCAGGATCTCGGCCGGAACGTCAGAGGGCGAGCACTCCAGCGGCAAGGAATCCTCCGTCGACCGGGATAGTGTGCCCCGTGATGTAGCCCGCCTCTTCCGAGCACAGGAACAGAACGGCGCCAGCGACCTCGCCGGCGGTGGCGTACCGGCCCATCGGGACCAGCCGGTGATACGCCTCCCTGGTGGCCCGCGAGTGTTCCTTCTGAGCCAACGGAGTCTCGACCGGTCCGGGGGCGACGGCGTTCGCCGTGATGCCGTCGGCGGCGAGCTCGATCGCCAACTGCCTGGTCAAACCCGTGAGTGCTGCTTTGGAGCTGCCGTAGGCGGTGCGCCCGACCCCAGCCCTGAATCCACTCACCGACGTGACGTTGACGATGCGACCCCAGCGGTGCTTCGCCATCAACGGCGCTGCACCCTTGGCCATCAGGAGCGGCCCGGTCACGTTCACGCCCAGAGTGGCGTTCCACTCGTCGAGACCGACGTCCGAGAGGGGTCTGAGCGTGGCGATGCCGGCACTGTTCACGAGGACGTCGCAACGACCGAACCGATCGCGCGCGAAGGACCAGAAGTCGTCGATCTCGGCGGGGACCAGAAGGTCCAGCTCATGGGCCCCGATGTCGACGCCGCTGTCACCGAGCTCGGAGACCAGCGCGTCCGCGGCCGAGGCATTGCGGTCGACGATGACGATCGACATGTCCAGCTGTGCCAAGCGACGTACGACCTCCTCGCCGATCCCACTGGCGCCGCCGGTCACCACGGCAAGACGTGTGCCACCCATCATTGAGGTCCCTTCGACTAGTCGCTCGGTCGCGCGCAGCCCGAAGCAGGGCTCCGCTCGACGAAGCGTGGGGGTTTGTCGACGGTGAGCTGCGGAAGGACGCTGTCCCACCGCGTCACCTCGACGAGGGCGTGCTGCGCTGTCGTGCCCTGGGAGAGGGAAGAAGAGGGCCGGTCGGCCGTCAGCACGTTGGGGTTCCCGTGATGGCAGAAGGACGGATCGAGCGGATCAGGGTCATACCAGGCGCCGGTCGAGAGCTGTACGACGCCCGGCCGGATCGCATCCGACACGATGAGCCCCGCGAGGCACGAGCCACGGTCGTTCTTGATCAGGATGACGTCGCCGGTGTGCAGACCGCGCGCCTCCGCGTCCGCAGGGTGCATCCGCGCCGGCTCGCGACCAGCGATCTTGCTCGCCTGACTCGTCGTGCCGACATCGAGTTGGCTGTGCAGTCGCGTCCTGGGCTGGTTCGAGATCAACTGCAGGGGGTGTCGCTGATCAAGGCCTCCGAGCCACTCCTGCGGCTCCAGCCAGACCGGGTGACCGGGACAATCGTCGTATCCGAAGGAGTCGATGACCTCAGAGAAGATCTCGATGCGTCCGGACGGCGTCTGCAACGGGTGGGCCGAGGGATCTGCTCGGAAGTCTGCCAAGAGCACCTGCTGCGGGTTGCGCACCGGGATCTGAATGTGATCGGACGTCATGAAGTCGGCGAACTCCGGCACCTCGTGCCCGAGCTCGGACAGGCGGCCTTTCCATCGCGTGTAGAGGAACTCGAGCCATTCGTCGACTGATCTGCCCTCGCTGAAGGACTCCACCAGGTCGAGTCGTTCCTCGAGGGCCGCGAAGATCGCGTAGTCGTCCCGCGCCTCGCCTGCGGGTGCCGTCAAGGCAGGCATGGGGAAGAAGTGAGGATCATGACGCCCCGAACCGAAGTCCGTGCGCTCGAGGGTCATCGTGGCAGGGAGCACGATGTCAGCGTGCCGGGCGGTGCTGGTCCAGAACTGCTCGTGCACCACGACGGTCGAGGGCTGCTGGAAGGCACGGCGCAGCCGGGCGAGGTCCTGATGGTGGTGGAAGGGGTTTCCGCCCACCCAGTAGACGAGTTCGATCCGGGGCAGCGTCAGCGTCGTCCCGTCGTACGGAATGACGCTGCCCGGGTTGAGCAGCATGTCAGCGATGCGGGCGACCGGGATGAAGGCTGGCTCCCGATTTCGGCCCTGCGGGAGGCTTGGTGGGCTGAGAACGCGCTGCGGGAGCCCGACATCCGCCACTGCTCCGTACCCGTGCTGGAAGCCGCCGCCGGGGAGGCCGATCTGGCCGAGCATCGCGGCGAGCGTGACGCCGAGCCAGATCGGCTGTTCGCCGTGAGGCTGCCGTTGCATGGACCAGCTGAGGTTGAGCATGGTCCGCGACCGGGCCATGCGGCGTGCAAGGTCCGCGATCGTCGTGGAAGGGACCTGGGTGATGGCCGATGCCCACGCCGGTGACTTCGGCACGCCGTCGACGTCGCCGCGGACGTAGCTCATGAAGCGGTCGTAGCCGACGGTGTAACGATCAAGGAACTCGACGTCTGCGGCGCCCTCCGCGTCCAGTGTGAACGCAAGCGCCAACATGAGCGCCGCGTCAGTCCCTGGTCGGGGGGCGATCCATTCGACCCCGGCCTCGGCGAAGGTGTCGTCTTGGATCAGCGTGATGTCGATGAACGTGCATCCGGCTGCCCGAGCTCGGCTGACCTCAGAACGAGTGGCATGGCGGGAGACGCCGCCGCCTGACGAGGCCGAGTTCTTCTCGGACAGCCCGCCGAACGAGACGAAGAGCTCGGTGTGTGCGCAGATCACGTCCCACGTGGTGGCTTGGTCCATCACACCGCTTGGTCCCGTGCCGACGACATGGGGGAGGAGGACCCCCGACGTGCCGTAGCTGTAGTCGCCGGCCGCGGCCACGTAGCCACCCAGGCAGTTGAGGAACCGGTGGACCTGGCTCTGGCCGTGATGGAAGCGTCCCGCACTCGACCAGCCGTACGAGCCGCCGTACACCGCAGAGGAGCCGAACGTCTGATAGACCCGACGCAGTTCCGCGCTCAGGAGGTCCAACGCCTCATCCCAGCTGACTTCGACGAACGGCTCGTCGCCGCGACCGCCTCGGCCCGGGCCGCGCTCCAGCCAGCCTTCCCGAACGGCCGGACGGCGGATACGGGCGGGATGGTGCTGGCTACTGGCCACGTTGTGGATGATCGGCCGGGGATCAGGGTCGCCACTCCACCCGGTGACGTCCGTCAGTGACCTGCCGTCCGACGTTGCCTCCAGCACACCGAAGTGGGTGAGGTGTCGCGATCTCATCAACGTCCTCCCGACCGTCCGTGGTGCTGGACCTCGCATCGCGGGCTTCTCGGCCTAGCTGGCAGATGTCAGGGCGAACCAGGTCACTGACGCCCGATCCGCTCGTAGACCTCGGGTCGGGCGCGCCGGTACGCGACGGCCATCGCGAAGCCGGCCGCGAAGATCGCGACGACCACCACCAGAAGTGCGTTGGAGAGAGCCTGGGATCCCCCGGTCAGCAGGTTGAAGTTCTTCACCCCGAGCACCAG
Organism: Nocardioides sp. AN3; assembly: GCF_054653495.1. Lineage (NCBI taxonomy): Bacteria > Bacillati > Actinomycetota > Actinomycetes > Propionibacteriales > Nocardioidaceae > Nocardioides > Nocardioides sp. AN3. Next base: position 42,525 of record NZ_BAAIGC010000027.1, read on the forward strand.
CGTTGCGCCCAGACCGATCGCTGCAAGCACCGGCAGCACCACTCGATGCAGGGCACTCTCGCGACTACCGACGGACCGCATGTAGCGCATCACGGCGACGTTGCTCGCGAAGAAGACCGACAGACCCGTGACCGAGGCGATGCCCAGGACAGCCGCGTAGAAGGCGTACGGATCGATGTGCAGGACGATGATCGGGAGCAGGATCACCGCGGTCGCGACGGTGACTGCGACAGAGGCGATGTGGGGAGAGCCGTGGCGCTTGTGGACACCCGAGAGGCGTCGCGGAAGGATGCCGTCCGCGCTCAGGTTGAAGGCGTATCGAGCGGCGACGTTGTGAGCCGTCAGAAGGACGGCGAACGAGCTGGTGTTGACGAGCACGGTGGCGGCGTCCGCGGTGAACCTGCTGCCGAACTCCGTGATGCTGGCGTGGATCGAGCCCTCGGGGTCGGCCATGGCGGCGGCGATCGCGTGGTCTACGCCGAGCGAGCTGATGAACAGCCAGGCCGTGACGGTGTAGAGGATGCCTGCAGCCGCGATCACGCCATAGGTCGCGAACGGGATGGTCCGATTCGGGTTGCGAACCTCGTCTCGGAAGAGCACAGCAACCTCGAAGCCGCCAAACATACCCATCGCAAAGAGCATGCCGATCGGGAACGATCCGTCGAACAGGTGACTGGGTGACAGCGGGGCCATGCTGAGCCCGTGAGGACCACCACCGTGGATGACAACGCCGAGGTCGAAGATTGCGACGACCACGAGCTCACAGAAGAGGAGGATGGTCGTGAGCTTCGCTGACAGATCGATCTTGAGGTAGCCCAGGATCGCGGTCAGCAGCCAGAACACGGCCCCCCACACGTACCAAGGCGCGCTGGGTCCATGGAAGGTGTCGGTCACCAGGGATCCGAGCACGATGCCGCCGAACACGACGGTGCCCGAGGCGACGGCGAAGTACGAGGCGAGCATGGTGAATCCGGCACCGAGACCAATCTCGCGTCCGAGGCCGGCGGTGATGAAGGAGTAGAACGCGCCCGGCCGGGGGAGCACCTTGGACATGCGGATGAAGCCGTCCGCGAAGGCGGCGAGAATGATGCCGGAGACCACGAAGACGAGCGGCGTGCCGATGCCGTTGCCCACGATCAGCATCACGGGGATCACACCGATCACGACGACGAGCGGTGCGTTGTACGCCATGATGCTGAAGAAGAGCTCGAGCGTTCCGAGGTTGCCGTGAAGCCTCGGGCTGCTCTGGCCGTGCTCGGCGAGGCCGGGGCCTGGACTCGTTGACGTAGCCACTAGGGCTCCCCTTTCATAGGGTCCGATCGAGGCGCTCAGCGGGCCGACGCGGCGTTCACGCTGATGGTCACGACCCATGATCCGTCCACAGGCCGTCTCTGTAGTCTCAGCGAGCGGATGTGAGCCAAACCACTGGCCCTCTTACAAACTTCCGGGGAAGTTGTTGGCAATTCACCAGCGGAGCCGACGGGGCGACGCCCTGAGCTCCTCTCTGCGTAGGATTCGACGAGTGGCGATCGAGCAGCTGCAGCAAGCGGTGGACGCCCTGGCCGAGAGCCTTCATCGATCCGTCGCCATCGACGACAGCTCCATCCGCCTGGTGGTGAGCAGCCGTCATTTCGATGACGCAGATGACGTCCGCGTCCGGGCACTGCTCCAGCGGCAGGGTGGGGACCAGGCCCTCGGGCATGTGCTCGCACAAGGCGTGACGCACTGGACGACCGCCGGCGTCATCCCACCGCTCCCCGAGATCGGCATGAAAGCGCGGGTGTGCGTCCCGATCCGGTGGCGTGCGGAGCTGCTGGGGCTGCTCATGGTGATGGATGCTGACAGCACGCTCACCACGGCAGAGCTCAGCCAGATCACGGCCGCGGCGTCCGACATGGCCCCCTACCTGAAGTCGATGCTCGAGGACGACACCTCCGGCGGCGAGAACGCTCTGTGGGACCTGGTCAGCGCGCGCCCGGTGACCCGTCGACAGGCGCTGACCGACATCGCGGAGCGACACGACGTGGCAGGCTTCACACGTGTCGTCGCTCTGCACGTCACCGCAGTCGACGTAAAAGCCACGATCAGCGGCCATGCGGCAGCTGCCCTCGCTGGCGGCTTGCGAGCGGAGGCTCGAGACTTTCGCGCGGGACTACTCTACGCGGTCCGCGACAGCACGGCGATCGTCCTCCTCGGGCTTGCACGCGCCGCGAGCAGGCAGGTGTTGGAGGACCGTGCTGCTCGTATCGTCAGGAGGGTCAACGACCTCAGTGCGCAGAGGTTCCACTGGGTCGGGGGCGTCGGCAGCCTGGTCGACGGACTGGACCGTGCTGTCGAGACTGCCGAGCAGGCAGAACTGGCCTCGCTGGCAGCACAGGGGCTCATGCCGGATCCCGTCGTGTTCTGGGACGACCTCGGCGCCTACGCCTCCCTCCTCCGGATCCCACCCGCTGGGCTCAACCGCACTGCGCTTCCGAACGAGCTGCGGCGCCTCCTCGAGGTCGACGCCGACGGCCAGCTCACGGCCACGGTTCAGGCCTACCTCGACCATGGCGGCTCCAGCCCTGACGCAGCTGATGCGCTTCATATCCACCGCACCACGCTCTACTACCGGATCGGACGGGTCCAGGAACTCGCGGGTCTCGACCTCGCCGACGGCCGCACGCGGCTGGCCCTTCACGTGGGACTCGAGTTGATGCGGATGGAGAAGGCCCTGCGCGGCAGGTCGCCTCGCACCCGAAGCTGAGGGCGCCGTTCCCTAGCTGCCGGCAGCCCCGACGCTCCGTTGGTGGATGAACGAACGAGCGCGCGAGAGTCGTGAACTCTCACAATGTGTGATGCGAAACACTGAGAACTAGCGTCGGCCGTGGTCATCGACCCTCCCTCGAAAGCATCGCCGCGCGCACCTGTGCCCCGAGGCGTCCGGCCGAAGGAGGGCGGTCAGCGGATCCCCCGTTCGGCCCGCACGCGTAGAGGAACGGCATCGTGTCAGTCATTACGTCAACGCCAACGCAGGAGCCGTTGGCTGCGCCCACGCCAACGGCGCGTGGAGCTACGAGAGCACGCGTCGGCGTCCTCGTCCGCCAGATCTTGATGGCGCTCGTCACGCTCTTCCTGATCTCGTTCATCGCCTTCGTGGCGATGAACCATTCGCCGGAACAGATCGCGAAGAACGTGCTGGGGCACGGGGCAACCTCCGAACAGGTCGATGCCTACGCGGCCGCCCACGGCCTGGATCGACCCCTGATCGTTCAGTACCTGGACTGGTTGGGGCACTTCGTACGGGGCGACTGGGGCAACACGCTGACCGGTGAGTCGGTGAAGACGCTCGTCATGCCCGCCTTCGCGCACACCACTGAGCTGGCCATGCTGACCCTCCTCTGGTCGGTGCCACTGGCGATCACCCTCGGTGTCGCGGCGGCACGACGACGTGGCGTCCTCGACCAGATCATGTTCGTCGGCATGACCGTGCTGGCGGCGCTTCCCGAGTTCGTGATCGGGCTCGGACTGATGGTCGCGCTCGCCGTGCAGCTGGGCTGGTTCCCCGTCACGTCCGTCGCCATCACCGACGGAACGGCGAGCGAGAAGGCGATGGCCTTCATGCTGCCCTCCCTGACCCTCGGCCTCGGTGTCGTGGCTTACGTGTGGCGGATCACTCGCGCATCCGTCGGGGAGGCGTTCGCCGCGCCCTTCACGAGGACTGCGGTGTTGCGCGGTCTGCGCCGCCGACGTGTCGTCTGGACGCACGGCGTGCGCTCTGCCTCCGTGCCGCTCGTCAACGCGATCGCCATCAACATCATCTACCTGATGGGGGGCGTGATCGTCGTGGAGAACGTGTTCTCGTTCCCCGGGCTCGGACGGCTGCTGGTCCAGGCGATCGCGCAGGGCGATGCGAACATGGCGCTCGCCATCATCATGCTGCTCGGCGCCGTGTTCATCGGCCTCGGACTCATGGCTGACGCGATCGTCGCGTATCTCGACCCCAGGCTGAAGGGTGGTGCGCGATGAGTGGCGGAGCCGTGACCCCGACGATCGATGCTGGGCTGGCCGGCTCCCGCCGCGGGGGCCTTCTTCGCCCGGTCACCCACACGTGGGCAGGTCGCATCGGGCTCGTCATCGTCGGCCTCATGCTCATCGTCATCGTGTTCGGGCCAGCCTTGGCCCCCCACGATCCGAACCAGCTCAGCGTCGGGCCGCCGCTGTCACCGCCCGGCGGCGGGTACCCGCTCGGCACGGACAACCTGGGGCGCGACGTCTGGAGCCGCTTCCTGACGGGCGGACGGATGGTGCTCCTGGTGCCGCTGGCAGCGGTTGCGCTGGCGACGCTCACCGGCGGGTTCCTGGGCATGACGGCCGGCTACGTCGGAGGCGTCTTCGACTCCATCGTCGCCCGCGTGTTCGACATCCTGCTGACCCTTCCGCCGCTCCTCATCGCGATGGCCGTGATCGCCGGCTTCGGGTCCTCGACCCCGGTGCTCGTGATCACGATCGCGGTGATCTTCGCGCCCCAGATCGGCCGGGTCTCCCGCGGCACCACCCTGGCGGTCGTCTCCTCCGACTACGTGGAGGCCGCTCGGGCGCGCGGTGAGCGCCGGGTGACGACTGTCGTGCGGGAGATATCGCCCAACATCCTCGCGCCCGTCATGTCAGATCTGGCGCTCCGGGTGACCTATGGCGTCATCTTCGTGGCAAGCCTCAACTTCCTCGGTCTCGGAGCGCAACCGCCCTCCTCGGACTGGGGCCTGTCGATCGCCAGCAGTCTGGGATATGTGCAGGTTCAGCCGTGGGCGTCGCTTGCCCCCGTCGTCGGGGTCGCGGCACTCTCCGTGGGCCTGAACCTGATCGCCGACTCGATGGTCCGATACGTGAGCAATGACAGCGCAAAGGATTCAATGCTGTGAGTAGATCTACGTTCGCGTTCGAGGTCGACGCACTGTCAGTGGGCTACCGACATCGGGATGGGTCGATCAACACGGTCGTCAAAGGCGTGAGCCTGACATTGGGTCGGGGCAAGGTCCTGGGTGTCGCTGGCGAATCCGGGTGCGGGAAGAGCACCGCAGCTCTCGCTTCGATCGGCTACCGAGCCGGCGGCATGGAAGTCCTGAACGGCACTGCGCGACTGGGGGAGATCGACCTTCTCAAGCTGCCGCTTCTCAAGCTTCGGCGCCTGTGGGGCAGCAAGGTCGTCTACGTGCCGCAAGCCTCGTCGCAGACGCTCACGCCAGCACTGACGATCGGGAAGCAGTTGGCCGAGCCGATGATGCTCCATCTCGGAATCCGCGGACAGGAGCTCCACGACAGGCAGATCGGGCTCCTGGAAGAGGTCGGTGTTCCCAATCCCGAGGCCGCCTTGCGACGCTACCCCCACCAGTTCAGTGGCGGACAACAGCAGCGCATCAACCTGGCCATCGCGCTCTCGTGCAACCCCGAGGTGCTCATCCTCGACGAACCGACCACCGGCCTCGACGTGACCACCCAAGCGCGGATCATGAAGCTGCTCAAGCGTGTGATCGCCGAGCACCAGACCGCGGCCCTGCTCGTGAGTCACGACCTTCCGCTCCTGGCAGAGACGTGCGACGAGGTCGCCATCATGTACGCAGGCGAGGTCGTCGAAGCAGGACCGGCTGCGGATCTGCTGGCGAAGCCTGTGCACCCCTACACCAAAGCGCTCCTCGCGGCCGTGCCTGATCCGTCGGGGGAGACCGCGCTCTCGGGAATTCCCGGGGCTCCACCTCAGGGTGTCGTGGCGGGAGCATGCGCGTTCGCGCCGCGATGTGCCTTCGTGGAGGACGCCTGCACCCGGACAAGTCCGAGACTCGAGCAGCACGGCGACGCTCACAGCGTCCGCTGCCTCCGAGCGAACGAGCAGATGGCGCTGACGATCCGGGAGCGGCGGTCTGAGCTTCGGGTGGTCGAGCTGACCGGCCCACTCCTCGCCGTGGAGAACCTCTGGTGCGAGTACCGCTCGCACGGCAGGACGACTCCCGTCGTCAAGGGGATCGGGTTCGAAGTCGCGCAGGGTGAGACGCTCGCCATCGTCGGCGAGTCGGGCAGCGGCAAGTCCACACTGGTTCGCACCATCGCCGGCTTGCACCCGCCTGTCGCGGGCACGCTCACCTTCGACGGCGCCACGTTGCCGCCGAACGCTGCGAAGAGGCGCAGGACGGTCCGGCGGGATATGCAGATCATCTTCCAGAATCCCGACACCTCGCTCAACCCGCGGCACGACGTGCTCAGTCTCGTCGCGCGCCCGATGCAGCTGTTCCAGCGCGAGCTGTCCCGTCGAGACCGTGAAGCGCGCGTCCTCGATATCCTCGACCAGGTCAACCTCCCGCGATCCGTGGCTCGGCGATATCCCGGGGAGCTCTCGGGTGGGCAGAAGCAGCGGGTCGCGATCGCGAGGGCGTTCGTCGCCAACCCGAAGCTGATCCTCGCCGACGAGATCACCTCCGCTCTGGACGTCTCCGTGCAGGCGGCGATCATCAACGTCCTTTCCGAGCTCTCCGCTGAACACGGGACGTCCGTGGTGTTCGTGTCGCACGATCTAGCGCTGGTCAGGGCTGTCGCGCATCGAGCGCTCGTCCTGCAACATGGGAACGTCCGAGAGACCGGTCCCGTCGCTCAGCTCTTCGACTCACCCCGTGACGAGTACACCCGCGAGCTCGTGAAGGCGATCCCGACGTACGGCGCGAGCGATGGCGCCGGAGCCCGCAGCGGCGCATTGTCGCTGTCTGTCGACTTCGCCCCGACCGACCTGCGCGCCGTCCCCGGCCGTCTGGACCGGTTCGGCGAGGCACCACCCGTCGCGTGACATCGCGGATCGCCCCCGTCCCGACGACGCCGGGGGCTGCATGCCCCGGGGCCGTGTCACAGCTCCCCAGCGGTGGTCCACAGCGTGACGGGAATCACGTTGTCGGAACGACGGAAGACGCCACCAGAGTCGAGAAATCCCACAATTACCCCGATCGGTGACGCGTTACTACGTTCCACTCAATCGTCATCGGTTGTCCGATGCGCCGAAGCTGGAGGAGCCGTCATGGCCCAGTATCCCCACGATCCGTCCGATTCGGACGCCACCCAGGCCTTCAAGATCCAGGCCACCCGCCGGCAGGCACTTGCCTTCGGCGGCATCAGTCTCGGGGCGCTCCTTCTCTCAGCCTGTAGCGGCGGCTCCTCGAGCAGCTCGCCCTCGTCGTCGCACTCAGGCGGGACTCCCAAGAAGGGAGGCACCCTCCGCCTGTCGATCAGCGACGGCAGCAGCTCCGACAGCCTCGACCCAGGTCTCGCCACCTCGACGAGCAGCTACGTGTATGCCAACTCGATCTACGACCAGCTGGCCACGCTCGACGCGGACTTCCAGGCGCAACCTGCTCTCGCGAAGTCGTGGGACCTCAACGCCGACGCGACGCAGCTGACGATGCACCTGCGCGAAGGCGTCACGTGGCACGACGGCAGCGCCTTCTCCTCGAAGGACGTCGTGTACACGATCAAACGATGGTTGGCCCCCGACTCGGGGAGCCATGTGGCTGCTTTCGTCGCGCCGTACCTCGACTCGGCCGGTGTGTCCGCTCCCGACGCGAACACGGTGGTGCTCAAGCTCAAGAAGCCCAACGGCACTCTCATGCAGACCTTCGGCAACCTGCCCAACAGCGCGGTTGTCAAGGATGGGACCAAGGACTTCGGGAAGACCGCGGTCGGTACCGGGCCGTACAAGCTCACCGGCTGGTCGCCCGGCCAGGGCTGGAAGGTCGTACGTAACGACGCCTACTGGGGCGGCGCGCCGTACCTCGATGGGATCAATGCGACGATCACTCCCGATCAGAGCGCCAAGGTCCAGACGGCACTCGCGGGGTCGACCGACGTCACCGATCCCATCCCGGTGTCTCTCTGGGCAACCCTGACGGGCCAGAAGAACGTCGCGCTCGAGACGATCGAGAACCGCAACACCTGGATCTTCGCCTTCGACCAGACACAGAAGCCGTTCGATGACCCGCGAGTCATCCAAGCGCTCAAGCTGGCGACAGACCGCGACAAGATGGTCCAGACCGCGCTCCAGGGCCATGGCAAGGCGGTGGCAGACGTTCCGATCGACCCGGGCACCTCGTGGTACCCGAAGGACCTGAAGCCGGAGTACGACGTTGCGAAGGCGAAGTCCCTGCTTGCTGACGCGGGGTTCGCGGATGGGCTCGACATCACGCTGAGCACGACGGCCTCCGTGCCCGGCATGGTGGATGCCGCACAGGCTTGGCAGCAGATCGTCAAGGACGCCGGCATCAACGTGAAGCTCGATCAGCTTCCCGGCGACACCTACTGGACGAAGGGATGGATGGCATCCCCGGCGTTCATGGACTACTGGACCAACTTCTATCCGCCGGTGGGATTCAACGCCTTCTACACCAAGGACGCGAGCTGGCCCGAAACGCACTACTCGGATCCTGCTGTCGAGAAGGCCGTCGACGACCTCATGTCGAGCACCGATCCGACCAAGCAGGTCGGCCTGACGCAGCAGGGCTACCTGGCTGCGCGCGACTCCTACGGCTACGTCATCCCGGTCTTCGCTGACGCCGCGTACGCGCGGTCGCCCAAGGTCAACGGGATCATCTGGACGGTCGCGGCCTTCGACTTCCGGAAGACGTGGCTCGCCTGAGGTGACACCTGCCCGACGAGGCAGTGACTCATCACCGCTGGACCCTGGCTGGTGTTCGTGGACCTGTTGTCGCCGCGAACACCAGCCAGTCAGCTGGAGGACAGCTCCGGGCGGCCAGGAGCGGGACGGGTCGATTGCGACAAGGCGTGGGACACCGTGCGCGAGCTTTCAACCTGAGGTCGTAGAAACCACCCGACCACTCGGCCATCCTGAAGACATTGCTCGACCCAAAGAACGGACGGATGATGCGGGGCACCGATCTGACCTTGACGACCTCGGACGGCGTGCACGTCGTCTACGACGATGAGGGCGAGGGTCGTCCGGTCGTGCTCGTTCACGGCTACGACGGACTTCGCGCGCACTGGGAGTTCCAGCGCGACGAGCTCTTGGCTGCCGGCTACCGCGTCGTCGCCCTCGACCTCCGTTGCCACGGAGCTTCGGACAAGCCCGTGTACGGGCAGCGCATGACACGTCTGGGTCAGGACCTTCGCGAGCTGGTCGACCTGCTCGAGCTGGACGACGTCACTCTCGTCGGCCACTCGATGGGTGTGTCGGTGTCGCTCGCGATGCTGGCGATCTCCGGGAGCCGCAGGATCGGACGTCTCGTGGCCATCGACCAGTCGCCGAAGATCGTGAACGACGTGCAGTGGAGCTGGGGCGTGCGCAAGGTGACGTGGGACAACGTCTACGACTGTGTGCACTTCCGCGCCGATTGGGGCGAGCGGGACGAGCCGCCGGTGCCGGAGGACTCGGCGATGTCCTGGACGTGGAAGACGTTCGAGCACGACAAGGTGAAGAGACTTCTCCTCGACCACTTCGTGGCCGACTGGCGTGATGTCGTTCAGCGCATCGACGTCCCGACCTGGGTCGTGACCGGGCGGTTCAGCCCGTTCTACGACCTGGAGGGCATGGAGTGGTTCGCGCGTCAGGTGCCTGGCGCCAGGCTCACCGTCTTCGAGAAGAGTGGGCACTCACCGCACGTGACGGAGGCGGCGGAGTTCAACCGCAGCTTCCTCGACTTCGTCGCGGCGACGACTGCATGACGTCTCTGGTCGTTCCCATGGGCGACACCACGCCGACAGTGGCCGAAGGCGCCTGGGTCGCCCCCACTGCTGTCCTGGTCGGCGACGCGAGGGTTCAAGCTTGCGCTTCGATCTGGTATGGATCGGTCGTGAGAGCGGATCGCACCCAGATCGTCCTCGGCGAGAACAGCAACCTGCAGGACAACTGCGTCGTCCACGGTGACCCTGGCTATCCGGTGACGATCGGAGCGGGCGTGTCGGTCGGGCACGGCGCTGTCATCCACGGATGCACGATCGAGGACCAGTGCCTCATCGGGATGTCGGCAACAGTGATGAACGGGGCCCGCATCGGTCGAGGGTCGATCGTCGCCGCTGGCGCGGTCGTCCTGCCCGGCACGCACGTCCCACCAGGCTCCCTCGTCGCGGGTGTCCCCGGGCGTGTTCGACGGACGACGACAGAGGATGACCGGCGGGAGATCGTTGCCAACGCGAACCACTACCTCGACCTCGCCGCTGAGCATGCGCGCGTTCGAAGCGTCGTCCCCACACTGACGGAGCGCCCGTCACGGGACGCTCAGCAGTTCGTTCCGCGAGCAGAGGGCCCGTAGGAACCGGAACGAAGCATGGTCCAGTCGTTTGTGAGGTTCACAATGGAGAACTGCTCTCCGCACCGCCAAGGTAGATCTCAGTGGACGTCGGTAGCACGCCCGGCGGCGGCGCCGCGCCGCATCCAGGATCGGAAAGAAGCACCTCATGAAGCACGACAGCTATGACTACATCATCGTCGGGGGAGGATCGGCCGGCTGCGTGCTGGCGAACCGGTTGACCGCGGATGGCCTGAGCCGCGTGCTGGTGCTCGAGGCGGGTCACCGCTACTCCCGATTCGACTATCCCGTGAGGGTTCCGGCCGCCTTCCTGTTCGTCATGGGTCACCGGTTCTACGACTGGCAGTACAAGTCCGAGCCTGAGCCGATGCTCGGGAACCGCCGGATCGAGCACTACCGCGGCAAGCTCATGGGTGGCTGCAGCACGATGAACGGCATGTTCTTCCAGCGAGCGAACCCGCTCGTCTACGAAGGATGGGCCCAGGCGCCTGGCATGGAGTCGTGGAGTTACGCGCACACCCTGCCCTACTTCAAGCGCATCGAGCGCTTCGTGGGAAGCGACCCGACCGGGCTCTACCGGGGACGTTCGGGGCCGATTCCCGTGCACCGTCACCAGGTGGAGAACCCGCTGTTCGGCGCTCTCTTCGAGGCGGCACGCCAGGCCGGCCACGAGGTCGTCGAAGACGTCAACGGCTACCGGCAGGAGGGCTTCGGGCCCTTCGACTCCAACATCGAGAACGGCGAGCGGTACGACGCCGCGCGGACCTACATCGCCCCCGTCCAACGCCGGAAGAACCTCGATGTCGTCACGGGAGCGCTCGTCAGCCGCGTGGCCTTCGACGGCAATCGCGCGGTCGGCGTCGAGCTGCGCTCGCGGCGCCACGGCACGACGATCGTGCGAGGCTCCGAGATCATCCTGGCCGGGGGAGCCTTCAACTCGCCGCAGCTCCTCCAGCTTTCCGGCGTCGGCAATGCCTCGGAGCTGACGAAGCTGGGCATCCCGGTGGTCGAGAACCTGCCCGGCGTCGGCGAGAACATGCAGGACCACCTCGAAGCGTTCGTCATGTACGCCTGCACGCAGCCGGTCTCGATGGCGGGAATCCTTCGAAAGCGCACATGGCCGAGCACAGGCCTGAAGTGGCTGACACGCCGCAGCGGACCTGCGGCGACCAACCACTTCGAAGCCGGAGGGTTCGTCCGCTCGAACGATGACGCCCCGATGCCGAACCAGATGCTGACGATGCTACCGCTGGGGGTGCGCAATGACGGAACGCCCGCGCCGACTCCGCACTCGTACCAGATCAACCTGGGGCCGCAGCAGCCCGAGTCGCTGGGGCACGTCAAGCTGCGGACGAAGGACCCGCTCCAGGCGCCGGTCCTCACCTTCAACTACCTGTCGACCGAGCGCGACCGGCGTGACTGGATCGAAGGAGTTCACCTCACGCGCGAACTTCTGAACCAGCCGGCCTTTGCGCCGTACAAGGGGGGAGAGCTGTCGCCCGGACCGAAGGTCATCACCGACAAGGAGATTCTCGAGTGGGTGGCCCGAGACGCCGAGACGACGTACCACCCGTGCGGGACCTGCAAGATGGGCACCGACGACCAGGCCGTCGTTGATCCTCAGACGATGCGCGTTCACGGTCTCGACGGTCTCCGTGTCGTCGACGCATCGGTCATGCCCCGGATCCCCAATGCGAACCTCTATGCGCCCGTGATGATGATCGCGGAGAAGGCGGCCGACCTGATCCTCGGCAATCAGCCGTTGGCGCCAGAGGAAGTCCCCTTCTATCGCCGGACCAAGGTCTCCTAGGAGGCTCGATGAACCGCCGTCGCGATCGCCGAACCGGTCGTGACGTCCCCCACGCAATTAACGCGGACTGATGCCTCCCGAGACTTCTGACTCTCATCGGGTTGATCACCAGCCGAGGAACGGAGAAGAAATATGAGCACCCTCACGACCATGGGGCCGACCGCTGAGAGCTGGCGGGCGACGCCGGACGACACCGATGTGTCGCACGTGACTAACCCTGCCACCGAGGAGAGCATCGCGATCTACCGCAACGCGTCGGCGGAGGACGTCGATGCGGCCGTCATGCGTGCCTACTCCGCGAAGACCGCGTGGGGGCGAACCCCGCCCGTCGAGCGCGCGGAGATCCTCCTCAAGATCGCTGAGGCGGTCGAGGAGGAGGCCGAGGAGTTCGCACGCCTGGAGTCCGAGAACGTCGGCAAGCCCCTCACCCATGCGGTGGAGGAGATGCCATGGGTATGGGACGTCATCCGCTTCAGCGCCGGTGCGGCCCGAGTGTCGCACGCGCCGGCTGCAGGTGAGTATGCGAACGGCAGTACGTCGTGGTTGCGCCGTGAGCCGATCGGCGTCGTCGGTCTCATCATCCCGTGGAACTACCCCCTCCTCATGGCGACCTGGAAGCTCGCGCCGGCGATCGCGGCAGGCAACACGGTGATCATCAAGCCCTCCGAGCTGACACCTGAGACGACCATCAAGCTGGTCGACCTGATGAATCGATTCCTGCCGCCCGGCGTGATCAACCTCGTGCTGGGGGCGGCGGACACCGGGCGCGCGATCGTCGAGCACCCGAAGGTCGGCATGGTCGCGCTGACCGGCGACGTCTCCACCGGTAAGGCCGTCGCGGCGAGCGCCGCCACCACGCTCAAGAGGACCAGCCTCGAGCTCGGCGGCAAGGCTCCGATCCTGGTGTTCGCCGACAGTCCCGTCGCCCGGACGGCCCGCGACCTGGTGGGGTTCAGCTACGCCAACAGCGGACAGGACTGCACAGCCGCCTGCCGGATCATCGTGGAGGACGCGGCGTACGACGAGTTCGTTGCTGCCTTCGTGTCGGAGGCCGAGAAGGTGCAGGTCGGAGACCCGACCGATCCGGCCACCACGATGGGACCGCTCATCTCCGAACGCCAACTGGAGCGCGTCGAGGGCTTCGTCGAGCGAGCCCGTGGCTACGGTGCCGTCATCCGAACGGGTGGTGAACGCCTGGGTCGGGACGGATGGTTCTACCCGCCCACCGTGGTCACCGACGTCGAGCAGAGCTCCGAGATCATCCAGCGCGAGGTCTTCGGACCGGTGGTCACCATCCAGCGCGGCGCGTCCGACGACGAGATGCTGGCGATGGCGAACGGCGTCGACTACGGGCTCTCGGCCAGCGTCTGGACCACCGACCTCGCGCGAACCATGCGATTCACCAGGGAGCTCGACTTCGGGACGGTCTGGGTCAACCAGCAGATCTTCACGGCCTCAGAGATGCCGTTCGGCGGGTTCGGTGAGTCGGGATATGGCAAGGAGCTCTCGGGGCACGGCCTGGACGAGTACTCCCGGTTCAAGCACGTCATGGTCAAGCCGGAGCTCGCGCCCTGACGGCGCTGCGGAACATCGATTTCGAGGGGTCACGAAGTGCAGACTGAAGTCTCCGTCCCAACGCTCATGCGAGCAGTCGTTCTGACCGGCCACGGCGGGATCGATCGCCTGGTCGTTCGGGACGACGTCCCGACACCGCATCCGCGGGCCGGCGAGGTCCTGGTGCGCGTCGGTGCCTGCGGTCTCAACAACACCGACATCAACACGCGAACCGGCTGGTACGACCGGAAGGTCGAGTCAGGTGTCAGCGAGGAGCTCGGTCTCCACGGACGTGACGACGGCTCCGGCAGTTCGTGGAACAAGGACGGCGTCATGTTCCCGCGGATCCAGGGCGCCGCGGTTGCAGGTGTGGTCGCGGCGGTCGGCGAGGGCGTGGACCGTTCCCGCGTCGGACAGCGCGTGCTCGTCGACCCCTCGGTCCGCGACCCACAGCTCCCGTTGCGGGCGCAGATCGCTGAATACCTCGGCAGTGAACGTGACGGTGGGTTCGCCGAGTTCGTGGCGGTTCCTTCTGTCAACGCGCACGCGGTCGCCAGTCCCATGACCGACGCAGAGCTGGCGACCTTCCCATGCTCCTACGACACTGCTGAGGAGATGCTGGTGCGTGCTGATCTCGCGGCGGGGGAGACGATCCTCATCACGGGGGCCGCAGGGGGAGTGGGGACCGCCCTCATCCAGCTGGCCCTGGTCCGTGGCGCCACTGTCATCGCGGTGGCGAGTCAGTCCAAGCAGGAGCGGCTCGAGGCGCTGGGTGCGCACTACTTCGTTCGCCGCGATGTGGCCGACTTGGAGGCTGCGGTCGAGGCTCTGGTCGGCCCGCGAGCCGTCGATGTCGTCGGCGACGTGGTGGGCGGCGCGCTCTTCGCGCCGGTGCTCAAGGTCCTCCGCCGAGGTGGTCGCTACACGACGGCTGGAGCCATCGGGGGCCCGACGACGGCGATGGACCTTCGAGACCTCATCTACAAGGACCTCGAGATGTACGGCATCACCAACCCGACCGCCGACACGTTCACGCGTCTCGTTCAGCTCATCGAGTCGGACCGGCTCCTCCCGCTTCTCGACGCTGCATATCCGCTGGAGGAGCTGTACCTCGCCCAGGAGCAGATGCTGAAGAGGGCTCACGTCGGAAAGATCGTCGTGACTCCTTGAGCGCTACCGATTCGACCCAAGGATGTGTGTGAGGACGATCTGTGAGGCGCGGGTTGGTGGAGCGTGGGGTCGGAGTGCCACCGGGTCTCTGAAGAATTACACCGGATGCGACGTTCTCTTGAAATCGTCCCAATGTTCCGCGCCACGATCGACTCCTAGTGTCGAGGCACGGGCAGCCGAGACCTCGCGTCACCGAGGACTTGAAGAGTGCGCCCACCGGACAGTCGGGCCAGCCTCCCGCTAGCGCCCTACCAACGTGAGGAACAGGTTCACGATGCAGACCAAGGTCGCCGAAAGTCTCGGGATCGATCTCCCGATCTTTGCCTTCTCGCACTGCAGGGACGTCATCGCCGCAGTCACCAACGCCGGTGGCATGGGCGTCCTCGGTGCCGCGTGGATGACCGCAGACGAGCTCCAGATGTCGATCGAGTGGCTGGAGAAGGAGGTCAACGGCAAGCCCTTCGGCGTCGATCTCGTGTTCCCCGGGACCGGGAATGACGAGAAGTCGCCCGAGGAGTACCTGGCGGCGATTCCCGATCAGTACATGGCGTTCGTGCAGAAGATGTTGGACGAGGGTGGCCTGAGCGACCTGTCGCCCGCGGACCGGGACGCCTACATGACTGAGAACGCCGGGAAGATGGCGATGACGAACCAGAAGAGCCGTGACCAGCTCGACGTCACGTTGGCCCATCCCTCGGTGAGTCTCATCGTCGGCGCACTCGGTGTCACCCCGGACTGGGTGATCAACGAAGCGCACTCTCGCAACGTGCAGGTCGGTGCGCTCGTCGGCAGTGGACACCACGCGGCCAAGCAGGTCGACGCCGGAGTGGATCTGCTCGTGGCCCAGGGCACGGAGGCCGGGGGCAGCGTCGGAAACATCGCCTCGATGGTGCTGTGGCCCCAGGTTGTCCAGGCGGCCGGTGGTGTACCGGTTCTCGCTGCCGGGGGCATCTCACGCGGCTCGCAGATCTTGGCCGCGCTCTCACTAGGCTGCCAAGGTGTCTGGTTGGGATCACTGTGGCTCGGCACAGCCGAGGGAGAGCTCAGCCTCGAGGCACGGGAGAAGCTGTTCGCCGCGAACTCCGAGGATGCCGTCCTGTCGAAGACTATGACGGGCAAGCAGGGACGAATGCTTCGCACCAGGTATGTCGACACCTGGGAAGACCCCACCACTCTCGCCCCACTCTCCTGGCCCATGCAGTCGATCCTCAACGGCTATTCGTACAAGCGCGCCGAGCGGGCGAAGAACCTCGACTACTGGACCTACTCGGTCGGCCAGGCGGTGGGGGACATGAAGGGCCACACGACCGTCAAGCGTGAGATCGAGCGAATGCTCAACGAGTACGGCGATGCCCTCGAGCAGCTGATGAACGTCACGGACATGAGCTGAGCCCACGATCGACCTCGCCTTCGCTGCCGTTCTCAGCCTGGTGGTCGACGAGGGGGCGGTCATCGACCGCCTGCTGCAGCGCGCTCACGTCGAGGGTCGTGCTGATGACGTCGAGGACGTGATTCGCCGTCGGCTTGCCTAGGACTGGTGTGCCGCCAGCAACCGGGCCGGTGATCTGTGAACTCGCCAGTTCTGTCGAACGCGCGCGGGTCGCATCATTGCCTGACGAGACGAAGGAGGGCGTTCGAATGGCAGATACCGCCTCCGGGGATGAGATGAGCAGCGTGCCGCCGTCGGTCGTGCTCCGTCACCGAGTCCGGCACTACGAGGCCGATGCGCAGGGATTCCTCTTCAACAGTCGCTACCTCGAGCTGGCTGACGCCGGCATGACCGAGTACCTGCGAGGACTCGGCTTTCCCTACCTCGACCTCGTTGCATCGGGGGTGGATCCGTCGGTGGTGAGCGCGCAGCTCCAGTTCCGGGCTCCCGCTCGCTTCGAAGACATCCTGGCGGTGTCCGTGCGCTGTGTCCGAGTAGGTACCGCCAGTTTTGCACTCGGCGTGGAGGTCTGGCGTGAAGCCGAACGACTCGCCGAGATCGTCCTGACCTACGTGAACGTCGACGCGGGGTCGGCGACGTCGCGTCCTCTTCCCGCCCACGTCGCCTCCGCTCTTCGGCGAGACGCTGCCGACCGGTCGAATTGGAAATCGACCAGGGAAGCTCTGGATCCGTGTTGATCTGACTGATGCGCCGGTCGCAGAGGCGGCTGCATCCTTTGCGTGTCGGTCGGCCGCCGCAACGCGGGCTCCGCGCGTCCACCACCTCCCGCTTCGCAACCCCCACCAGGGCAGTAAGGAACACCAAGATGTTACTCAACGCATCGAACGACTCCTCGGCCGGTCGGCCGGAGAGTGTCATCATCGTGGGCGCTGGAATCGTCGGCGCCTCCACGGCTCTCTACCTGGCGCGCGAGGGTGTGCGCGTCACGCTGGTCGACCGTCACGCGGTCGGCTGGGGTGCGTCCGGCCGCAACGCCGGCTACATCTCCATGCTGAGCCGGACGCCGGGCGCCGAGCTGGAACTGGCCAAGCTGTCCCGTGAGCTCTACCCGCAGCTTGCGGAGGAGATCGACGACTTCGAGTTCAAGGCGAACGGTGCCCTCGTCTTCTACTACGAGGACCAGCTGCCGCTCATCGACGGGTTCGTCAGCCGCAGGACCGCCGACGGGCTCCCGATGGAGGTCGTCGACGGCGACCGTGCCCGCGAGCTCTGCCCGCTCCTCCCCGAGGACGTGGTGGGCGCGATCCACTCCAAGAGCGACTGCTACATCCACCCGGGCAAGTTCACCGACGCGCTGGCCGCGGCCGCCGTGAAGGAAGGCGCCAGCATCGTGTTGGCCGATGCGCTCGAGCTCGAGATCCGAGACGGCCGCTGCGTCGGCGTACAGACCAGTGACGGCCTCCTGACCGCCGACGCAGTGGCAGTGTGCGGTGGTTCCTGGACGACCGATCTGCTCGCGAAGGCGGGTCTGCCGTTCCATGTGGTCCACCTCCGCATGCAGATGGCAGAGACCGCCGCCGTGACCGACACCCGTTTCGACGTTGCCGTCTACGGGCCGAGTCTGTTCCACGAGTACGCGTTCGTCCGCGAGCTTCCTGGTTACGAGGACGACCTCGTTCTGCACCCCCTTCAGCACATCATGCCGGAGGTCGGACTTCTCGAACTCGTCTGTCAGCGTGACGACGGCCGGCTCTGGCTGGGCTGCCCGATCCAGTTCGTCGACGGACCGGACGCCTCTCCCGACCCGACGGTCGCTGGTCTGGCTCAGACGTTCGGAGTGCTCGGCGACCACATCCCGGCGCTCCAGCACGTGCCCGTCGAGAGGATCTGGGGTGGTGTCGCCCCGCAGACAGGAGACGGGAAGCCCGTTCTCTCCGGAGTTCCGTCCGTGCGGGGGCTCTTCATCGGTGCGGGCCATGCGTACGGCGCGACGGTCGGTCCGGGCAGCGGACGCGTGCTGGCCGACCTCGTCCTCGGTGAGCAGCCCTCGATCAACTCCGAGCCCTTCCGTTATGACCGAGCCGTGATCACCGAGGGCGTGTCCCGAGCGGTCACGCTCGGCTGACCCGTCAGGAACAGGACCAATGACGACAACCCGCCGCGCGGACTGGAGCAAGCGCACCGCGAAGAAGCCGCCTGGTACCGAGGTCGAGATCGAGGACGTCCTCGAGCTTCCGGTGACGTCGGAGGCCGCATGGTCGCGCCTCGATGACGTGCCCCTGGTCGCTGGCTGCATCCCCGGACTCGACCCTGCCACCCTCGTGGACAAGGGTGAGGGCGTCTACCAGGCCACGATGACCAACGCGGTCATGGGGATCAGCGCCCACTGGGACCTCGAGGCGACCATCAGGCCGGTGGCCTCGACCAAGACGCTGAACGTCCAGCTGCGCGGGGAAGACCCGAAGATGAAGATGAAGCTGAACGGCGATGCCTCCGTCGTGGTGAAGCCCGGCCTCGATGGCAACGCGCAGCTGAGCTACGCAGCCAGGCTTCGAGTCGACGGCAGCCTCGCGGCGATGGGCGGCCCCGTCATCCGCACCATCCTCTCGGACACCATCACCCAGTTCGTGCAGGTGGTCGGTGGCCACGAGGTCGCCGCTCGACGATCGCCCGTCGCGAGGCTGATCGACGCACTGAGCCAGTGGTGGCGACGTGCCTTCAGCACGGAAGGGAGGGCCTGAGGTGACGACGTCACAGGTCCCCGCGAGCACGGAGGTCCGCGGCCTGTATCTCGATGAGTTCACCATCGGTCAGCGGTGGGTCACGCCCGCACGCACCATCACCGAGGCCGATCTGGTCGGATTCGCCGGCTTGTCCGGCGACTACAACCCCCTGCACACCGATGAGGAGTTCGCGCGTCGCACCCAGTTCGGCGGCCGGATCTTCCACGGCCCGGGAGTCTTCGCGATCGCGATCGGGTTGGAGTCGCGCTTGGGGCTCAAGGACGGCACCGCGTTGGCATTCCTGGGCATGAAGTGGAACCTCTCGGCGCCGGTACGCATCGGCGACACGATCCGGGTCATGCAGCGAGTCGCCGAGGTGAAGCCGTCTCGATCGAAGCCCGATCGCGGAGTCGTGACCTTCGATGTCGAGGTGCTCAACCAGAGTGACGAGATCTGCCAGCACGGTCAGTGGATCGTGATGTTCCGCAGGGAAGGGCCCTCGGCGCGCCACGGCGGCACTGACCAGCCCGCCACATCACCGCAGCTGACCACCCGCATCTGAGCCTCAGGAGTACCAGAATGACCAAGCGAACCGTTGCGATCACCGGCGCCGGCTCCGGCATCGGCCAGGCCATCGCGAAGGCGTTCCTCGACGAAGGGTACGACGTCTTCGCCAGTGACATCTCCAAGGACCGGCTCGATGCGACCGCCGAGGCTCTCGGCTGGCCCGCCACCTTGTACCTGCGTCCCGTCGATGTCAGCGACCCGGCCGCTGTCGATGCCTTCGTGGACGAGGCGGCCACGTACAACGGCACGCTCGACGCCATGGTCAACTCCGCCGGCGTCTTCGACGGCTACGCGGACGTGCAGGAGACCACTCCCGAGCTGTGGCAGAGGGTCATCGGGATCAACTTGAGCGGCGCCTTCCACGGCTGCCGCGCAGCAGCTCTGCGGATGATCGAGCAGGGATCCGGCCGGATCATCACCATCGGCTCGGTCGCCGGACAGCGGGGCGCTGCCGACGGCCTCGCCTACGTGGCGTCGAAGGCTGGCATCGAAGGGCTCAACCGGCGCCTCGCGATCGACGTGGGTCCCCACAACGTGACGGCGAACGTCGTGGCACCTGGAGTGATCCGTACCAGCCTGAGGGCCACCTCCGAGGAGGTTCTCGGTGATGTGGTGTCCACCCAGCAGCGAGGCATCGGCGTCTCACCGGAGATCATGGACTTCCTCATCCCGGCGAAGCGATCAGCCGCACCGGACGAGGTCGCCGGGCTCGTTGTCTTCCTCGCCTCGGAGTCGGCCGGCTACATCAACGGACAGGTCATCGCGGTTGATGGCGGCTGGTGTGCGACCTGAGCGGGGGTGTTCGCATGTCGATGGAAGGCACTGAGGCCATGGCCGACAACCCCTGGGTGGCGTTCGAGCGATCGGTACGGCGTCATGCCGCCCGAGTCGCAGTGGTTGACGATGACATGCAGTGGACCTATCAGCAACTGCAGGAGGACGTCGAGCGACGGGCGCTCGCCCTCGAGCGTGCAGGCGTCCGACCCGGACAGCGGGTAGCCCTGGTTGCGGAGAGCTCCGCGTACTTCTTGTCGACCGCGCTCGCTGTCTGGCGCCGAGGCGCCGTTCTGGTCACGATCTATCCGTCGAGTGGACCCGAGGACCTCGCCCACGCCCTCGAGTCCAGCGACCCCGCTCTCATCGTGTGTGGACCGACGATCGACACCGCTCTCGTGAGCGGCCTCGCGCCCGAGGTCCCGATGAGCGACGTCGAGATCTTCGCTCCGGTAGCCGTGCGCGGGGACACGGAGCCGAACCCGTCAGATGTTCGCGAGGCCCTCCAGCTGATCTGCTTCTCCTCCGGCACGACGAGCCGGCCGAAGGCGATCATGCTGGGCGGACAGACGCTCGTGAACTGCGCTCTCACGTATGCAGAGGTGTGGCACTTGGGTCCGGAGGACCGTGGTGTCGTCTGCCTCCCGATGGCGTGGCTCTACGGACTTGCGAGCACGTCGCTGGCACTCCTGCTTTCCGGGGGAACGGTCGTCGTCGTCAGGCGGGCGCGTCCAGAGCCCCTGCTCGATGCGGTCATCCGCTCTGATGCCACCTTCCTCGCAGGTGTCACCGCGAACTTCGCGAAGTTGGTCCGTCACTTGGAGGATGAGGGGATCCGACTCCCACCGTCGAGCTCGTTGCGCTTGTGCATCTCAGGCGGTGAGCCACGCAACGAAGGCATCTTCGGGCGATGGGCGGACCTGACCGGCGTGGCAGTGCTGGACGCCTATTGCGCCTCTGAATGTCTCCCGCTCGTGACGTACGACCCCACCGTGGATCGGGCCCCTCGGCCCGGTTCGGCGGGAAAGCTCGTGCCGCGAGCGCTTCTGCGCATCGTCGACCAGGACGGTCACGACGTGCCCGCGGGCGAAGTAGGGGAGGGTCTCTCATCCGGGCCGGGGCTGATGCTTGGCTACTGGCGAGAACCAGAGCTCACCGCCGAGGCGCTCACCGACGACGGCTGGTATCGGACCAAGGATCTCCTTCGGATCGACGAGGAGGGGTACGTCTACGTCGTCGGCCGCCTGTCAGACATGATCATTCGCGGAGGCGTCAACGTCTCGCCGGCCGAGGTCGAGGCGACGATCCGTACGTGTGACCACGTCGAAGACGTCGCCGTGGTGGGTCTCCCGGACGACATCTACGGCCAGCGCGTGGTAGCTGCCGTGGTCGGACGACCTCATCTCGACCTCACCGTCCTGCGCGAGCAGGTCCAGGCGCGATTGAGCGGCTACAAGGTGCCGAGCACGTTCGTTGCGGTGGACGGGCTTCCCGTGAACGCCACGACCGGGAAGACGAACCGACGTGCGGTTGCCGAGCTTCTGGCATCCATCGCACCAGACACACTCGCAACGCGCTGATCCCCGGGAGGGCCAGGACAAATGACGACACCCACCGCTGGCCAGACAACGGGCAGCTCGAGTGCCCACGCCGCTCGGGATCGGTCGGGCGTGATCGGCTCGTGACGGTCACCATGCCCGAGGGCAAGCGGCTCGCCGTCTGCCTCAGCCCGGACTTCGACGCGCAGAGCGTCTGGCTGGCGACGTTCCGATCCCAGTCGCAGTCGCTGATGTCGCGCGGTGAGTTCGGCGCCGAGGTAGGCGCTCCGCGCCTGCTCGACCTCTTCCGCCATTACGGCATCAGGACGACGTGGGCCATCCCGACCCACACGATGATGACGTTCCCGGCAGCCTTGGAGAAGGTCCTCGCCGACGGGCACGAGGTCGCGGCGCACGGGGTCTACCATGAATACATCCCGAAGCTCGACCTGGAGCAGGAGCGGGAACTCCTCGCCGTCCAGGTCGAGAAGCATGAGAGCCTGATCGGGCGTCGACCACGTGGCTATCGCTCGCCGGCCCTGGACGTCACGGACAATACGCTGGGACTGCTCGCCGAGTTCGGGTTCGATTGGGACTCCTCGCTCATGGGCCGAGACTTCACGCCCTACTACCCGAGCATGGTGATCGACTTCGACCTCCTGGACGGGAATCGGTTCGGAGCACCCAGTCGGGTCCTCGAGCTTCCGGTTTCGTGGGCGCTCGATGACTTCCCCGAACTCGAGTCCTTCAAGGGAAGTCCGCTCATGCAGAGCAACGAGGTTGTTCTGTCCCGTTGGATCGACAGCTTCGACTATGCCTACGAGCACTGCCCGGGCGGGGTCATGACGTGGACACTGCACCCGCAGACCATCGGCCGGGCGCACAACATGGTGATGCTCCGGCGCTTCGTCGACCACGTCATGTCCAATTCGGGCGTGTGGTTCCCGACCCTCTCAGAAGTGTTCGACGCCTATCGGCAACCGTCGTGAGGCCCTGCGAATGCGGTCGGACACGACCTTGAGGAAGTGGCTGTTGCTCGCCGGGGCGATCCTGACCGAGGTCGCGGCGACCCTCTTGCTCAAGTGTGCTCTCGACGCGCCCGTCTTCTATGTCGTCGTCATCGTCGGATACGTCGCGGCGTTCGTGTTCCTCTCCCTCGCCCTGCGCGCGGGGATGGGACTCGGCGCGGCTTACGGGATTTGGGGGGCCATCGGTGTGGCACTGACCGCGGCCCTCTCCAGCGTGTTCTACTCGGAGGCATTCACGCGACCCGTCGGCGTGGGCATCACCTTGGTGATCGCCGGCGTTCTTCTCGTGCAACTCGGCTCCAGGCACGCGCACCGGTGCATCTGTGCACCAGCGGGTGAGTCGAGCGCCGGTGCTGATAGGTGACCTGGGTCTACCTCGCGGGTGCGATCTTCACCGAAGTGGCCGCGACGCTGGTTCTGAAGGTCGCGTCCGCGGGTCGCCCTCGGTTGTACACGTTCGTCGTTGCGGGCTACGCCACGGCGTTCCTCTTCCTGGTCCGGACCCTCGACCGAGGGATGGGCCTTGGCGTCGCCTACGGCATCTGGGCGGCCGTGGGGGTTGCTCTCACCGCCCTCATGTCGAAGTGGCTGTTCGACGAAGCACTCACGCGCATGGCGCTTCTCGGCATCGCGCTGATCATCGTCGGCGTTCTGTGCATCGAGCTCGGATCGAACTGAACGACGGCACCAGCGACGAACAGCGCCCCGGGGCTATCGGCGTTCCGGGCTGAAGACGACCCCCAGCTGGTCGGGGGACGGATGGGCGTATTCCTGCAGGTGGTACGGCGCGTCGACGTCGGCCGGCTTGCCCAGGTCCTGACGCGCGGACGGAAAGCTCACGGATCCCGACTCGTGCTCGAGTGCGGTGAGGGCGAGGAACAGCGACGACAGCGCAGCAGGATCTCGTAGAGAGAGGCTCAAGATCTCCTCGACCTTGGCCAGTCGGTACCGAAGTGAGTTGTGGTGGATGCTCAGCGCGTGGGCCGCCGTGTTCATGTTCTGCTCATGCTTGAAGAACGTGCTCAGACCTTCGAGCAGCGCCGGGCGCTCCACGACGGGTCGGAGGAACTCGTTGGCCCATACCGTCATCCTCTCGACGCCGACCTCTGAGAAGAGCTGCGTCGCGAAGTCGAAGTCCTCATACGCGAGGAGGCGTGGCCCTCGTGCGTTCCGCTGCAGGGTACGCAGTGCCAAGGTCGCGTCGCCATGTGACTGCGGGATCTCGCCCACGCTC
Source organism: Nocardioides sp. AN3 (assembly GCF_054653495.1). Classification (NCBI taxonomy): domain Bacteria; kingdom Bacillati; phylum Actinomycetota; class Actinomycetes; order Propionibacteriales; family Nocardioidaceae; genus Nocardioides; species Nocardioides sp. AN3. The sequence continues at coordinate 66,587 of NZ_BAAIGC010000027.1, forward strand.
GTGACGGCTCTACCGACCCCGATCTGTGCCTTCGGCATGGAGTCTGCGGTGACCACGACCCTGCTGAGCATCGCCGGCGAACACTGTGCGGCAACGACAAGGTGACGCTCACGCCGACTGAGCAGGTGTGGAACAGAAGCGTCGCGAAGTGCCTGGCTGAGCCCGTCGCCGATGGCCTCCAGTGCAGGCAGGCCTCGTGTGCTCGGGGAGGTACGCAACGGCCTCAGGATGGCGATACGCACGCCCTCGTCGAACTTCAGTCCGAAGCTTGCGATGCGCCCGGCGAGTTCCGGATCGTCCGGCACCCGGCGAAGTGCTAGCGCCTCTTCGAGGACCGCCGCCTTGATGGCGCGTTCCTGCTGTCGAGCAACCAGCGTCATGCGGTGGCACGCCTCGACGAGCGTCGCGGCAACGTGCACGGCGGCTGTGGCGTACTGGTCGGGGAAGTCCGGGCGTCGACTGGTGACGATCAGCCACCCGATGTACTCGCCCGCGCGATCGGGGTCGTGGATCTTGTCCGCAACGCCTCGCCAGCCGTCGACGTCGAGCATCTGACTGTCGGCATCCGTCCGAGCGATCTCACCGAACAGCAGTGACAGCGGCACGGGCCCGGTCGACTGCAGCGTCTGCCCGCGCTTGTCGACCAACGCGATGTGCGCGTTCGTGGTGCTCCGCAGTCGCGACAACAACGCCGACAGCGGCTCAGGCGCTCCCAGGGCTTGGGTCAGGGAGCGCTGCAACGTGGCCAAACGCCGCGTGATCGTCTCCGCCGGAGCCTGGGCGGCCCGCGAGATCGCGAGAACGACCTCGGCCGGATCCACCGTTCCGCCCGCCTCGACGACGGTATGTCCCGCGGCCAGACCGGACAGCTCGCGGTGGGGAAGCGGGCTGGGAGAGGTGAGGACGATGATGCGCGGGGGCTCGGGAGGCAGTTGTGCAAGCAGTCCCTCGAGCTGGTCCCGGCGCTCCCCATCTGCCACCACGAGGATGACCTGCGGGTCTGTGGAAGGGGCTCGCCCAGACCAGATGCTGGCGCCGACCACCGGCACATCCCGGGCATCCTCCGGCCCCGCCAGAACCAGGGCATCTGGCCCGAGCTCTGTGAGCACGACACCCATGGAAGGGCGCGAGGATGTTGTCATCTCAGGTACTTCCCGTGCCGGGGTCCGATCCTTGATGGGCGAGCGTAGCCCCGCCGGTTGATGCGGGCTTGAGAAGAATCATGATACCGCCGATCCGGCGTTGTGAATCTCCCAAATGTGCTCGGCGACCCCGACGCGTAGCGTTGTTCCATGGCCCACGCTTTGGTTGCGTGGGGCAAGGTTCGGGCGGTTCCAGCGGGCCATCGCAGCCGCCCCCAGGACGTGGGGGAGAATTGCCCGGTGCGTACGGAAGCCTGAACGGGGAGAAGAGCTGTGATGAGCGATAGCGTCCTCGCGACCACAGATATCGTGGTCGTCGGTGCCGGCATCTCCGGCCTCTGCAGCGCCTGGGAATTGCGCCAACGCGGGTTCGGCGTCGCCGTGGTCGAGCAGCGCTTTCCCTCGTATGGTGCCTCGGGACGCAACCCTGGCGCCTTGTGGTTGCAGACGCGCCGGACGGGAACCGAGCTTGCGCTGGCGCGGAAGGGCAAGGAGAAGTACGAGCAGTACGTCGACATCCTCGGCGATGTGTTCGACCTCCGCTCCGAGGGAGGCCTGTTCTTCTTCGAGACTGACGAGCAGGGCGCCGTCATGCAGTCATACGTACAGGACAGGCGTGCTGCTGGCCTGGAGGTGGAACTGCTGGATCGCGCCGCTGCGGCCAAGAAGTCGAGCATCCTTCCCGAGTCGGCGATCGGCGCGGTGTTCTGCGCCGATGACGCTCAGATCGACTCCCTGAACTTCGTCGCGGCAATGGAGGCGGCCTGCGTCAGGGCCGGTGTCAGCCTCTTCAAGAACACGGCGGTCCTCTCCACTCTGCGCGAGCGTGACCAAGCGATCGGTGTTCGCACTGTTCGCGGAGACGTCTTCGCATCAGGTGTCGTCTGGGCGACAGGAGCGTGGGCGAAGACGCTGAGGTCAGAGGGAATCCAGGTTCCCATCGAAACCGTGAGGATCGGGCAGTTGATGACTCAGCCCCTCCAGACCGGGCTGACGCCGATCCTCCACGGTCCGCAGGGTGTGCACGGGAGCGGTGCGCTCGTCGATCTGCCGGAGTTCGTGCCTGATGCGTTCGCGACGCCGCTGAGCGGAGACGGTGCGGGCGCCTACGAGTCTTACAACGACACGGCGATGCTCAACCGCGGAGGATCCCTCTACATCGGCCACAGCATCGACGGGCGCGGCTCCCTGAACCCTCACATCAGCCTCGCCTCGACGAAGGTCATGGCGGCGCTCGCGGCGGACCGGTACCCGAGCTTCTCGGAACACGGCGTGACAGGGCTGTGGGCCGGACTGGGTAGTGAGACTCCCGACCAGCTGCCGATCGTGGGGCGTATGGACTCGATCTACCTCAACGTGGGTCACGACTGGGGTGTGTCCAGCGCCCCTGCGTCGGGAGAGGTGCTCGCGGCGATCGTGGCCGGTGAGACGAGTGAGTTCGGCACCGCACTAGCGCCGGACCGCCCTGCGTTGCACGCCACCAGCGACTGACCCTTCGGCTTCGGAACATTTCCAGCCGTCCTGCGGCGGTTGTGAAAATCGACCAGTGGGCGTTCGGCCTCGGCAGACCTAGCGTGGACATCGCTGGTCTGCCGAGAGGAAAACACGATGTCGTCGTTGACGGTCGCTGCCGTTCAGTTCGAGCTGAGGGCTGAGCGATCCCTGCCGGAGTTCGTCGCCCACGTGGAGTCGATGGTGCGGCTGAGCGTCGAGCAAGGTGCCGAGCTGGTGCTGTTCCCGGAGCTCGCCAGCACCGGTCTGCTGGGGGCGATCGATGACCACGAGGTGACCACGAAGTCGATCACCTCGGACTACTGGTCCGTTCTTCCCCAGGACGCTGAGGCCATCTCGGTCTCGGTCTCTGAGCTTGCTCGTCGGTACGGCGTCGTGATCGTCGGGGGTAGCCACAACCGGCTCGCCGGGGACGGCTCCTTGCGTAACACCGCCTATGTCGCCCACCCCGATGGGCGCGTCGAGATCCAGGACAAGACGCATCTGACCCCTCAGGAGCACGAGCTCGGGGCTCGCGGCGGCGACGAACTGCTGGTTACCGAGCTCGGCCCGTTCACCGCCGGGATCCTGATCTGTGCGGACATCCAGTACCCGGAGCTCTCGCGCTACCTCGTCGGCAAGGGCGTCGACCTGATCCTGTGCCCCTCGCTGACGTGGAACCGCCGGGGAGTGCACCGCGTTCGAACCGGCTGTCAGGCACGGGCGATCGAGAACCAGCTCTACGTCGTGATGTCACCGCTCGTGGGCTCCAGCGGCCTGCCGACTGATGCCCCGATGCATGCAGTCGGCCGCGCGCTCGTCGCCGGCCCGGTCGACAAGACCTTCGGTGTCAACGACGGACTTCTGGCGATCGCCGACGGCGATCACGAGCAAGTCGTGCTAGCGACGCTGGACCACGACCTGCTGATGGCCTCGCGAGCCGCGCCCGAGGCACCGGGACTCGCGCTGCGTCGCCTCGACCTCTTCGCTGATCTCGCTTCGCACGACTGATTCTCAGGCCTCCCGCGCCATACCCCTGATTACGGAGCACACATGATGAAGCCGTCGGTCTCAACTCCGGGCTATCACCCCCACCACGACAAGCCTTTCGGACCCGCCACCATTGAGCACGCGACCGCCGAGTGTGGCCTCGACGAGCTCGGCACCTACTTCATGGAGTTCCACTCCAGCGGGCTCAGCGACCCCTGGACCGTTCAGTACGAGGAGACGATCTACGTCATCGAAGGTCGCGCTCGCCTTCTCATCCACGAGGGTGCCGCGACCCGCGAGGTGGTCACCAACGCCGGCGGCCTGATCGTCATCCCGAAGGGAACCACCCTCCAATACGGCGCCCTGGTCGGCAGTCGATTCCTTCTGTCCATCTCGCCAGTGAACTGGCGGGACCGCGCGTGACCGCCGGCTACACCATCGATGTCATCGCCGGTGACGGCATCGGTCAGGAGGTCATGCCGGCCGCCGTTGAGTGCCTCGATGCGGTCGCGGCGACTCACGGCTTCGCTATCGACTGGCGAGAGCGCGACTGGGGCTCGGAGCGCTACCTGTCCGCGGGCGCGATGATGCCGACGGACGGCATCGAGCAACTGGCAGACGGAGATGGGATCTTCCTCGGCGCCGTCGGCATGCCGGGGATCCCGGATCACGTCACCCTGTGGGGTCTGCTGATCCCGATCCGCCGCGAGTTCATGCAGTACGTGAACCTCCGCCCTGTCAGATGCCTGCCGGGCGTCACCCCGAGGGTTGCTGGAGCGCAGGATCTCGACACGGTCATCGTTCGCGAGAACGCCGAAGGCGAGTACTCGGAGATCGGCGGCCGCGCGTATCGAGGACGCCCCGAGGAAGTTGCCATCCAGCAGGCGTTGTTCACCCGACGCGGAGTGGAGCGCGTCGCGCACTACGCCGCGCGCCTCGCCGAGAAGCGTTCCGGCAGCCTCACGTCTGCGACCAAGTCGAACGGGATCATCCATTCGATGCCGTTCTGGGACGAGGTCGTGGACGGCGTGCTCGCCGGCTACCCGACTGTGAGGCACGAGCACGTCCTGATCGATGCGCTCGCCGCGCGAGCCGTGCTCGATCCGGGCTCGCTCGACGTCGTCGTCGCCTCGAACCTGTTCGGTGACATCCTGTCGGACCTGGTGTCAGCCGTCGCAGGGTCGATCGGCGTCGCCCCCTCCGCCAATCTGAATCCCGAGCGGGAGTATCCGTCGATGTTCGAGCCCGTGCATGGCTCCGCACCTGACATCGCCGGCAAGGGAATCGCCAACCCGGTCGGCCAGATGTGGGCTGGTGCGATGATGCTCGAGCATCTCGGCGAGGAGAAGGCGGCGCTCACACTGACAGAGGCCTTCGAGGGCGCACTCGCCGCCGGCGTCCGCACTCGCGACCTGGGTGGTGACGCGAGCACCGCCGAGTTCACCGCCGAGGTCAAGGCACGGCTGCGCGAGGGCAGCTGAGTCGTGAACGCATCCCCAGGGCATCGGCTTCCAGGGAGGAGTGAGTCGCACCGCCTCGCGCCTGGCGACCTGTTGCTGCCCCTCGGGCTCGCGGCAGTGGTCGCCACTCGGGCAGCCGTTGGTGGTTGTGCGTGCCCGCGATGTCGTGCGATCACACCACCCACCACCGGAGCGGTGAATCAGTTGACCGGATCGGACAAGGAGTTCGCGTGAAGATCGTCGTGCTG